>JAJTEF010000012.1 GCA_021300355.1 Sphingomonadaceae bacterium | reverse complement strand
GCAAGATCGAAATCGACCCGATGATTACGCATGTCATGGGGCTTGAGGAAATCAACAAGGCATTTGAATTGATGCACGCGGGGACAAGCATCCGCAGCGTCGTGGTGTTTTAAAATAGGGAGAAGTAATAATGTATAGTCATATGATGGTGGGCAGCAATGATATTGCCCGTTCGAAAAAATTCTACGACGCAACCTTCGTAGCCATGGGCGGAAAGCCCGGCATGCAGGACCCCAAGGGTCGTTTGATTTACATGCACAATGGTTCGCTGTTCCTTGTCACGCCGCCGATTGACGGCAAGCCGGCCACGCACGGCAATGGCTGCACCATCGGTTTTGCGATGACCCCTGAGTTGGCAGATGCATGGCATAAGGCGGGCGTCGAAAATGGCGGCGAAGCGATTGAAGATGCACCCGGTATCCGCGAAGGCAATGGCATGAAAATGTATCTTGCCTATCTGCGTGATCCGGATGGTAACAAGCTGTGCGCCTTGCACCGTGTCACTGACTGATAGTGTTAGCATCATGAACGATGCCGAAGCGCAGTTGTATAAAGATTTGGCCGCGCTCGGCATTGCTTATGAAAAGCACGAACATGCGCCGGTATTCACGGTGGCGGAGAGCGAAGCGCATAATCGCGACATCGCCGGTGCGCATACCAAGAATCTGTTTTTGAAAGACAAGAACGGCGCATATTTTCTGGTCACCGTCCCCGCCGAAGCCCGCGTTGATTTAAAGGCGTTGCCATCGGCCATCGGTTGTGGCCGGATCAGCTTTGGTAAAGCCGAAGATATGGAACGGCTGCTCGGCATTACCCCGGGGTCGGTCACCGCTTTGGCGGCAATCAATGATAAAGATTGTACGGTTCATTTCGTGCTTGATGCCGCGTTAGCGCAAGCCGACATTATCAATTGCCACCCGCTGCGAAACAGCGCGACTTTAAGCATTGCGACCAGCGATCTTGTTCGCGCGCAAACCTATTGGCAGCACCCGCCCCAGATTATTTCCGTCCCGACATTGGAGCCCGCATGACTTTCGAAACCGTCTCTCAAAACACTGCCTTTGGCGGCGTGCAGGGTGTTTATAAGCACCATTCATTAGCCACCGGCACCGACATGACTTTTTCAGTCTATGTTCCGCCGCACGCAGAAGGCCAGATTTTGCCAGTGGTGTGGTTTTTGTCGGGCCTGACCTGCACCCATGCAAATGTGACCGAGAAAGGCGAATTCCGCCGCGCCTGTGCAGAGCTGGGTTTGATTTTCGTGGCGCCCGACACCAGCCCGCGCGGTGAAGGCGTGCCCGATGATGCCGATGCCGCATATGACTTTGGCTTGGGTGCCGGATTTTACGTCAACGCCACCGCATCGCCCTTTGACACGCATTACCGGATGCAAGATTATATCGAGCGTGAATTGCCCGATATCATCGCCGCGCACTTCCCTGCGGATATGCAGCGGCAAGCCATTATGGGGCATTCCATGGGCGGGCATGGCGCACTGACGATCAGTCTGCGTAACCCGGGCAAGTATAAGTCGACGTCAGCATTTTCGCCGATCGTTTCGCCGCTAAATTGTCCTTGGGGTGAAAAGGCCTTGGGTGGCTATCTTGGCGAAGACCGTGCGCAATGGCGCGCCTATGACAGCGTTGCGTTGTTGGCAGATGGCGCACGCTTGCCTGACCTGTTGGTCGACCAAGGCCTGGCGGACAATTTCCTCGAGTCACAGCTCAAGACCCATCTGCTCGTCGAACAATGTGCCGCGGTTGGCCAGCGTGCCGAAATTCGCATGCAGCCGGGCTATGATCACAGCTATTATTTCATCTCGACCTTCATGGCCGAACATCTCGCTTGGCATGCGGAACGGCTAAACGGCTAAAGCCTTGGGCATTGTCGATTTTGCTGCGCATATGAAGATCCCGACAGATCGCCCTTATGTGCTGCTCGACGATGCCCGCATGCACGGTGCGTCGCCGGCACGGCTATATACCGATCCGGTTGAAATATGGACCGCCAACAGCTTCGATGAAGTCGATGCTGTGCTCGATGTCCTGCGTGACGCGCAGCGGGGCGGGCTTCATGCCGCGGGGTTTTTGGGCTATGAATGTGGGCAGCATTTCCTGCCAAATCTTGGGCAAGAACGCAGCGGGCCACTGGCGTGGTTCGGCTTGTTTCGCGGCTACAGCACAATTTCTGCTGACGTCGTGCCGTCATATCTACCCGATCCGGCGGGTGCATATTTGTCGGAATTGCGCCCCGCGATTTCGCGCGCAGAATATGCCGATGCCTTTGCTGCGGTTCAGGATTTTATCCACGCCGGGGACATTTATCAGGCCAATCTGACCTTTCCGCTTTCCGCCGATTACGCGGGCGATCCGCTGGCCTTATATGCGGCGCTGCGCGGCCGTGCGAAGGCAGGCTATGGCGGCGTCATCTACACGGGGGACGCGCATTATCTGTCCTTTTCGCCCGAACTGTTTTTCGCGCTGAAAGACCAGCGCGTGACGACAAAACCGATGAAGGGCACGGCACAAAGGCAAGCCGACCCGCAACGGGATAGCGATGTTGCGGAGCGCTTGCGCACCGACCCGAAACAACGGGCGGAGAATCTGATGATCGTCGATCTCCTCCGCAATGATCTGTCCCGTGTGTGTGCCGCGGGCAGTGTCGCCGTGCCTGAATTGTTTCATGTCGAAAGCTATCCCACGGTTCACCAGATGACCTCGACCGTCACCGGTGTGCTGAACGAGGGTGTGGATGCGGTTGACGTCATAACGGCATTATTTCCATGCGGGTCGATTACGGGCGCGCCGAAAATCCGCGCAATGCAGGTCGTCGAAGACGTGGAAACCGCACCACGCGGAATATATTGTGGCTCCATCGGGCGCATTGATGCCAATGGCGATGCCGCCTTCAACGTCGCCATTCGCACTTTTACCCTGTGCGATACCACAAAGACGCTTTCACTTGGGCTAGGATCAGGCGTTGTCGCCGATTCCCACGAAGCAGATGAATGGGCAGAATGTTTGGCCAAGGGGGATTTTGCCAAGGTGGACGATACCGGATTTGATCTGATCGAAACCATGCGTTTTGAACCGATGACCGGTATCCTTCGGCTGGAGTTGCATCTGGAGCGCATGAAGACCAGCGCGCAGTTGTTCGGATTTGAATTTGACCGGCACGCATTGCGCAACCGCCTGCACGCCAGCATTTTCCATCTCGATCAGCTTTCGAAAATCCGGCTGATGGTTTCCCGGCATGGTACAGTCGCGATTGATATCAGCCCGCTTCAGGATGTGACCGACTGGCGCGTTGCCGTTGTTCCGCTTCCTGTCGCCGCGGAAGATTTCCGGCTTCGGCACAAGATGAGCGATCGGGTTTTTTACGACAACGCGCGAAAAGCGCGGACGGATTGTGACGAAGTTATCTTCGTTGGTGCCGATGGCCGTTTAACCGAAGGCAGCATCACGGCCTTGTTTGTTGAACGGGATGGCGTTCTGCTGACGCCGCGGCTTGAGACTGGGCTTCTGCCGTCTGTGCTTCGCCGCGCGCTTATCGACGCCGGTGAAGCTCAAGAAGCGGACCTGACAGCCGATGATCTGGCCAATGAATTTTACATTGGGAACAGCGCACGTGGATTAATAAGGGCGCATAGGGTTGCGTAACTTTTAGCGAGGCTTTAGGGGCAAGCGCGCAACTTCTGTTCAATTTTTGCCCGAAAGTATTGATGATGAATGACCGTCTGTCGGCCGCGCTCGGCCGGATTGCCCCTTCAGCGACGCTTGCCATGTCCGGACGCGTGATTGATCTTAAATCGCAGGGCATTGATGTCATTGGACTGTCGGCGGGTGAGCCCGATTTCGACACACCAGAATTCGTCAAAGACGCTGCCATTCAGGCCATTCGTGACGGCATGACGAAATATACTGCGGTGGACGGTATCGCCCCGCTCAAGCAGGCCATCATTGCAAAATTCAAGCGCGACAATGGCATTGAATATACGCCCAAGCAGATCACGGTAAACTCCGGTGGCAAGCACACATTGTTTAACGCCCTGGTCGCAACGATTGATACGGGCGACGAAGTCATCATCCCAGCGCCTTATTGGGTCAGCTATCCCGATATCGTTCAATTTGCCGGCGGAACGCCCGTGATCGTTATGGCGACTGCGGCGCAGAATTATAAAATCACGCCAGAACAACTGGAAGCCGCGATTACGCCGAAGACGCGCTGGTTGATCCTGAACTCGCCGTCCAACCCGACCGGCGCAGCTTATGATGCGGCTGAGTTGAAAGAACTGGGTGCAGTGCTGCTGCGCCATCCGCACGTCATGCTGCTGTCCGACGATATGTACGAACATATCTGGTATGCGCAGGCGCCCTTTGCGACGATGCTTCAGGTGTGCCCCGAACTCTATGATCGCACCCTTACCATGAACGGCGCGTCCAAAGCCTATGCCATGACCGGTTGGCGCATCGGCTATGCTGGTGGCCCAGCATGGTTGATTAAGGCGATGGCGGATTTGCAATCGCAATCGACGAGCAATCCCTGTTCAATCTCGCAATATGCCGTGCTTGCAGCGCTTAACGGCCCACAGGATTTCTTGCGTGAACGCAATATCGCTTTCCGCGAACGCCGCGACCTTGTCGTCGCGATGCTGAACGACGCACCAGGGCTTAGCTGCCCGACGCCAGAGGGCGCATTTTATGTCTATCCCGATGCAACCGGTGTGATGGGCAAGACGACGCCCAAGGGTAAGAAGATTGAAACCGATGCGGATCTCATCGATTATTTCCTCGATGATTACCGCGTGGCTGCGGTGCATGGCGGGGCGTTCGGTCTGTCGCCAGGCTTCCGGATTTCCTATGCAACATCGTCGGATATCCTCAAGGAAGCGTGCACGCGTATCCAAGCAGCCTGCGCCGCACTCACATGACCGCAATATGTGCATCACGCTGAACGGCGTTCATGCACGTTTAATGTGTCTTCTGGTGAAGACTTCCAAAGCCGATGCAGGTAGCTGTTTTGGCGCGCATCTGTGCAATATGTCAGAGATAAAATATGGACCGTCTTTATAACTTCGTGCGTTCGGATCTTTTCCTCAGTCTGGCCGGCGGATTTGCTCTAGGTTTGGCTGGGCTGGCCATCATCAAACCTGCCAGCGCGAATGATCAAAACGCAGAAGCTACGCGGTCTGTGTCCGTTGGAGGTCCATCATATGAAGCGGCTGCCCCGAACCCCTAAATACGTTATCCGCGCGGCATATGCCGCGCTGCTGTTTGGTTTGGTGACAGGGTGTGGTTCCGACTTTGGATCCGCTGTCGGCACAGCGCATGCCGAAGAGGGCATGCGGATCGCCGCGCCCTTTACGAAAATTGTTGAACCAAAGGGCCTGCAGACCGCTGTTTTTGCCGGTGGTTGCTTTTGGGGTGTGGAGGCTGTGTTCGAACGCGTAAAAGGCGTGACGCGCGTGGATTCGGGCTATTCCGGCGGGACGCGGCCAACGGCTGACTATGATCTCGTCAGTTCGGGCGCCACGCGGCATGCCGAATCTGTGCGGATTCAATATAACCCTGCGGTGGTGAGCTATGGCGAACTGTTACATATATTCTTTTCTGTGGCGCATGATCCGACCCAATTGAATCGTCAGGGTCCGGACCGCGGCAAGCAATATCGATCCGCGATATTTCCCGCCAACGCAGCACAGCAAAAGGTAGCGCGTGCTTATATGGCGCAACTGGACAGGGCGGGATATTGGAAGAAACCCATTGTGACGACGCTGGAGCCGATCAGTTTCTTTCCTGCTGAAAGCTATCATCAGGACTTCATGGCGAAAAACCCAAGGCACCCATATATTGTACAATGGGACAAACCGAAAATTGCGAATTTAAAGAAGCTTTTCCCGAACCGCGTGCGGTAACTAACCCCGATAGGCGGGGATTGCCCAGCCTTTCCAAATCGCCATTGCCCGCAAGGCAAAACCGGCGGTCGCGCTGAAAATCGCGGCGGGTAGAACGGGTATGCCGATAAATAATGATAGGCCAAAGAGCCCCGATGCCAGCGCCGCAGCGGTCACATAGATTTCAGGCTTCAGCAGGATTGACGGCTCACCCGCCAGCACATCGCGAATGATGCCGCCGACGCAGGCGGTGATGACGCCCATCATCATCGCCGGTAGCAACGGAACACCCAGCGTTAGTGATTTCCACGTGCCGAACACAGCGTAAATGGCAATGCCCACAGCATCAAACCAGTCAAGCGCACGCGGCTTCCAAAGATGTTGCGGCGTTACCCACACCAGCCCCGCAGTCACAAGACAGGTTGCTGCAAAACGCCAATCCTGCACCCAGAAAACCGGCGCACCAATAAGCAGGTCGCGAACGGTGCCGCCACCCGCGCCGGTAACCAGCGCAAAGAAGGAGAAAGTCACCAGCGTCTGTTTGCGTTGCGCCGCGGCGAGAGCGCCCGATGCCGCGAATACAGCGATCCCAAATAGGTCCAACCATGAAATCATGGCCGGGGCTATTTGGGCCGCTTGGGTAATCATCACATGTGGATCGGTTTGCCGGTCACGGCCATGGCCGCTTCCTTCAAGGCTTCGGCATGGGTCGGGTGGGCATGGCAGGTGTACGCGATGTCTTCCGACGTTGCACCGAATTCCATAGCCACAGCTGCTTCAGCGATCATGCTTCCGGCAATCGATGCGATGATATGCACGCCAAGCACGCGGTCGGTTTTTGCATCGGCAATGACTTTGACGAAACCGTCCGTGGTGCGATTTGTTTTCGCACGGCTGTTGGCCATCATCGGGAATTTGCCGACCTTGATCTCGCTACCCGAAGCCGAAGCCTGTTCTTTGGCTTCTTCCTCGGTCAGGCCAACGCTGGCGATTTCGGGGTAGGTGTAGACGACGCCCGGGATGACGTCATGGTTGACGATGCCCGTCAGGCCGGCGACAAATTCAGCCGCGGCAATGCCTTCGTCTTCCGCCTTATGCGCCAGCATGGGGCCGGGGCAAACATCGCCAATCGCGTAGATGCCGGGGACATTGGTTTGGAAATCATGTCCAATTTCAATCTGTCCGCGCGCATTGACCGCGAGACCCGCTTTTTCCATTGCGAGGCCATCGGTGTTTGCGCGGCGGCCAATCGCCACAAGTACGCAATCCGCTTCAATCGTTTCGCTTGCACCGCCGGCTGATGGTTCAACCGTCAGCGTGGCCATGCCGCCCTTTACCGTTGCGCCAGTAACCTTGGTGCCCATGCGCAGGTTGAAGCCCTGTTTCTTGAAGATCTTGGCGGCTTCCTTGCGGACTTCGCCGTCCATGCCGGGCAGGATCTGGTCAAGATATTCGACCACAGTCACTTGCGCGCCAAGACGTAGCCAGACACTTCCAAGCTCAAGTCCAATAACACCGCCGCCGATAACGACCATGTGCTTTGGCACCTTTGGCAACGCCAGCGCGCCGGTGGAATCGACGATAACCTTTTGGTCTATTTCGACACCGGGCAATGGCGTTACCGATGATCCTGTCGCGACCATGATGTTTTTCGCGGTGTAATTTTTGCCGGCTACATCAATGCTGTTGGCGGACGTGAATGCGGCGCGGCCCTTGAGCCAATCGACCTTGTTCTTTTTAAACAGAAACTCGATGCCGCCGGTCAGTTCGGACACAGCCTTCGCTTTTTCTGCATGCATTTGATCGAGGTTGAGCGAGACGCCCTTAAAATCGATACCGAATTTCGCCAGCGAACCCGATTGTGCCTCATGATACATTTCGGATGCGTGCAGCAAAGCTTTCGACGGAATGCAGCCGACGTTGAGGCACGTGCCACCCAATGTCTCGCGGCTTTCGACGCAGGCTGTTTTCAGGCCGAGTTGTGCGGCGCGGATGGCGGCAACATAACCGCCCGGACCTGCACCGATAACGATCAGGTCATAATCATGTTCTGCCATTGCTCAGCTCCTTAAAGGTCTATCAACAACCTGGTCGGGTCTTCAATCGCCTCTTTGACGATTTTCAGGAAAGTCACTGCCTCGCGGCCGTCGATGAGACGGTGGTCATAGCTTAGCGCCAAATACATCATTGGGCGAACCACAACCTGTCCGTCACGGACAACGGGGCGGTCTTCGATCCGGTGAAGACCAAGCACGGCGGACTGTGGCGGGTTGATAATCGGAGTCGACATCAGGCTGCCGAACACGCCGCCGTTGGAAATGGTGAAGGTTCCGCCCGACATATCTTCCATGGTGAGCGCACCGGCCTTTGCCTTTGCGCCAAAATCACCAATGGCCTTTTCAATCTGGGCAAAGCTCATGGCGTCGGCGTTGCGCACGACGGGTACGACGAGGCCATTTGGCGCGCTAACGGCGACCGAGACGTCGAGATAATTGTGATAGACGATTTCGTCGCCATCGATCTGCGCATTTACGGCAGGAACATCACGCGCAGCCAAAGCAACAGCCTTGGTAAAGAAGCCCATGAAGCCAAGGCGCACGCCGTGCTTCTTTTCGAACAGGTCTTTGTAGGTTGCGCGCGCTTCGATCACAGCGGACATGTCGACATCGTTAAATGTCGTCAGCAAGGCGGCTGTGTCTTGTGCAGACTTCAAACGCTTTGCGATTGTCTGGCGCAGACGCGTCATCTTCACGCGCTCTTCCTGACGCGCACCTGCCGGTGCAGACGCAGCTGGCGTCGCCGTTGATGCCGAAGTGGCTGCAGGCGCAGGCGCACCCTTTGCAGCCGCAACAACATCTTCCTTGGTCAAGCGGCCGTCTTTGCCGGTGCCTTTGATCTTGCTTGGGTCAATGCCGAGCTCAAGCACCAGGCGGCGGACGGCAGGCGACAAGGGCAGATCGCTATTTTCTGAAGCAGCGGCCGGCGCAGGTGCAGCGGTGCTCGTAACGGCGGGGGCCACAGCGGACGAGGCAGCAGCAGGTGCTGCGGCGGCTCCGGTGCCAGTATCGATTGAAGCAATGACAGCGCCGACATTAACGGTCGCGCCTTCCTCAACAGCATAGGCACCCATGATACCGGCGACAGGCGACGGCACTTCGACCGCGACCTTGTCGGTTTCAAGGCTGGCGATCGGTTCATCGACCGCAACCGGCTCACCCGGTTTCTTCAGCCATTGGCCAAGGGTCGCTTCAGTGATGGACTCGCCCAATACGGGGACTTTAACTTCAGTGCTCATAATTCAATCCTCAGGAGGATGGAGGGGTAACCGGCTTGGTTCCCCCAGTGCGTTGGCGGCGGATTTCTTCGCGGACATTGTGGCCCAATGCGTCTGCAACCAACGCGGCCTGTTCGGCTTGGTGGCGCTTGGCAAGACCCGTGGCTGTCGCGGCTGCGGCTTTGCGTCCGGCATAACGTGCACGTGCCGGGCCGACATTGGCTTCTGCGAGGCATTCTTCCAAATAAGGGTCGACGAAGCTCCAGCTGCCGGCGTTGCGCGGCTCTTCCTGGGCCCAAACGACTTCTTCCAAATTGGTCATGCGCTTCAACCGGACAATCAATGGTTCGGCTGGGAACGGATATAGCTGCTCGATGCGGACAATCGCGGTGTTTGTGTCACCCGATGCATCGCGCGCTTCCATCAGGTCATAGGCAACCTTACCCGAACATAGGACCAGTCGTTTGACATCCTTGTCCGCAGGCGCGTTGATGTCCGATAGGATCCGCATGAAATGGCTTTCGCCTTGGAAATCCTCTGCCTTGGAAACCGCAAGCTTGTGCCGCAACAATGATTTTGGCGTCATGACGATCAGCGGCTTGCGGAATGGACGTGCCATCTGCCTGCGCAGCAAATGGAAATAATTTGCAGGCGTCGTGCAGTTTGCGACCTGAATATTGTCTTCGGCGCACAATTGCAGGAAGCGTTCAAGCCGCGCCGAGCTGTGCTCCGGACCTTGTCCTTCATAGCCATGCGGCAACAGCATCACGAGGCCATTAGCGCGCAACCATTTTGCTTCACCGGCGGCAATAAACTGATCGATCATGGTTTGCGCACCATTCACGAAGTCACCAAATTGCGCTTCCCAAAGCACCAGTGTCTTTGGTTCGGCACCCGCATAGCCATATTCAAAACCCAGCACGCCGAATTCCGACAAGGGACTGTCGAGGATTTCAAAACGGCCATGTGGCAATGTTGCCAGCGGGATATATTTTTCCTCAGTCGTTTGGTCGACCCAGACGCCGTGGCGTTGGCTGAACGTACCGCGGCCCGAATCTTGGCCCGATAGGCGCACGCCATAACCTTCGGAGAGCAAAGATCCGAAAGCGAGCGCTTCGCCTGTTGCCCAGTCAAAGTTTGCGCCTGTGCTGAACATCGCTTTTTTGGCATCGAGCACACGATTGAGTGTGGGGTGAATATTGTGGCCTTCGGGCACAGTGGTCAGCGTGCGACCCATGCTATCAAACAGTTTTTTGGAAACACCTGTTTGCACATTCCGGCGCGCGGTTTCGGGATCGGCTGGTTTGGACAGGCCCGACCAACGTCCACCAAACCAGTCAGCGGCATTGGCTTTATAATCGGCTGCGCTGGCAAATTCCTGCTCAAGCGTCTGCACATAGCGCATGGCATGCTCGTCCGCCCAGTTCGCATCGATAACACCCTCGGCCTCAAGCCGTTTGGCGTACAAGCTGCTGACGGCGGGGTGGCCCTTGATCACTTTATACATCAATGGCTGCGTAAAACCGGGTTCGTCGCCTTCATTATGGCCAAAGCGGCGGTAGCACCACATGTCGATGACGATGTCGCGGTGGAATGTCTGGCGGAATTCGATCGCAATTTTACAGGCGAAGGTCACCGCTTCGGGATCATCACCATTGACGTGGAATATTGGCGCCTGAACGCCCTTTGCGACGTCGGATGGATAAGGCGAAGACCGCGCATATTGCGGGCTGGTTGTGAAACCAACCTGGTTGTTCACGATAAAGTGCAGGCAGCCACCGGTGTTGTACCCACGAATGCCGGAAAAGCCGAGGCACTCCCAAACGATGCCCTGACCAGCAAAGGCCGCATCGCCATGCAGAAGCACGGGGAGCACTTGTTCGTGCTTCCCAAGGTCATCGCGTGCCGTTTGGTTCGCGCGTACCTTGCCGAGCACCACAGGGTTCACCGCTTCAAGGTGCGAAGGGTTTGGTACCAGGCTCATATGCACCTTGATGCCGTCAAATTCGCGGTCAGTGCTGGTGCCGAGGTGATATTTCACATCGCCCGAACCGCCAACATCATCAGGGTTCGCGCTTCCACCCGAAAATTCGTGGAAGATGATGCGGTATGGTTTTGCCATCACATTGGCCAAAACGTTGAGACGGCCACGATGGGGCATGCCGTAAACGATTTCGCGCACGCCCAGCTGGCCGCCATATTTGATGACGGCTTCGAGTGCGGGAATCATCGATTCGCCGCCATCAAGGCCGAAGCGCTTCGTACCTACATATTTGCGGCCAAGGAATTTTTCATATTGCTCCGCCTCGATGACTTTGCCGAGGATGGCTTTTTTGCCTTCGGGCGTAAATTGGATGGCGGCATCTTTGCCCTCCATCCGTTCTTGCAGGAACCGGCGCTCTTCGACGTCGGAAATATGCATATATTCGAGGCCAACTGGGCCACAATAATTGGCGCGCAGCGTATCGACGAGTTCACGAACCGTGGTCCATTCGAGCCCGAGCGTGCCGCCGACATAGACCCGCTTGTCGAGGTCTGCGCCAGAAAAGCCATGATATTCGGGGGTAAGGTCAGCGGGGATATCCTGCTTGGAAAGCCCAAGCGGATCCAGATTTGCCGCCAGATGCCCGCGCACACGATAGGTGCGGACCAGCATCATGGCGCGAATGGAATCGCTTGCAGCGGCAACGGCGTCGGCCTCTGCCATGGGCTTGCCAGCAGCCTTCGCCGCGGCCTTAACCTCGACCGCCATCTGCGTCGGATCAAGCGAAGCCGTGAGGTCATCGGTGATGGACAAAGGCCAATTCGAACGCGCCCAGCTTGGACCTTGCTCAGTTTCAAAATCTTGGTTTTCTAAGCCCATAAAATACCTCGTGTGCCCAAGCGAACGCCGGGGTCCAACATCAAACTAATGTCTTGTACAGATCCGCCCAATGAGGGTTCATCTGTTCGATCTCACGCAGCTTCCAAAGCGGCTGCCATCTTTTAGTTGACCGCTGTGTTCCCCAGCGAAGGCTGGGGTCCAGAACCAAGACAATCGACGTTCCATTCACGGCTGGACCCCGGCCTGCGCCGGGGAACACAAATGTGTGTGTTCCAGCGGACGCTGGATTCCAACGCGTTTATGAAACGCCCAAACCTCAACCCTTCAGAACCTCGACCAATGTCTTGCCGAGCAATGATGGTGACGGCGATACGCGGATGCCGGCGGCTTCCATTGCTGCGATCTTGCTTTCTGCGTCGCCCTTGCCGCCCGATACGATGGCGCCAGCATGGCCCATGCGGCGTCCGGGAGGTGCCGTGCGTCCGGCGATGAAACCAGCCATTGGCTTTTTGCGGCCTTTTTTGGCTTCGTCGATCAGGAACTGTGCAGCTTCTTCTTCTGCGCTGCCGCCGATTTCACCGATCATGATGATCGACTTTGTCGCATCATCAGCAAGGAACAGTTCAAGGCAATCGATGAAGTTGGTGCCGTTGACGGGGTCACCGCCAATGCCGACCGCAGTGGTTTGGCCAAGGCCTTCTGCTGTGGTCTGGAACACGGCTTCATAAGTGAGCGTGCCAGAACGTGAAACCACGCCGACCGAACCTGCGGAGAAGATGCTGCCGGGCATGATGCCGATTTTGCATTCATTGGGTGTCAGAACGCCAGGGCAGTTTGGTCCAATCAGGCGCGATTTCGAACCCGACAATGCGCGCTTTACCTTGACCATGTCGAGCACAGGAATGCCTTCGGTGATGCAAACGATCAACGGGATTTCCGCGTCGATGGCTTCAAGGATTGAATCGGCCGCAAAGGGTGGTGGCACATACACAACCGACGCATCCGCACCCGTTGTTTGCTTGGCCTCAAGCACCGTGTCAAACATCGGCAGGCCAATATGCGTTGTTCCGCCCTTGCCGGGGGTAACACCGCCAACCATCTGCGTGCCATAAGCAAGCGCCTGCTCGGTATGGAATGTGCCAGTAGCACCTGTCATACCTTGCGTGATGACCTTGGTGTTTTTGTTGATAAGGATGCTCACATACGTCTCCTAAATTCTGGGGTTCGCTTAGTTCAGCGAGGAATCAATTGCCTTACATGCGACAAGCAGTTCTTTGACCGCATCGACGCTGACCGCGAGGTTACCCTTGGCTTCGTCATCAAGCGCGATTTCGACGACCTTTTCAACGCCGCCAGCACCAATGACGACAGGTACGCCGACATATAGATTGTCGACGCCATATTGGCCGGTCAGATGCACTGCAGCTGGAAGAACGCGTTTTTGGTCGTTCAAATAAGCTTCGGCCATCGCGATACCGCTTGTTGCCGGTGCGTAGAACGCAGAGCCGGTTTTAAGAAGACCAACGATTTCACCGCCGCCGCTGCGCGTGCGCTGAACGATTGCGTCAATGCGCTCCTGCGTTGAAAAGCCCATTTTGATAAGGTCTGGAACCGGAATACCCGATACGGTCGAATATTGAATGACCGGCACCATCGTGTCACCATGACCACCAAGCACGAAGCTGGTGACGTCTTTTATCGACACGTTGAATTCGTCCGCAAGGAAGTGGCTGAAACGTGCGGAATCGAGAACACCCGCCATGCCGACAACCATGTGGTGCGGCAGGCCGGAGAATTCGCGCAGCGCCCATACCATCGCGTCGAGCGGGTTGGTGATGCAGATGACGAATGCATTTGGCGCGTTCGCGGCAATGCCTTCGCCCACGGCCTTCATGACCTTCAGGTTGATGCCAAGCAAATCATCGCGGCTCATGCCGGGCTTGCGCGCGACACCAGCGGTGACGATGATCACGTCGGCGCCAGCAATATCGGCATAATCATTGGTACCCGTAATCTTGGCATCGAAGCCTTCGACCGGACCGCATTGCGACAGGTCAAGCGCCTTGCCCTGGGGAATGCCTTCAACAACGTCGAACAAGACGATGTCGCCGAGGCCTTTCAATGCTGCGAGGTGAGCAAGCGTGCCGCCGATATTACCGGCGCCAATAAGCGCAATTTTTTTGCGAGCCATACAAAACTGTCCTTCCCTTAGGGCTTTTTAGCGGAATTGCGGCGTCGTTACGCCGAATCGCTGTGGATAACAACCCAATAAAAGTCCAAAGCTAAGGCTTTTTCTGATAACAGTTCGCAATAGCGATAACGGGTGAACTGCACCCTGTCAGTTACCAGCGACCCGCCGCAACATTTCCATCCAGATGGGGACTTGGCCATGAAATCCCTCGGCCCAGACGCGTTCATCTAGGCCATGCGCGCCCTCTTTCTGTCCGACGATGCTCCAAAGGCCACCAAATCCATAAACGGGAATGCCCGCTGACCGTAAAAACGCGCCGTCGGTAGCGCCCGCCGACTGGAATGGCAGAACGGGCGCGTTCGGAAAGCGGGTTGCGACAGCGGCCCGATAGGCTTGGACTATGTCATCGCGCATCGGTGATGGTGCGGTTTCGGGTGTTTGCGATCCTTCAACGGCCGATACCGTGACATCCGGCCCTGACAGCGTTTGCAATTGCTGCCGGACATCCTCTGTTTTGACGCTGGGAAAAATGCGGCAGTTCACATTGGCTTCGGCCTTTTGGGGCAAGGCATTTGGCGCGTGACCGCCAGACAACATCGTTGCGACACAGCGCGTGCGCGTGCTTCCGGGGTCCATCGCCTCTAACAGATCGGCGGTTTCGCGATCTTGGGGATCGGCAAGATATCTGCGCAACAGCTCGCCAAATTGGCCGCTATCACCTTTTGCCAGCATCTCGAAACTCGCGCGTGTGGCATCGTTAATCATGGCTGGAAAGCGATGACGCTCCACTGCGGTGAGCGCATTGGCCAACGCATATATCGCGTTGTCCGGGCGCGGCACGCTGCTGTGCCCGCCACGGTTCACAGCGGTCAGATGGAAATCGGCATAGGTTTTCTCCGCAATCTGAATACCAAAGCCTTCAACGCGCCCATCAGGGAAAACCGATCCGCCGCCCGCATCTCCATTGAGGGCATATTCAGCGTCAATAAGCTCGCGCCATTCGGTTGCCGCGCGACGTGCACCGTTGCCGATCGTCTCTTCATCGCCGGTAAACAGCACAATGATATCGCGCGTCGGTTCAAACTTTTCTGCGCGCAAATATTGCAGCGCAAGGACGATGCCGGTCAACGCAGCCTTATTGTCGTTTGAACCGCGACCCAGATAATATCCGCCCTCTTCGCGAAACTTAAATGGCGGATATTTCCAATCGCTTGCTTTGGCGGCGACGACATCCATGTGCGCCATCAGCAAAATAGGCTTTTTGCCCGACGGCTTGGCTGCGGGCCAACGGACAATCATTGTCTGGGTATTGTCATGATCCTTGACGATCACGTTCGTGATGCCAGCCTTGCGGAACTCCGCTGCCAATAAGGTGGTCAGCTTTTTGAATTCGGCAGGCTGCCCCTCAACGGTGGGAATTTCGACAATCTTTGCAAAGAGCGCGCGTTCCGCTGCTATTTTCGATGCAGCTGTTTGCGCATGTGCAGCGGTTGTCAGGGCCAACATGCCTGCCAACAAAAACGTGCTCCGTCCGATCATCTTTTCTCTCCTTTATGCAATGCTAGCGCGCGCCGTGGCCTTCCGCCAGATAATCTTCCGACTGCATTTCCATCAGCCGCGACACGGTACGGTCAAATTCAAATCGCCCGTCGCCCATCGGGTAAAGCTGGTCGGGGCCGGCATCTGCACTCGCCAAAAACTTTACGCGATATTCGTACAACGCATCGATCAGCGTCACAAATCGCGCCGCTTCATTGCGGTTGTGCGGCCCAAGTACAGGAATGCCCACCATCAAAACGGTGTGAAACCGCCGCGCAATCGCCAGATAGTCAGAGGCACCACGGGCCTCAGCGCACAGACGCTTGAACGAGAAAACGGCGACACCCTTCAGCGCCTTTGGCACATGCAGCGTCCGACCGCCGCCCACGTCGAGTTCTAACGAGGGGACATGTGCGCGGTCCTCGGGCGGGTAATCCGTCATCCGGAAGAATGTTTCCGAAAGCGCGGCCGTCGCCTCGGCACCATTGGGTACGAGCCAGGTTTTGGCATTGCCCAGACGGTCGCGCCGATAGTCTGTCGGGCCATCGAGCGCAAAAATATCAAGCCTGTCTTTGATCAACGCGATGAACGGCAAGAACAGCTGGCGGTTTAGGCCATCCTTATACAGGTCATCGGGTCGCCGGTTCGACGTTGTGACAACCGTGACGCCTGCGGCAATCAATCCCGTAAACAGCCGCGACATGATCGCTGCATCGGCCATATTGTTGACGACCATTTCGTCAAAACAGAGCAAACGGGCTTCATCTGCCAGTGCCGCGACCACCGGTGGAATGGGATCGCCTTTTTCTTTTTCGCGCTCAACCTTTAGCCGCGCGTGGATATCCAGCATGAACTCGTGGAAATGCGCGCGACGTTTCCGCTGTATCTGCACGCTGTCAAAAAACAGGTCCATGAGCATGGATTTTCCGCGCCCAACACCGCCCCATAAATATAGGCCGCGCGCCGGGTCCGGCTTGCGTCCCAAGAAACGCCACATTGTGCTTCCGCGGGGCGGCACGGCCTCAAGCTCTGCCTGCGCTTTTGCCAGCGCCAAAACGGCCTTGGCTTGATCAGCATCAGGCTTCAGTTCGCCTGCACTAACCAGGGCTGCGTGCCGTTCGGTGACCGAGGCGGGCATCATTTCTTACTGGGTTTTCGAATCGTCCCTGAAAACGCGGCGACGCGGGACTCGCCTTGCGAGACAATGCCGCGCATGAACAGCAGGCGACCCGTTTCTTTCAAAAGTTCGACCTCTGCTTCAAGTGGTTCGCCGATTACGCCAGCGCCAATGAACTGCACCGATAGGTCAAGCGTAACGGCAGCGCCCGCCTCAATCAGGCCAAACATCCGCGACGCGCCAAACATGGCCACGTCGATAAAGCCAAGCGTGACGCCGCCATGCACCGCGTCGCGCAAGTTGCTGTGCCGGTGTTCGGGGAACATGCGCAGGCGTGCTTTATGATGCCCCTCACTGCGCACCAGCATTTTACCGAGGACCGTGCCATTATAGCGCGTGGCATCGGTCATCTGCCAGTTTAGCCAACCGGGATTGTCCGGATCCGGACTGCTGTCAAAAGCGGGTGTGTCCAACTGCCGTCCCGTAAATTAAAGGTGGCGTTCGGCCACCATCTTCTTGGTTTCAGCAATGGCCTTTGCAGGGTTCAGACCCTTGGGGCATGCGTTCGCGCAGTTCATGATCGTGTGGCAGCGATACAGACGGAATGGATCTTCCAACTCATCCAAACGCTCACCGGTCATTTCGTCACGGCTATCTGCCAACCAGCGATAGGCCTGAAGCAAGATGGCTGGGCCCAAAAACTTGTCGCTGTTCCACCAATAAGACGGGCAGCTTGTCGAGCAGCATGCGCACAAGATGCACTCATACAGACCATCCAGCTTTGCACGGTCTTCAGGCGACTGAAGACGCTCCTTGCCTGATGGTTCTGGCGTCACCGTCTGCAGCCATGGCTTGATCGACGCATATTGCGCATAAAAATGGGTGAAGTCAGGAACGAGGTCCTTGATGACTTCCATATGCGGCAGCGGAGTCAGTGTGACTTCGCTTTTGCAATCTTCAATTGCCGTGGTGCACGCGAGGCCATTTTTGCCGTCGATGTTCATCGAGCATGAACCACAAATGCCTTCGCGGCACGAACGGCGGAATGTCAGCGACGAATCTTGTTCGCCCTTCATCTTGATCAGCGCGTCGAGGACCATGGGGCCGCAGGATTCGGTGTCGACTTCAAAAGTGTCGTAACGCGGGTTTTCGCCACTGTCGGGATCGTAACGATATACCTTGAATTTCTTGACTTTCCCGTCGGTTTTCGCGGCGTGAACAGTGCCCTTTTGGACCTTGCTGTTCTTTGGAAGGAAGAAATCGGCCATATCAATATCCTGTTGTCGTCGTGACGTGTAATTCCATATCTGCCAAACGCCCTAACCAAGCGTTTGTGCAATCACAAGCCCTCAACTGCGTCCGTTCGAGTTGCTTTTTCTGCAAGTCGGACGCGGAGCTTGTCGATTTTGCGGCCATCCATATCCACAACTTCAAAATGCCAACCTTGGTCGCGGAAGGATTCACCCTCTTCGGGCAAGTGCCGCAAGATGTGTAGGACATGGCCCGCAGCGGTCGCGTAATCGCGGTCTTCGGGCAGATCAATCGACAGCGCGTCTGCCATTGCGTCGGCGGACATTGCGCCCGAGACGAGCATTGAGCCATCGTCCAATGTGATGATGTTCGGCGCGCTACCTTGCGCCTGATCCGATGCAAATTCGCCTGCAATGGCTGCCAAAAGGTCGTTCGGCGTGACGATTCCTTCAAAATGGCCATATTCATCATGGACAAGTAACATCGGCACATCGGACGAACGCAGAATTTCGAGTGCGTCCATGGCGTCAAGTTGATCAGGAATGATTTCGGCGCGACGCATCAGGCTGCGGATATCGAGACTTTCCCTGCGAATCTGTGCCGCAACAATATCGCGTGATTGGACAACGCCAATGATATCGTCACCATCTTCACCGGTGACGGGTAGCCGCGTGTGCAGCGAATTTAACAGCGAATCGCGGACATCATCTTCAGATGCGTCGGCCGCAATACGGTCAACGTCGGTCCGTGGCGTCATGACTTCACGTACCGGACGGTCGGCAAGCCGCACAACGCCTGCAATGACCTTATGTTCGTGCTCTTCAATGATGCCTGCATGGGTGGCTTCGGCGAAGACCATACGCAATTCCTCGGCGCTCAGTGCATCACGGGTGTCGCGGCGCAGACCAAGTGCGCGGAATATGGTCGCGCTGGATTTATCAAGGGTCCAGACAATCGGTGCGGTCACGCGTGCCAGCATCTCCATTGGCCCTGCCATGGTGACGGCGATTCTCTCAGGCGCAATGAGCGCAAATTGCTTGGGGACCAGCTCGCCGACCACCAAGGATGCGTAAGTCGTGATGCTGATCACGATTCCGAAACCCAAAGTTTCGGCCCATTCCTTGCCCATGCCCAAAAGCGCGATGCGCTCTGCCACTGGCCCGCCGAGCGTCGATCCCGAATACGCACCGGCGATAATACCAATAAGTGTAATGCCGATTTGCACGGTGGACAGAAACTTGCCGGGGTCTCGTCCTAACCGAAGGGCGGCCGCTGCGCCGCGCTTTCCGTCTTCCGCCATCGCCTTTAATTTCGCTGTGCGTGCCGAAACAATGGCGAGTTCAGACATGGCAAACACACCGTTCAAGGCAATGAGGGCCAATATAGTCGCGGCATCAAACCACGGGAAAGGATGAAGAGGTTCCATAGGGACCTGCTTCCCATAGTGCCAACGCCAGCGCTTTGGCAACAAAATGCCGCAAAATCTGTTATCGTTAGAAGATGCAACCCGGCCAATGATAATCGCAGGTTCATCATGGGTGTCGCTTATGGGGCGCCCAAGCTGAAAGGGAAAATGATGAAGAAGAATCAATTGATAACACTGTCGCTTATGGCCGCCATGCTGCCGCTATCGGCATGTGTGACCGACCCGACAACGGGCCAGCGCACGATTTCGAAGGCTGCGCTTGGTGGCGTTGGCGGCGCATTGGGCGGATATTTGCTTGGCGACCTTATTGGCGGCCGTCGTGATCGCACGGAAAAGATTGTCGGCGCCGGTATTGGCGCTTTGGCCGGTGCGGGTGTTGGCTATTATATGGACGAACAAGAAAGAAAGCTGCGTCAGCAAACCGCAGGCACCGGCATCAACGTTATTCGCGATGGCGACAATCTTGTTCTCGATATGCCTTCGGAAGTGACCTTTGGCCTCGATAGCGCGAATATCGATGCGGGTTTCCGCAATACGCTGGATCAGGTTGCATCGACGCTGATGCAATATGAAAAAACCTATGTCGACGTCATGGGCCATACCGATTCCACCGGGTCGGATGCCTATAACCAGTCGTTATCGGAACGCCGTGCGTCGGCTGTTGCAAGCTATCTAACTTCGCGCGGCGTTCAGTCCGCGCGTCTTGCCACGCGTGGCTATGGTGAGAGCCAGCCAAAGGCGAGCAATCTGGACGAAACCGGTCGCGCGGCAAACCGCCGTGTCGAAATCCGTCTTGTGCCCGTGACCCAGGGCTAATGCGAATTTAGACGGCAACACCCTGAAGCAATTTGGGTAGCGCGCCGCTTTCGCCCCGCGCCTCGGCCATGAAAAATGCCTTGGCCGGGGCAGCGCGCTGCACCATGGCCATTCCGAAACGCCGGACCGCAGACGCGGTTTTGCCGGGAATGGAAAAAAGGCGGTTCAAGCCATCGGTCGATACCGCGATCAGCAACGTATCAATGCTGCGCCACCGGCTATAGCGATCAAGCAACTGCGCATCACCAAAATCAAGGCCAAGCCGCATCCCGTCGACCAATACTTCGGTCAACGCAGCAACGTCGCGCAGCCCAAGGTTCAACCCCTGACCCGCGATGGGGTGAATGCCATGGGCGCTGTCGCCGATCAGCACCACCCGTTCCGCCGTGATGTTGGCCGCATGGTGGAACCCAAGCTTGTACGACGACAAAGGCGCGGCGATCTCAACGGCACCCAATATGCCGCCCATCGCCTTTTCCAGCTCCGCCGCATATCCACGCGGCGACAATTTCATATATCCCGGCGCATCTGCGGCATCGACCGACCAGACGATCGCTGAACGATGCCGCCCGTCGTCCGCATCCAACATGGGCAACACGGCAAATGGGCCTGACGGATAAAAAATCTCATAGGCAATGTTGTTGTGGGAATGTTCGTGGAAGATCGCACCGACCATGGCGCTATGGTCATATTGCCAGTGCGCAATATTGATCCCCATTTCCTCGCGCGTCTGGCTTTGCCGCCCTTCGGCGACAATCATCAGGTCAGCGGTCAAAACTTTGCCATCATCCAGATGCACGGAGGCGCGACCTGAATCCTGTGATTTGTGGGTGATGTTGGCGGGCATGTGCAACTGGATCGCATCGCGTTCCAGCGCCGCATTGTACAACACGCCGCGCAAGAAGCGGCTTTCAAACATTTGGCCCAGGAAGCCGTCATCTTCGGCGGGTGCGAAATCCAGCGATCCGGGCTTCAGGCTATCGCTCACCCAAATCTTTTCAATCGGACAGCCTTTTCCGGCCAATGCGTCGCCCAGTCCAATGGCTTCGAACAGTTTATAGCTAGAGCTCGATATGGCAAAAGTGCGGCCGTCAAAGCCGGCTTGCAACATGCTCGCCTGATCCGCGCGGTCAATGACATGGCTGGTGATGCCATGTGCTGCCAATGCCAATGCTTGCGTAAGCCCGATGAGCCCGCCGCCGATAATGATGACGTCTGCTTTGTGATTCATATTGCCCCTATGCCGCAACAGATGGGCGGACTCAAAGGAGGATTTTGACCGTAGCCCATCCGCGTTGGCAGCAATCTTCAACCTGTAATACTTGACGGCGAGTCCAGCGACAGCGAAAAGGGGGCGTTCGGCCGTTGGCGGCCACCCATATATGGCATTATAATCATGGCCTCGCGCATTTCTAAATTTACCTCAAAAACGAACATGGCCAATTGGCGGAATATGATGCGCGCGTCGCTGATCCGCAGCAGCACCTTGTTTGGCGCGGCTGTGCTTGGCCTGTTTGCGGTATTTTATGGCTTTGCGGTGCTTAGCTATTCGGCCGGCGATGCGGCGTTTAATAGTGCGGCTGCAGATGTGCAGCACAACTGGATGGGCCAAAGTGGCGCCTATGTGTCCGACATCGTTCTGTTTCTATTTGGCGTTCCTGCCATTTTCCTGTTCCCGTTGATGCTGGTGTTTGCACGACGCTTGTGGCGGGCCGTCCCGCAGCCGCAATGGAAACGGCAGCTTACATTATGCCTGTGTGGCATGCTGCTGATCGGGTTTGGCATGGCCTATTGGCAGCACGGCAGCGACATCGGCTTGCCCGCTGGATGGGGCGGCGCGATTAATTTGCTGTTGGCAAATGCCGCCGTCGCACTTGTTGGCCAAATTCACGGCGTATTCGGCACTATATTGCGGGTTCTGCTGATTTTGGGCAGCTTAAGTGGCGGGATAGCGTTGGTTATTCGCGCGCTTGAGCTTGAGCGTCCGCTGTTCCGCATTCCTTCATTGGCCATGCCTAAATTTTCAGGCATCAAAAACGATCTGGGTGCCTTTGACGCAGACGATTCCGATGTTGCCCAAATTATCGAGCCAAAGCCGCCGCGTAAGGCTGTCGAGCCGGAACTGCGCAAGCCCCCCGTGATTGAAGACCGCACGCTGGCGCCGAAAAAAGCGGCGTTCTCAACCGGCGCGCGGCAGGGCGATTTCTTTGGCAGCTTTGTTTTGCCGTCGCTTGATCTGCTGGATCCGCCGCCCGCCATTTCAGTGCCGAAACTCGACAAGACGGCGCTGGAAGCAAATGCGCGCTTGCTGGAATCGGTGCTCGATGACTTTCACGTCAAAGGACAGATTGTTGCGGTGCGTCCGGGACCCGTGGTCACAATGTATGAGTTGGAGCCTGCAGCGGGTATCAAATCCAGCCGCGTTATCCAGCTGGCAGAGGATATTGCGCGCAACATGTCCGCTTTGTCCGCGCGTGTTTCGACGATACCGGGCCGAACCGTCATGGGTATTGAGCTGCCCAACGCCCATCGCGAAGCCGTGGTGTTTCAGGAAATGGTCGGATCAGACGCCTTTGCCGATCAAAAGGGTGCTTTGCCGATAATTTTGGGGAAGAATATCTCGGGCGATCCGGTCATCGCCGATCTCGCCCCGATGCCGCATTTGTTGGTCGCAGGGACAACCGGGTCCGGTAAATCGGTTGGCCTCAACTGCATGATATTGTCGCTGCTCTATCGTCTGACGCCGGACCAGTGCCGAATGATCATGATCGATCCCAAGATGCTCGAATTGAGCAGCTATGACGATATTCCGCATCTGTTGTCACCTGTTGTAACGGAGCCTGCCAAGGCCATTCGCGCGCTCAAATGGGCGGTTGAGCAGATGGAAGAACGCTACCGGATGATGTCATCGCTGGGCGTGCGCAACCTTGCAAACTTCAACGAAAAAGTCCGCGGGGCAAAGGCAAAGGGCGCGCCATTGGGCCGTAAGGTGCAAATTGGCTATGACCCGATGACCGGCCAGCCGCAATATGAGGAAGAAAGCTTGGCCTATGAGCCAATGCCGCAGATCGTCATCATCGTGGACGAGCTGGCTGACCTGATGATGACAGCGGGCAAGGAGGTTGAATTCCTCATTCAACGCCTCGCGCAAAAGGCGCGGGCTGCGGGTATTCACCTCATCATGGCGACGCAGCGGCCATCGGTTGATGTTATCACGGGCGTGATCAAGGCGAACTTGCCCACGCGCATTTCTTTCCATGTGACCTCGAAAATCGATAGCCGCACTATTTTGGGTGAACAGGGTGCCGAACAGCTGCTGGGCAAGGGCGACATGCTGTATATGGCGGGCGGACGCGGGCTGACGCGTATTCATGGTCCGTTTGTTTCCGATGATGAAGTCCGCCGCGTGGCAGACCATTGGCGCGGCCAAGGGCAGCCCGAATATATTCAGGCGGTGACCGAAGAACCCGAAGATGGCGGTTTCGACTTTGGCGGCATGGGCGGCGACGACAACGAAGAAGACGCGCAATATCGCAAGGCGTGCCAGATCGTGTTTGAAAGCCAAAAGGCATCGACGAGCTGGATTCAGCGTCAGCTGCGGATTGGTTATAACAGCGCAGCCCGGTTGATTGATCGTATGGAAGAAGACGGCTTCATCACTGCGCCGAACCATATTGGCCGCCGCGAAGTGCTTCGTGACCGGACCGGCGAGCCGCTTTAGACGTTAAGATGGCGTTCAAGGCGGTTGCCGTAGCCGCGATTGAACCCCTCCCAAGGAAATCAGAATGACCTTTCGAAATTACGTCTTAATGCTCGCGCCCGTTGCCCTGATCGCAGCCGCGCCGTCGACTGCGCAATCGCAGGCGGATCGCATGGCGCGCGTGACCACGCATATGAAGACGGTGGGCACAATGACCGCCACCTTCACCCAGACCGATCGCAATGGCGGGGCGGTAACGGGCAAGCTTTTGCTCAAGCGTCCCGGCCATGTGCGATTTGAATATCAAAAAGATGTGCCGTTGTTGATCGTTGCTGATGGGCGCGCGCTGACCATGGTCGATTATGAAGTCAAACAAGTGCAGCGCTGGCCAATCCGTAACAGCCCGCTCGCCGCGTTGCTGGACCCGGGCAAGGATTTGGCGCGCTTTGGAAAACTGGTCCCCACATCGACAGATGATGTCATCAGCGTGGAAGTCCGCGACCCGAAACGGCCTGAATATGGCACCATTACAATGATATTCGTCAACAAGCCCAGCGCGCCGGGTGGATTGACGCTGACGGGCTGGGTTGCGCTTGATTCCAAAAACAATCGCACAAGCATCCGACTCAGCAACGTCAGCTATAATGGCGCAATCGCCGACAGCGCATTTTCATGGAAAGATCCACGGCCCGTCCGACGGAAATCTTAAAATCGGTCGATGAAGCGATGCTGATGACCGACAAGCTGCCGAGATGAACGGATTCGTTCATCTGAACGACAGGAAAGTCATCCTATAAATTAACGGACAGCGATTGAGAGTTCGTGTGGTTTTCCCCCTGTTGCCCACGACGTTAAATCGTCGCTGATACCCGCGTGACGAACGCAAGCTTAGCCCTCATCCCAAATGCCCCCGGGATGAGGGCTTTGCTTTTTTGGCATGGATTTAGCTTCACCGACTTGCCCCTGCCGCTTCTGGCATATAGGGCCATATTCTTATGTCCCAGACCATCCGTATCGCTTCGTGGAATATCAATTCGGTTCGCGCCCGCATCGACATCGTCGAACGCTATCTGAAAGAAGAAGCGCCCGACGTCCTGTGCCTGCAGGAAACCAAAGTCATCGACAGCCTTTTCCCCGAAGGATTGTTTCGGCAGCTCGGCTATCGCCATATGGTTTTGAACGGACAGCCTATGCATCATGGTGTTGCAATTGTCAGCAAGCTGCCTTTAATCAATCGCCGCGTTGAAGATTGGCAGGCGAATGGCGAAGCGCGGCATGTGGGTGCGGAGCTGAATGTCGACGCCGCAAAGGGTGTGCGGATCGACAATGTCTATATTCCGGCTGGCGGCGAAGTTCCCGACAGCGAAGTGAATTCGAAATTCGGACAAAAGCTTGGGTTTCTTTCGCGCATGACCGAGTGGTCGCGTGCGGTCACTAGCCCGACCATATTGACGGGTGATTTCAACGTTGCGCCGCTTGAGCATGATGTTTGGAGCCATAAGCAGCTCGTCAATGTCGTCAGCCACACAAAGATTGAATGCGAACATTTGGCCGCGATTAAGGAGGCCGCGGACTGGGTTGATCTCGCGCGGCATTTTGTTGAACCGTCGAAGAAGCTGTACACATGGTGGAGCTACCGCGCGCAGGATTGGGAAACATCGGATCGTGGCCGCCGGCTTGACCATATGTGGGTGACGCCTGATTTGAAGGAAAAGGCCAAGTCGCATGTGGTGCATAAGCATGTGCGTGGATGGGGCAAGCCATCTGACCATGCGCCCATCGTCACGGAATTTGCCTTTTGAACGGTGCCCCCGCAATTGAGGGCGATGCCCGCCGTGCGGCGCTGGCCATTGACGCGCTGCGTCGTGGCTGGGCGATCACCGTCGAACATCTCGGCCAACAGCTCTGCCTTTTGCCGATAGAAACCGCACACGACGTTGCAGGTGCGCGGGCCATCCTGCTTTCTGCGAGCCGCGCGGCTACATTGAAACTCATGAACCAGCGCGCCGCCGCCGATACCGCTTTGCCGGTTATGATAAGGGCGCCAGCGGACCTTGATATCAACCTTGCGCTGGCGGTGGCGGATCCAACGCTCGATTTGCGTTACCCGATGAAGGGGCCCTTTGAAGCATTGGCCCTTGCCGATGGACCCTCTGCTGCTGCGGCCATTGAGCTTGCGCGGCTCGCCGGGTTGCTTCCCGCCTTTTTGGTGTTGCCGGATTCGGAGCGCGCGTCCGGGACCGTATCCCCGCAGGATGTCGCTGCGTTTGACGATAGCGGGGCGTTGCACATTGCGGCGCGTGCGCGGTTGCCGGTTGCTGCAAATGTCGATGCTGAAATCGTCGCATTTCGAACGGATGTGGATGCGTCAGACCATGTCGCGTTGCTGATCGGCAAACGCGATGGAACGCCGCCTGTTGTCCGGTTGCACAGTGAATGCCTGACCGGTGATGTCCTTGGAAGCCTCAAGTGCGATTGCGGCCCGCAACTGCACGAAGCATTACAACAAATCTCCGACGCCAATTGGGGCATACTTTTATATTTGCGTCAGGAAGGCCGGGGCATTGGCCTGATCAACAAATTGCGTGCCTACGCGCTTCAGGATCAGGGGTTTGATACCGTTGATGCCAACACCCGATTGGGCTTTGCCATTGATGCGCGCGATTTTTCGGTCGCCGCCCGAATGCTGGAACTGCTTGGCATATCCAACGTTCGGTTGCTCACGAACAACCCTGAAAAGGTTGAAGGCCTTAAGTCCGCCGGCATATCTGTCGAAGAGCGATTACCGCTAAAAATCGCGGCGAACCCGCATAATGCGCATTATCTCGAAACGAAAAAGAGCCGGACGGGTCACGCGCTTTAGCTGCTTGCTGCAAAGTGCAGGCAGTTTCCGACGCCCGGACGATCGAGCACCTTGCTATTGAACCTTATTGCGGTTCGCGAAGACCCCCTTCGTCGCGGGACGACCTGGGTTCGCGGCGTCCGATAGCGCGTTCGATAAATGCGTCATCCAAAGGTTCTGGGTCAGTCCCTGGCATTGCACCGGGATCTTCAAGCGCAGGGTCGCCCTCAATTGGCATGCCGTTTTCGTCGAGCAGCAGCCCCTCTTCCCCTTCGCCAAGCAGAAGATCTTCGCCTTCCAATTGTTCGGGGAAGGTTACTTCGGTGGCAAAATTTTCCACGGGTCGGCCCGATACTGCAACTCGCATATAGGCTGCCCATGCTTGTGCGGGCGCTCGGCCGCCTTCCAACCCGCCGATCGCACGCGCATCGTCGCGGCCCATCCACACGCCTGTTGTCAAACCACTGGAAAAGCCAAGGAACCAGCCGTCCTTGTTGCTGCTCGTGGTACCTGTCTTTCCTGCGACAGGACGGCCGATATTGGCGGCGCGGCCCGTGCCCGTTGCCACCGCTGTCTGCATCAGATCCGTCATGGCGGCGGCGACCCAATCCTCGACCAATTGCACAGATCTGGCGGGCTTTGCCGTATATAGAATCTCGCCATCAATGGTGGTGACTTTGGAGATGCCATAAGGGGTAATGCTGCGGCCATTGGAACCCACGGATGCAAATGCCTGCGTCATGTCGATAACGCGGGTTTCCGATGTCCCAAGGACCATGGACGGCTGCGTGTTTATGGGTGTCGTTATGCCAAAACGGCGCGCCATGTTGGCAATGCTGCTGGTGCCAACCTCTTGCCCCAATTGTGCCGCGACAGTGTTTTTCGAATAAGCAAATGCCGTCCGCAGTGAAATTTCGCCGGCGTACTGGCCGTTGCTGTTTTTGGGTTGCCAGCCTTCTATTTCAACGGGCTTATCTTCCACCATATCTTCCGGACGGAACCCTGCTTCCAACGCGGCCAAGTAGACGAACAATTTCCAAGCTGATCCGGGTTGCCGGACTGCGGTGACAGCACGGTTATAATTGCTGGTCACATAATCGGTGCCGCCAACCATCGCTTTAACCGCGCCATCGCGGTCAATTGACACCAGCGCACCTTGTGCGCCGCGCGGTGCGTTGGCCGCTATCGCCGCCGTTGCCGCGCGCTGCATTTTCAGGTCAAGCGTGGTCCAGACATCAATGGGTTTTTCGGTCTCGTCGATCAGGCCATCCAGTTGTGGCAAAACCCAATCGGTGAAATAGCGCACGCTGTCTTGGGGTTGCTGCTTCGCCATTTTCACGTCCGCCGGCCTTACCTCGGCGGCCTCGGCAGCGGAAATCATTCCGGCATCCTGCATCACTCCGACCACCACCGTGGCGCGGTCAATCGCGGCCTGTGCATCTGCTGTTGGTGAATAATGTGATGGCGCCTTTACAAGGCCTGCAATGATCGCGGCTTCGGCGAGGCTGAGATCTTCCGCGCCATGGTCGAAGAATTTCCGACTCGCCGCATCAACACCATAAGCACCGCCGCCGAAATAGACCTTGTTCAGATATAATTCGAGTATCTGGTCCTTCGAGAATTTCGTTTCCATCGCCAGCGCAAGGATGACCTCGCGGATTT
This sequence comes from Sphingomonadaceae bacterium, assembly GCA_021300355.1. Classification (GTDB taxonomy): domain Bacteria; phylum Pseudomonadota; class Alphaproteobacteria; order Sphingomonadales; family Sphingomonadaceae; genus Sphingorhabdus_B. The sequence continues at coordinate 2,292 of JAJTEF010000012.1, read as the reverse complement.
TGCGCCCGAATTCCTTGTTGCTGTTCAGGTAAATGTTGCGGGCCAGCTGCTGCGTGATCGTTGAGCCACCTTGGGTCCAGCGTCCGTCAATTGCGCGCACGTAAAGCGACCGCGTGATCCCAATAGGGTCGACGCCCGGGTGGATATAATAGCGCCGGTCTTCCACCGCGACCATCGCGTCCTTCATTTCAGACGGCAGCTGATCAATGTCCAGCCATCGGCCGAAACTTGGGCCAAGTGATTGGATAACGGTGCCATCGGCGGCACGGACGCGGATCATCTGGCCGTTGGGCGATGCCTTTAAATCTTCAAAACTGTCGATTTCGCCGCGGGCAATGGCGACAAAAATACCCAACACCATCACGCCAAGCAGCCCCGCGATAACGCCGGCTTTGATGATACGTAAAATCCACGGTCCCATTGGGCGACGTTCTTTCGAAATCTTGCGCGCGCGTGCCATTGCGCAGGGTGTTAATCGCTCATGGACTCGCCGACAAGCGCGTTCTTATTCGGGGTCAAATGTCAGCGCAGCGCTGTTGATGCAGTAACGCAGCCCTGTTGGCCCCGGACCATCGGGAAATACATGCCCCAAATGCCCTTCGCACGCGGCGCATCGCACCTCGGTACGGACCATGCCGTGCGATACATCGGTGTGCTCATCAATTGCTTCACCGTCTGCAGGCGCGGTAAAGCTTGGCCAACCCGAACCGCTGTCAAATTTGGTGTCAGATGCAAATAGGGTCGTACCGCATCCGGCGCAGCGAAACTCGCCTTCGCGTTTTTCATCGGTCAGTTTGCCCGCAAAGGCCCGCTCGGTTCCCGCCTCGCGCAGGACATGATATTGAACCGGGTCCAATTCTGCGCGCCACTCGGCGTCGGACTTGATAATTTTTTCCATGAAACGGCCTTTCGTTGATGCAGATGTGGGTCTGTTTGCCATCGGGTTCAAGAGCCCGGCTTAACAGATATTTTCCCACCCATTACTGCGCAATATCAGTAATCAGCCGCGGCGCGATGCTGCACGCGCAATGCGGACCAGCTCTTCTTCCAATATCGTGCCAGCCAGTCCATCGCGGACATGCATAAGCTTGGATTCCACCTCCAGCAGATGGCTGTTTAATCCGGCAAGCCGCACCGATGGCCAACGCGCAAGTTGCTGGGCGTAGCTGTCTGCGTCTTTCCAGAATATCGAACGGGTCGCTTTTACAACGGCGCCGGGGTTCGAACCATTGTCGACCTTTGCGCGCATAGCCGCGAGCAACGTCACCCGCCGCTGCATCGCGCGGATGATGCGGATCGCATCCACCCCCATATCGCGCGCGGCGACAAGTTCACGCCCCGTCCCGCGCAAATCCCCGCCCATGACTTGATGGATCAGGCCATTGATATTCTCCTCGCCCGTTTCTGCGGACAAGGCTTCGAATATGGGAACTTCAACCGTCGCGGGGCGCTGCGGCGATGAATCATAATATAAGGACAGCTTTTCGATTTCGGCCTGCGCCAATTTCCGGTCCTGACCGGTGTAACGCGCAATCCGCGCGGCCAGTGGCCGGTCAATCTTCAGCCCCATCGTCGCTGCATACGCCATCACGGCGGCGGCGGCATCGCCTTCCTCTGGCATGTAACAAATATGCACCATCGCGCGCGGGTGGGCCTCGACAAGCTTGCGCAACTTGCTGGCCTTGGTCAGATTGCCTGCGGTCGCGATGACCGGATTGGCGTCGCCTTCAAGGGCGAGCAGATTTTCGACGGCAGCAACACCTTCTTCCCGGCGGAAGTTCAGCCGGATGTGCCGCTTATCACCAAATAGCGAAAGCGCCGACGCCTCGTCCGCCAGAAGCGCGGGGTCATTGCGAATACGGTCGCTGTCGATATCAATCCGTTCCGAACCCGTCAGCGCGACGGACATTTGCGATGCGATGTCGGCGGCCGCCGATTCATCCTGCCCGAAAATGAAAAACAGCCGAATCTCCGGACGTGTGCCAATGGCACTTATAAAGCTGCGTTCTTTGGCGTTGCTCATTCGCCGCGGGCGTAAATCGAAAGCCGGGTGACAATCTGATCCGCAACCTTCTGCGTCAGATTTTCCAGCGCGCTGTTTTCGCCAGCGATGGTGGCATATTCCGAACCGGCGACATCGATGCCTGCGTCGGATCCCGCGGTGGCATCAAGCACCGTTTCACCGGTAGCGACTGAGATCAGTTGATAGCGCGCGCGCAATGTTCGCCGTTCACGCGTGACGGTATCGTCGGCGCGCACGCCAAAGCCTTCAATCCGGTCATCAAGTGTGAC
>JAJTEF010000011.1 GCA_021300355.1 Sphingomonadaceae bacterium | reverse complement strand
TGTCGAACAGCCCATATAATGGAATATCGGCTGGCCCTTATAGCTGAAGCGCGTTGTGCCGTCGGGCATCAAACCCTTGCCCTGTGTCGCGCGAATGGCGGTGCACAGGTTGGTTTTACCGGACAGGCAGCTTTTGCACTGGCGGCATTCCGGTGTGTACAATGGAATAACATGATCGCCAGGCTTCACGCTGGTCACGCCTGCGCCGACTTCGCGCACGATCCCTGCGCCTTCATGGCCAAGCACGCTTGGGAATATCCCCTCACTGTCAAAGCCATCGAGCGTATAGGCATCTGTATGGCAAATGCCGGTCGCCATGATCTCAACCAAAACTTCACCAGCCTTGGGACCTTCAAGGTCAAGCTCGACAATCTCAAGTGGCTTCTTCGCTTCAAAGGCAACAGCTGCGCGCGTCTTCATGATAATCGGGTCTCCCTATGACTGGAAACGGCTTTTCCATTAACCGCGCGGACACGCAAGCCTAGATTCCAGCATACCACTCATAGTCGCCCACATCTTCCCAATATCCACCTTTTCCACCATGGAATTTTGTCAGATCATCGGTCGCCTCGATACGCATGACATATTTGGCATGCTTATATCCCAGCTGCCGCTCGACACGCAGGCGCACAGGTGCGCCATATTTCACCGGCAGCATCTCGCCATTCATCCCCCACGCCAATATTGTTTGCGGGTGAAATGCATCGATTAAATCGATGGATTCATAATAAGGCTGCGCGCCGTAACTGTCCGCACAATGAAACACGATATATTTGGCGCGCGCCGACAAACCGGCTTGCTGTAACAACAGGCGCAGGGGCGTTCCCTGCCATTTTGCAATCGCACTCCAGCCCTCAACACAGTCATGCCGTGTTATCTGGGTGCGCGACGGCATCGCCCGCAGCGTTTCTAGACTGACATCCATCGGCTTGGCCACCATGCCATCAATGCGCAGCGTCCAGTCGGCAAACTTATCATCGACATGCGCCAGATATTCCGCCGAGGTGCCTGTCAATGAGCCATTGGTTTTGAAGACAGGCGAAATATCGGATGCAGGGAATTCCGGTGCAAGCGCCGCCCTGTCCATCAGGCTTCTGTGCACCGTCTGATTCAGCGTTTCTGCTGTGCGCAGTGCCGACCGGAACATGTCGCTTTCATTCAACGCATCGCAACCGCTTAAGATCAGCGCGCTGCCACCCAAAGTTGCGCCGCGCAAAAGTGCACGCCGCCCGATGATATCGCGGTTGTTCTTCATGACGTCACCCCCGTCGGGTTGCTGTCGGGTGTCTGCGGAACTTTGCCCGTAATCATCGAACGGATTCCGTTAATTGGCCCTGACAGGAAAACCATGACCAGATGCAGCAGCACAAAAATGGACAAAAGCGCCGCACAGATAAAGTGGATCGAACGCGCCGATTGGCGACCGGCAAATATATCATGCAACCATGGCAGGGCCGCGTTCATAGCCGGTGACATGGCAAGGCCAGTGAAGATCATCAGCGGCAACAAAATGAAAATCACGCCGACATAACTGAACTTTTGCAGGATATTATATGTCCCCGCATTGTGCGCATCAAAGCGCAGTCGGGCATGGTTTTTAATATCGCGCCATATCTGCTTTGGGGCCCATTCTGTCCGCCGGATATGCAGATGCCTGCGGATGTGTCCGTTCAACAACGATGCCGCCATGAAGCCAGTCAACCCAAGCGCAAACAGCCATGCAAAGGCAAAATGCCAACGCCGTGCTGCGCCAAGATTGTACCGGGTGGGAATCGTCGCCCATCCAGGGAAAGCAACACGGCGGACTTTATCATCGGCGCCTAATGACAATCCTAGCACGCCCGTTGTCTCGAGCGTCGTTGAACCGATTTTCACAAATCCAGTTGTTCTTGTGTCGTCAATTTCCAACCATGCGCGGTCTTCGCGCGATCCATATTCGCCCCAATACAAACGCGGGTGCGCATTGAAAATCATCAGGCCACTCATCAGCAAAACCGTAAGCGCAATGGCGTTCAGCCAATGCCAAATCCGTGTTGTGGCTTTGTGCCGCTGCGCCATATTGTTCGCCATTCACCGCTTGCCCCACGATTGAACTCACAGTCGGCCTCATTTATTGAGGCGCATCTATGTATCTGAAAAATATTAGAATTTTTCACCTGTCAGGCGCTGACACAGCATGTCGAGCTGGTCGAGACTGCCATATTCAAATGTCACCGCTCCTGCGCCTGTGGCATTTTTCTGAACAATCCGCACGGTCAAGCCCAGCAGGTCGCCCAAATGGGTTTCGACTGCCCGAATATCCGCATTGTCACTTGGGCCCGTGCTTTTGCCTTTTTTAGCGGTCGGGGCGCGTTCTTTTTGCACAAGCGCTTCCGTGGCGCGGACCGACAGGCCATTTTTAATGACCAGCATAGCCAATGGCACAGCATTCTCGCTGCCCAACAAAGCGCGTGCATGCCCCATGGTCAATTTTTCTTCGATGACCAGATCGCGCAACGGCAAAGGCAAATCGAGCAAGCGCATCATATTCGCAACATGGCTGCGCGACTTGTGCACCAGCTCCGCCAACTCCGCCGCACTATGCCCGAACACATCGGTCAGCTTTTTATACGCCTCGGCTTCTTCTATCGGATTGAGATCCTGACGCTGGATATTTTCCAACAATGCGATTTCAAGCGTTTCGGCATCGTCAAAATTGCGCACGATGGCAGGCAAATCGTGCAGCTGAACCCGCTGCGCTGCGCGCCAACGGCGTTCGCCGGCGACGATTTGATAGCCATCGTTGAACGGACGCACGACGATTGGTTGAATTACGCCATGCTTTGCAATGCTGGCCGCCAACTCGTTCAGTTTATCGTCGGAAAAATGGCGGCGCGGCTGATCGGGATTTGGGCGTATCTCGGCAACCGCAATTGTCATGACGCCAACGCTGCGGGAATCGACATTTCCGGAAGCGCGCACAGAAGCGGGGTCGCCGCGCAATGCTTCCCCAAGCAAGGCGTCAAGGCCGCGGCCCAATCCCATTTTTTTCTTCAATGGGGATTTTTCAGATGAATTATCATTCGTCACGCTGCGAGCTCCCGGGCCGGTAGACGGCCAATCAATTCTCTTGCCAATTTCATATACGCCTCTGAACCCGAACAGCGATGGTCGTACACCAACGCGGGCAGTCCATGACTTGGCGCCTCTGACAAACGTACGTTGCGCGGGATGACGGTTTGGAACACCAGATCGCCCAAGCAACTGCGCACGTCGTCCGCAACTTGTTCGGTCAGCTTGTTGCGTTTGTCGTACATGGTCAACGCAACACCCATGATCGTCAGCGCCGGGTTAAACCGGCCCTGAATACGCTCAACAGTCTGTAATAGCTGACTTAAACCTTCCAACGCAAAAAATTCGCACTGTAGCGGTACAAGCAGTGAGTCCACCGCCACGAGCGCATTGATCGTGATGAGCCCCAGCGAGGGCGGGCAATCAATGATGCAGATATCCCAATTGGCATCGGATTTGTCGAAAGCCGCCTTTAACCGCCCAGTGCGGTCCTCATATTCGACCAGTTCAATTTCGGCGCCGGACAGATCAACCGTCGCAGGGACCATGTCGAGATTGGGGATTAAGGTCGGGATAGCCGCATCCTTCAACGACGCATCCCCCAGCAAAAGATCATAGCTGCTGTGGACGCGCTGCGCTTGTTTCAGGCCTAGGCCGGTGGACGCATTTCCTTGGGGATCCAGATCGACCAGCACGCACCGCCAACCGCTTGCCGCCAATGCAGTCGCCAAGTTGATAGCCGTGGTGGTCTTGCCAACCCCGCCCTTCTGATTTGCCACTGCAATTCGGATCATGGTTTTTGTCCCTTTGCCCCAGCGTTACCGCCACCTGTACGCTTACCGGCCAATGTACCGACCAGAATGCCGGCATCTGCATCGGTTATGCTTTGTTTAACGCTAAACGCGCCGTCCCACGCTGCTTTGACGTCATCCCACTCTATTGCTGCGTTACGCCCCTTTGGCAGCAGCCACAAAGTATTATTATGAGAGAAACGGGCCGCCAGTTCAAATAATTTGGGCAAGGGCGCAAAGGCGCGCGCACTGATGACCGAAAATGGGGCGGTTTTCATGCGCTCCAGCGGCATGCCCATGACTGTGACGCGGCCACCGATATCGAGCATTTCCACCGCACGCTGCAAATATTCAATCCGCCGTGTGCGCGACTCCACAAGCGTCACTTCAAAATCCGTGAGCAACGCAATAATCAACCCGGGGAAGCCCGCGCCTGACCCCAGGTCCAACCATTTTGTTTCAGGTCCGCTCTGATCCACGAAGGTCAGCAACTGCGCACTGTCGACGATATGGCGCGACCAAATATCTTCTATGGTCGATGCCGCAATGAGGTTCTGGCTGGCCGACTCGCGTTTCAGGAACACAACGAACGCGTCGAGCGATTCCATTGTTTCACGTGAAACACCCAAGGATGTCGCCAGCCACGCTTTCGCTTCAGCTTCGGTCATGCGGCTTCCGTCACCGCGCTGCGGGCTCTTTTGGCATGAACGAGGATAGCAGCCAATGCCGCTGGCGTTATGCCACGAAGGCGCGATGCTGCGGCCAGATTTTCGGGCTTTGCGCTCTGCAATTTCTCCACCATCTCATTGGATAGCCCTGCGATAGCGGCATAATCAACATGGCTGGCCAGCGTTATTTTCTCATTTGCGGAGATGTCTTGAATCTCGGCCTCCTGCCGCGCGAGATATGGTGCGTAGCGACCGTCCTGCTCAATCTCCAACAGAAGCTCGCGCGGCCATTCGTGCCCATCTGCGTCCAACAAGTCCATGATCGATACATGCGGAAAACGCAGCCATTCAAGCTTCGGCATTTTACCCGCATCGGGTTTGACCGGCACACCCTGCTTCATCAGCACATCAGCACTTATCGGCGACGACATCATTTCAAGCGCTGTCGCCTTCAGCTGCGCTCGATGGTTGAATGCATACATACGGTCCGTGCCAACGGCACCCGCTTCAATCGCCATTGGCGTGAGCCGCGTATGGGCATTGTCAGACCTAAGCCTTAGGCGATACTCCGCGCGTGCCGTAAGCATCCTGTAAGGCTCTGTAACGCCCTGCAGCGTGAGATCATCAATCATCACGGCAATATAGCTGTTGGTGCGGTCCATGGCCGGCATCGGCCGGTCCAGAAATTTGCACGCCGCGCCCAGCCCGGCGACCAAGCCCTGTGCCGCAGCCTCTTCATATCCGGTCGTGCCATTGATCTGACCTGCGCAATATAGTCCTTCAAAACCGCGGACGGCGAGGGTGGAATCGAGACACCGCGGGTCGATATAATCATATTCAACGGCGTAACCCGGGACGATGATTTCGCATTGCTCCAGTCCAGCCATCGACTTGACCATAAATTCCTGAATGTCTGTGGGCAGCGACGTTGATATGCCATTGGGGTAAACCAAATGGCTATCAAGACCTTCGGGTTCCAAGAATATTTGGTGGCCATCACGATTACCGAAACGGAAGATCTTGTCTTCAATCGATGGACAATATCGTGGACCCCTGCCCTCAATATCACCGCCGAATAACGGCGAACGGTCCAACCCACTGCGGATGATGTCATGTGTCGTTGAATTGGTTCGTGTCATTGCGCAGAATATCTGGGGTACCGTGCGCCGCTGATTTGAAAAGGACATCGTCCAATCATCATCATCGGATGGCTGTTCTTCCAGCATTGCCCAGTTGATCGTCCGGCCATCAATGCGTGGCGGTGTGCCAGTCTTTAGACGCGCTATCGGGAGTGCCGAATCGCGCAACTGCTTGGAAAGGAGCATTGCCGAAGCCTCGCCTACGCGCCCGCCCTCAAAGCGCTCTTCGCCTCGAAACAGCTTTCCACCCAAGAAAGTCCCCGTCGCCAATATGACGGCCGAAGATGTGATGATGGAGCCATCGCCAAGCACCAAGCCGCCGACTATGTGGGATGACCCTGGAATGAGGTGGAGCGCCGCGGCCTCCGCCTGCACTATCGTCAAATTTGCAATTTGTCCGAGTTGGCGCTGGATCGATGCCTTAAACAAAGACCGGTCTGCTTGAACCCGGGGTCCCTGCACGGCCGCGCCTTTTGACGCGTTGAGCATGCGGTAGTGGATCGCAGCGTCATCTGCCGCACGGGCGATCAGACCATCAAATGCGTCGACTTCGCGCACGAGGTGGCCTTTTCCAAGCCCGCCGATGGCTGGGTTGCATGACATGGCGCCGATCATGCTTTTGTCGAAACTCACCAGCGCGACGCGAACACCCATACGCGCGGCGACGGCTGCGGCTTCAGTGCCCGCGTGCCCTCCGCCAACTACAATGATGTCGAAATCGGTTGTCATAGGTCGCGCATAGACGAACAAGTCGCATCGGTCAAAACTCTGCGTGGGATTGTTTCACGTGAAACAGCTCGTCATTTGCCAACGCAGAATTTGCCAAATAAATTATCCAGCAGTTCTTCGGTGTGCGCGCGACCCGTGAGCGCATCCAAAGCCAGGCGCGCTTGTCGCAAGCATTCTGCGACGATCAGCCAGTCGTCAGTTGCCTGACATGCACCCAGCGCATCTGCGCAGTCTGCCAACAACGTCCGCTGCCGCTGGTTTACCGAAAACTGGTCGGGTGGCGGCAATAGCTTTTTCGCGATATCGGCGACGGCTGTTTTTAGATCGGCCATGCCAAATCCAGAGACCGCCGAAACCTGAATGGCCACATCCGATTTTTTCAAGCCGTCTGCGCTATCCGACTTGGCCGCCACTTCAATGATGTGCGGGTGGTCGGGCCCAGCACCTTCTGGCCCAAGCCATAAAATGATATCCGCCCCCTGCATCGCGGCCTGACTGCGGTCGATGCCCATGCGCTCAATGACGTCGTCGGTATGATCCCGTATCCCTGCCGTGTCCGTAAAGACGAACGCGATGCCATCAATCCCAATCGGCACTTCGATCATATCCCGCGTGGTGCCGGCAATGTCCGACACGATGGCCGCGTCGCGTTCGACCAAGGCGTTCAACAATGTCGACTTGCCGCAATTTGGTGGACCACCCAGTACGACGCGCAACCCATCCTTCAACTTTTCAGCTGCGGGATTGGACAATATCTGCTCAATCTCGCGCTGAATTTTCAAGCAAGACTCTGATATTAAATGATTATTTTGCGCATCCACATCAGATTCATCGGAAAAATCAAGTTCAGCTTCTGTGAGTGCGGACAGTTGGAGAACCTCTTGCCGCCATGCTTCGATTGCTGCGCTAAAACTACCACCAAACATCAATGTTGCGGATTTGCGCTGCCACTCGGTCTCTGCCGATAACAAATCAGCAAGACCCTCGGCTTCGTTCAAATCAAGTCGGCCATTGGCAAAGGCTCTGCGCGTAAATTCCCCAGCCTCTGCCGCACGCACATCGGGAAACTGCGCGATGGCTTTTTCGACAGCGCGAACGACGGCACGTCCACCATGAATATGAAGCTCGGCAAGATCCTCGCCCGTTGCACTATCGGGACCCGGAAAGAGCAAGACAAGCGCTTGGTCGAGTATCTCACCGTTGTCTGGCGCCCTTAATATAGCCAAAGACGCACGCCGCGGCTTTGGTGTCCGGCCCGCCAGCCCGTGCACCACTTCAAACGCCGCAGGGCCGCTGATGCGGATAATCGCTATGGCAGCCGGCGGCGCACCGCTGGACAGTGCAAAAATAGTATCGGTGGCGGACATCAAAGCTCTATTTTTTGTCTTTGCTGCTCATGCCCGACATCGCGGCCTTCGCACCTGTTTCGATCAGTTGTTGAAACAGCTGCAACCCCATTTGCCCCATTGGTGCGATTTGCTTGCCAAGTTCCTGCAGCTGGTCGATGCCGCCGGCGCCGTTCATCAGGTTCGTGACCTTTTCAACATAGGCCTCATTCGCCTTGGTCACGTCGGGCAAACCCAAAAGCGCACGGGCCTCTTCTGGCGAACAATCAATCTCTATGTTCATCTTCATGGCCGGGACTCTCCTCTTGATGGTATGACATACTATAAAGACAACATCGAATCACGCAATTGCGGAGAATGTCCGCACAGGAGCAAGATATGGGCGACATGATAAAGATTGCGGCACTGAACGAAGATGCCTTGTTTCCGGCGTATCTCGCCGCTCCGGTTGGCGCTGCGAAAGCGGCTATCATCGTCATACCCGAAATTTTCGGCGTAAATGCGGGCATTCGCCAAAAATGCGATCATTTGGCTAACGATGGATATCTGGCGATTGCACCCGACATTTTCTGGCGTTTCGCGCCCGGCGTCGAACTTAATCCCGATGTGGAAGCGCAGCTTCAAGAAGCGTTCGGCTATTTTGGCCAATATGATGCCGATGACGGCGTAAAGGACATTGAGGCTGCTATTCACGCGATACGGGGCGGTATTTCAAGTCACGCCCCCGTTCAAAATGTGGGTTGTGTCGGCTACTGCCTTGGCGGACGACTGGCCTATATGGCGGCGACGCGCACCGACATCAGTGCATCGGTTGGCTATTATGGCGTCATGATTGATCAGATGCTTGGCGAGAGCCATGCGATTGCCCACCCGCTCATGCTGCACATCCCGACCGCAGACCATTTTGTCGGTCCAGAGGCGCAGGCCGCGATCCATGCTGGGCTGGGCAGTCATCCGAAGGTGACTTTGCACGATTATGAAGGGCTCGACCATGGCTTTGCCGCCGAGATGGGCAACCGCCGGAACGAAGCTGGCGCGGCACTTGCCGATTCACGCACAGCAGCGTTCTTTGCAGAACATCTAAGTTGAGGGCTATCTGACGATCGTCAGATGCCCTCAAAAATTAGCGGCTGATCAGCGCGATGACGTAGCTGCCAACGCCCAAATCGGGGTCGGTCCAACCTTCGTAAATCATCTTGAGCGCAACATAGACGATCACGGCCATGCCCAGCCATGCAATCCATTTATAGCGTTCAATATATTGGGCGATGATGTTCGCTGCGATACCCATCAGGGCCACGGCAAAGATCAGACCAACAATCATGATGCCTGGATGATCCTTGGCAGCGCCAGCCACAGCCAGAACATTGTCGAGGCTCATCGATACATCGGCAACCGCAACCGCCCATGCCGCAGCCGCAAAGCTTTTGGCAGCCGGAATACCGCTATTTTCGTCACCTAATACTTCAGGAGAGCCGGGCGATTCCGTCGCTTCGCTGCGTTGAAGGTCGCGGTACATTTTCCACGCAACCCAGATCAGCAACAATCCGCCGACGAAGATGAGGCCAATGACACCCATCAACAAATTGACCATCAAAGCAAACACCACACGCAAAACAAGCGCAGCGATAACCCCGATGAAAATGACCTTTTTGCGCTGTTCCGGAGGGAGACCGGCGGCCAAAGCACCAACAACAATCGCATTGTCACCCGCAAGCACAAGGTCAAGCAAGATGACCGAACCCAAAGCGGTCCACGCGCTGGTGGTGTTCAGATTGGAGAAGTCATTGACGATATGACTCCAGATATCGGCAGGTCCACCAAGTGACATCGCCGATGACGCGGTCGCTATCAGAAATTCAAACATCATGATGTCGCCTATCGCTTACTGATTCATGGAATCGAAGAAATCTTCGTTGGTCTTCGAATCCTTCATTTTGTCGAGCAGGAACTCCATCGCATCGATGGTGCCCATTTGCATAAGGATACGGCGCAGGACCCACATTTTCTTGAGCTTGCCTTCCTCGACCAGCAATTCTTCCTTACGCGTGCCGGATTTGCCGACATCAAGCGCTGGGAAGATACGCTTATCCGCGACCTTGCGATCCAGCACGATTTCGGAGTTGCCGGTGCCTTTGAATTCTTCAAAGATGACTTCATCCATGCGGCTGCCGGTATCGATCAGCGCAGTTGCGATGATGGACAACGAACCACCTTCTTCGATGTTCCGGGCCGCGCCGAAGAAGCGCTTTGGACGTTGCAACGCGTTCGCATCCACACCGCCGGTCAACACCTTGCCCGATGATGGAACCACGGTGTTGTAGGCACGGCCAAGACGCGTAATTGAATCGAGCAAGATGACCACATCATGTTTATGTTCAACCAGGCGCTTTGCCTTTTCTATAACCATTTCAGCGACTTGCACGTGACGTGTCGCGGGTTCATCGAAGGTCGAGGACACAACCTCACCCTTCACCGAACGCTGCATATCGGTCACTTCCTCTGGACGTTCGTCGATCAACAATACGATCAAGAACACTTCAGGATGGTTTTCGGTAATGGCGCGGGCGATATTCTGCAGCAACACGGTTTTACCCGTACGCGGCGGTGCGACGATGAGCGCGCGTTGGCCCTTTCCTTGCGGGCTGACAATATCGATAACGCGCGCGGACTTGTCCTTCACTGTTGGATCAAGAGAGTCCAAAGTCAGTTTTGAATCTGGATAGAGCGGCGTCAGGTTATCGAAGTTAACACGATGACGGACGGCGTCGGGATCATCAAAGTTGATCTTCATCACCTTGGTCAGGGCAAAATAACGCTCGCCATCTTTCGGCGCACGGATTTCGCCTTCAACGGTGTCGCCGGTGCGCAGACCAAATTGGCGGACCATATTTGGCGACACGTAAATATCATCCGGTCCAGCGAGATAGTTGGCTTCTGGCGAACGCAAGAAACCAAAGCTGTCGGGCAGAACCTCAATCGTACCAAGACCCATGATCTGCTCGCCATCTTCGGCAAGCTCTTTCAGGATCGCAAACATCAGATCCTGTTTGCGCAAGGTAGACGCGCCCTCGACACCAAGCTCTTCAGCCATCGATACGAGGTCAGCGGGGTTTTTGCTTTTCAGCTCTTTCAAATGCATAGGTAATTCCGTTGAATGGACCATTGGCCCCGATTGCAGGTGGACAATTGTCCGATTGAGAGCCGGTTTTTAAAAAGACAACCGACAAGATGTTGAAAGTTGGTGGCGCGGTTGTTGTTGCGTTCGCGCCTCACGCCCAGGACGGGCTTGGGTTTGCAAATACGCTGCGATGCGTGCGCCGTCAACTGTTCTGCAAAAACACGTGGTGTAATCGTCAGAACGGCTTGGCCACGACCAATATAACGATGATGGCCGCCGCAATGCCCGGCACTTCGTTCAACAGACGCAATTGTTTGCCGGTCAGCTTGCGTTCGCCGCGTGCGAGCTTCTTTGCATAACCAACAATCCAGCCAGGATATCCGGACAGGCCTAGCACGAAGAGCAATTTGGCATGGAACCAGCCTTCCGCCATCGCACCGATATGCCAAGCCAGAAATAGCCCCACAACCCAGACAATGATGATCGATGGATTAAGGATGATTTTGATGAGCTTGGACTCACGGTCCACCCATTTGGCACCCTCTTCAGACCCTACTGCACTTTCCTGATGGTAGACGAAAAAGCGCGGCAGCATAAACAGCCCCGCCATCCAGAAAATCACGAAAATGATATGGCCAGACTTTAACCAGATATACAGCACAGATAGCGTTTCCGTCATGAAAACGGCCTTTATGGGTTAACCCTTGCGGACCAGTTTAAGAAGCATTTCGACATTTTCAATCGGCGTGTCCGGCAAAATACCATGGCCGAGATTGAAGATATGGGGGCGGTCGGCAAATGCCGATAGAATATTGTCCGCGGCCTCTTTCAGGACCTGACCACCCGCAATCAGCGCGAGCGGATCAAGATTGCCCTGCACCGGCAGACCCTTTGGCAGCTCTCGGTTTGCCCAATGCGGATCAACCGTTTCATCCAATCCCAATGCATCAACGCCCGTGCCCTCGGCATACGCAGCAAGCTTACCGCCCGCGCCTTTGGGGAAACCAATGATAACGGCATTTGGATTGCGGGCTTTTAAGCGACGCACGATTTCGGCATTTGGCGCGATGACCCATTTTTGGAACTGTGCTGGCGACAAAGACCCTGCCCAGCTGTCAAACAACTGAACCGCATCAACACCGGCATCAATTTGATTGGCGAGATAATCGACCGTTGCCGAAATGATCGCTTCGATAAGATCAGCAAAACGCTCCGGCTCTGCGTGGGCCATTCTGCGGGCCTCTGCTTGGTCTTTGCTACCCTGACCATGCACCATGTACGTAGCGACCGTCCACGGGCTTCCAGCGAAACCCAGGAAGGTTGTTTCCGCTGGCAGTGCCGCCGATACTTTACGCACGGTGTCGATAACAGGATTGAGCCGTTCAGGCGCTGGCACAAAGTCTTCAAGTCGCGATTCCGCCAAGCGCGGCGCAAGCCTTGGACCTTCGCCTGTTTCGAACCACAGATCCTGACCCATGGCGTGCGGAATGACGAGAATGTCGGAGAATAATATGGCGCCATCAAAACCAAAACGCTTGATGGGCTGCAGCGTTATTTCGGTCGCGGCATCGCTGTCATAAGCAAGCGCCAGAAATCCGCCCTTTTCAGCGCGAAGGGCCCGATATTCTGGAAGATAACGTCCTGCCTGTCGCATGAGCCAAATAGGCGGTACTGCCTCTTGGTTGCCCTTTAGGACGTTAAGCAGTTTTTTCGAGGCTTGCGCTGACATAAGCGGCAGAGATCCAATCAAAATATATATTTATATAAAGGATGATGAAAGATGATGTGCTGTTGATATCGCAGGCCTTAAAAGCTTTTGCGGATATTGCCAACATCTTGACGTCCAAGGGCAAACGCAATCCAATGGAGTCGCACATTCCATCCCCATTATTCACAGGCTGTGGATAGGCAGTTGCCCCTGTGGATAGGCTGTGCCCGAATCGAGAGGTTATTCGGCGATAGTGGGGAAGATAGGGTGGGTGAAAACTTGTCCCTTGATTTATCCTCAGCCTACCAACAAGACTGTGAGTCATGAGCCAACGTTTTCATCTTCATTTGCTTTCGGATTCCACAGGCGAGACGCTTGAAAACATTGCGAAGGCTGCATTGGCGCAGTTTGATGGCGCCGAAAATGTCGTAAAGCATTTTTGGCCGATGGTCCGTTCGGAAAGCCACCTCGACCGTATATTGCTCGACGTCGCGACGAACCCCGGCCTTGTTCTGTTCACATTGGTTAATCGTGATACGCGGCGCAAGCTGGAAACACGGTGCCGTGCGATGGGTTTGCCAGCGGTTGCCGCGCTTGATGCGGTGAGTGACGCTATGTCGAATATGCTTGGGCAAGAGGCAAAGGCCCGCCCGGGCCGACAGCACGCGATGGACGCGGCCTATTTTGCCCGCGTCGATGCTATCCAGTTCACCATTGCCCATGACGACGGCATCAATGCGCAAAATTGGGAAGAGGCGGATATCGTCCTTGCCGGTGTCTCGCGGACATCCAAAACGCCAACGAGCATTTATTTGGCCAACCGCGGATATAAGACCGCCAATATTCCCATCGTCCCCGAAGCGCCGCCGCCACCGATATTGTTTCAGTTGAAACACCCGATGGTAATTGGGCTTGTCACCAGCGCCGAACGGCTGGTTCAGGTGCGGCGCAATCGATTGCTTTCGTTGAATCAGTCGCCCGACACCGATTATGTCGATGAGGAAAAGGTGAAGGCAGAAGTCGCGCATGCGCGGCGTATGTTTGCCGATAATGGCTGGCCTGTGCTGGATGTAACGCGGCGTTCGATTGAGGAAAGCGCTGCTGCGATCATCAATCTCTTCAATGAACGCGAACTGGCCGAGGCGGCAAAAACATGACCCTCATCCTCGCGTCACAAAGCGCAGGGCGAATCGCGATGTTGCGCGCCGCGGGTGTTTATGTTGAACCGTGCCCTGCGCTGGTTGATGAAGACAGCATCAAAATGGCGCTCATGCAATCGGGCGCTAAACCGCGCGATATTGCGGACGCACTTGCCGAAGCCAAGGCGCTCAAAATATCACGCAAACAACCGACAGCAATGGTGCTTGGCTGTGACCAAATATTGCTGAGTGCCGACGGAAAAATCTTTGATAAGCCCGAAGATAAAGACGAAGCACGCGCACATCTGGCGGCATTGTCGGGTGCGTCGCACAGACTGATCAGTGCAGCGGTTATATGCGAACAAGGCAAGCCTGTCTGGCGAATTGTCGACAGCGCGCAGATGACGATGCGCACGCTCAGCGCCACATTTATCGACCAATATGTCGATACATATTGGGATGAAATACGGCATTGTGTGGGCTGCTATCGTATTGAAGCCGAAGGCGCACAATTATTTGCTAGCGTGAGCGGTAGCCAATTTACGATAATTGGGATGCCCTTGCTTCCCATTCTTGACTATCTGCGGGTGAGAGGTCTTTTGCCGACATGACTATATATGCCGAAGTTATCGGGCACCCGATTTCACACTCTAAATCACCGCTGATCCACGGCCATTGGCTGCGGCTTTTGGGCATGTCGAGGGAATATCGGGCGCATGAGGTGTTGCCTGAAAATCTGGAGCAATATTTTGCGACCCGCGCCGCCGATTCCAATTGGCGCGGATGCAACATCACCATACCCCACAAGATTGCGGCGCTGGATTTTGTGAATGACCCGGGGGACGTCCGTGCGTCTATCGGTGCCATCAACACGGTATTTCGCAATGAATCGGGCGCTTTGGTTGCAACCAACACCGACGCAGGTGGCTTTTATGGCCCAATCGCAGATGTGCCTATTGTTGGCGAAACCGCAATTGTCATTGGTGCTGGCGGGGCTGCACGCGCAGTGCTTTTCGCTTTGGCGCAGGCGGACGTTGGCGAAGTTGTTCTCGTGGCGCGCAATGCCTTGAAGGCTGCGGGTTTGCTGGCCCATTTTGGCCTGAAGGGTAAAGTGATTGGATTTGACGCACGGCTGCCCGATGCTGCCTTGCTCGTGAACGCAAGCCCGCTGGGTATGGTTGGGCAAGAGGCACTTGATATCGACTTGTCGCCTTTACCAGAGCATGCTCTGGTCTATGATCTGGTATATGCGCCCATTGAAACGCCATTGCTAAAGGCTGCACGCGCCCGTGATTTGGAAACGGTCGACGGGCTTGAAATGCTTGTGGGTCAGGCCGCCATCGCCTTTGAATTATTCTTCGGCGTTGCCCCACCAGAAGACGGCGAAGATGAACTGCGCGCGTTGCTGTTGAAATGAAAAAGCCGCTCATCATCGGTCTCACAGGCTCCATCGGCATGGGCAAATCGGCGGTGGCGGCGATGTTCGCTGATGAAGGCGTTCCTGTTTTTGATGCCGATGCTGCTGTGCACGATATGCAAAGGGCAGGCGGCGAACTTGTCGCAGAGATTGAGGCGGCGTTTCCCGGAACAACCAGCGTGGATGGTGTGGATCGCAAAGCGTTGGGCGCCGCGGTTTTTGGCAATCGCGATCAGCTCGCAAAACTTGAATCGCTTATTCACCCGGCGGTGGCCGAACGCCGCAAAGCGTTTCTCGCCGGCCACAAAGACGCCGATATGGTCGTGTTCGATATACCCTTATTGTTTGAAAAGGGCGGACAAGCCGGCGTCAATGTGACGGTGGTGGTATCTGCGCCCGCGTCCGAACAACGCGCGCGGGTGCTGGCGCGCCCCGGCATGGTTCCCGAAAAATTCGAACAGATATTAAAGCTGCAAATGCCGGATGCCGACAAGTGCGCGCGCGCCGATTATGTCATTGATACTGGACAGGATATTGCAGCGACGCGCGAGGACGTACGCGCCCTCGTCAAAAAGCTGCGCTTGGGTCTTGCATAAGGCTGCAAAGAGGCTCACATCTTATCATAGAATGCGTGAAATTATATTCGATACCGAAACGACTGGATTTGACCCCGCAACCGGGGATCGCATGGTCGAAATCGGCTGCATTGAAATGATCGGCCGGGTCATGACCGGCAATCACTATCACGCATATTTCAATCCACTCCGTCCAATGCCCGCTGCGGCTGAGCAAGTGCACGGGCTTTCCGACCGCTTTTTGTCAGATAAGCCTGTATTTGCGGAAAAAGCGGACGAGCTGCTGGCGTTTTTGGGTGACAGCCCATTGGTTGCGCATAATGCCAGTTTCGACTTCGGCTTTTTAAACCATGAACTGCAATATTGCGGACGCACCCCCGTGTCGATGGACCGCATGGTGGATACTGTCGCGCTGGCACGCGTGAAAAACCCTGGTGCGAAGCTGTCTCTCGATGCGTTGTGTTCGCGTTACGGCATCGACCGCAGCCACCGTGTCAAACATGGCGCTTTGTTGGACGCGGAACTGCTTGCGCAATTATATATTGAACTCACCGGCGGCCGTCAGATTGGTCTTGGCCTCGCCGATAAGGACATTTCGGATAAAGGCCTCGATCACACCGACGATAGCAGCGTTCAGACAACGAAAATTTTCCGGCCCGCGCGTGCGCACAGTGCTTCGACAGAAGAATTGGCGCGACATGCGGATTTTGTGGCGAAGATTAATGACGCGCTTTGGCTTCAGACGGGGTCATCGCTTTAACAAAGGAGACAGGCATTGGATATCAGGGTTTCAGGACATCAGGTCGACACCGGTGAAGCGCTCCAGACCCATGTGGAAACACGGCTTGGATCCATTGCTGAAAAATATTTCTCAAAAGCCTTATCGGCGCATGCGACATTTGGACGCGCGCCGCATGATGGCTTCACCAGCGACATTGTGATGCACGTGATGCAGGGTCTTGTCCTGAAAGGCAGGGGAGAGGCGCAGGACGCGCATGTCGCCTTTGACCGCGCTGCCGAGCGCATTGAAAAGCAATTGCGCCGCTATATGCGCCGTCTGCAGGATCGCCATGTCCAGACCGCCTATGCGGTGGCGCAGGAAGAAGCAGCCTATACGGTCTTTGACGGCAGCGACGACGAACTGGAGACACCAGCCCCCGACGCACCAGTAATTGTCGCCGAAATGCGGACCGATATCCCTGAATCTACAGTGTCGGATGCTGTTATGTTGATGGATTTGCGCAATACGCCTGCATTGTTATTCAAAAACACTGGAACTGGACGACATAATATGGTTTACCGCCGCGAAGACGGCACGATCGGTTGGGTTGAACCAAAATCCACGCCATAAATACCGGTCACATTCGTTTAGTTTTCTTTACCATTTCAAATATTTAGGGATTGTGCTGCTCGGTGAAGCAGGCGCATTTGAAAGAAATATGATAAGACTTTCTACAAGGCTCGTTGAAGGGGCCGTTGCTGCTAACATGGTATGTTCGGGCAAATCCGACCTGCTTGCGCGCCTATCGGTGATTGCAGCCGAAAATTATTTTCTCGATTCCCATGCCGTGCTTGAAGGCATGGTGGAGCGTGAGCGACTTGGCCCGACGGGCTTTGGTGGCGGTACCGCGATTCCCCATTGCAAAGTATCGGGCATTGATATGCCTGTTGCCGTATTTGCGCGGCTTTCAAAGCCCGTGCCCTATGATGCGGTCGACGATGAACCCGTAGACCTCGTCTGCGGGCTGATATCGCCTGCGCAAGACGGTGCATCGCATTTGCGCGCATTGGCGGAGGTTTCCCGCCTGTTTCGTGACGAGAAATTCCGTGCCCAGTTGCGCGGCGCAGCCGACTCTGCTGCCATGTTTGCCGTGCTGACCCTTTCTGAAGAGCGCGACGCTGCTTGATTGAACCGCGGCTTGCAACGGATGTGCAGATATCTGCCATGCGGCGATTGGCAGAGGCTGACGGTGGTTTTGCGACCGTTTTAAAAAAGGGCGACGCCACATCAGGCGCCATCCTGCTCATTGGGCAGATCCGTGGCGCAGAGCCGCGTTTGTACGATCGATATCCGTCATTGGACGGCAAAACGGCTTGGGAAAGCGTTGATTTGGCGGAAACAGGTGATGCTGCCATCCAAAATTATTGGCAAAAACGCTGCGCCCGCGACCCAGATTTGTGGGTTTTTGAACTGGATGTCGCATCCGTTGCACGGCTGGACGGACTATTGGCTGCGTTTAATTGACTTTGCTGCGGCGCATCATAAATGCGCGGTCATCGAGTAGCGAAGGTTGTCGACCGGGAACGCATTAGGGGTGACCAGACAAACACGCGAGTCGGACGCAACAAAAGACGAATAAAAACATATATATAGCATTTCGTCCGCTGTTGTTGCCGCTTTATTGTACGTTTAATGTTGAAATTTTTTCGGGCTGCTTCTGTTGCGGCCGTAACGTTTACCCTGGCTTCAGCGGTCATTGCCGCAGATGCCGGTTTCGCTTTTGAAAACACCCAAAGCACCGCTTTAAACGCGACCACCATATTAGTGGACGCTGCGCAAATCTCCGCTGATCAGGCCCAAGCCGACTTGGCAAAAAGCGGTAAGGTTACTGCGACCCTCGCCGACAATGGCGACATCATTTTCACTCCAGGCATCGGCGAACCTTCGAACAGCGATGACAATGAAGCCATCGCGGCTTCGTCGCTATCCGATCTGGTGCGCCAACAAGACACCAACGAATCGCTGAGCGCTGAACAACGCTGCCTCGCAAGCGCGGTGTATTTCGAATCAAAGGGTGAATCACTCACCGGACAGCTTGCTGTTGCGCGTGTCGTGACGGCGCGTGCCAAGTCCGGTCGCTTCCCCACCACATTGTGCGGCGTGGTTTTCCAGAAAAGCCAATTTTCCTTTGTACGTGGGGGCGGCATGCCACCGATCGCCATTGGCAGTGCACATTGGCGGAACGCTGTCGCGATCAGCAAGATCGCGTTGGACGACCGCTGGGAAAGCCCCGTTGAAGGCGCCTTATACTTTCATGCGCGGCATGTCTCGCCGGGCTGGCGCTTAACGCGCCTTGGCAGCATCGATAATCATATCTTCTATCGTTAAATGACGATGAAATCCGACAATAAGGGCCCCGAAATGGGGCCTTTATTTTGTTCTTCTTTTGTTCTATTCACGTGCCATGAACCCGCACACTTCAATATTGCCGATAGGGGCCCCATCGGTTGCCCGCGGAACATCACGGCTTTTTCTGCGCAACCAGATTATGGTTCAGCTCGAGGTAAGCCTTCGTAACGGTCGGCGCGCAGACCTTATGGGTCTGACGACCAAAGGCGAAATCATCATCGTCGAAATTAAATGTTCACGCGCTGATCTTTTGGGTGATCAGAAATGGCCGGAATATCTCGAATATTGCGACCGCTTTTTTTGGGCGGTGCCGGCT
Source organism: Sphingomonadaceae bacterium (assembly GCA_021300355.1). Lineage (GTDB taxonomy): Bacteria > Pseudomonadota > Alphaproteobacteria > Sphingomonadales > Sphingomonadaceae > Sphingorhabdus_B. The sequence goes on along the minus strand of JAJTEF010000011.1, from coordinate 25,255 downwards.
GGGTTTGATATCGGGCCATTGCACGGCGATACATTCATGCCGGAACGGGCAGGGCTTATCATCGCCGATGCGTATGACGCCGAAATAGCCCGCCCTGCGGCGCTCGTTCCATTGGCCACCGCGCGGCGCAAGACCGAAACACAACGGCTGGCACGGCTCGCCATGCGCCGCCTGATGGGCATTGCCGATCCGGACCCGATCCTTGCGGAAATCGAAGCCGAGTAAAGAAAGCCTAAATTAGCTCTTCTTCGGATTAAACCAGATCGGCGAAGAATAAGCCCGCTCTTGCGCTTTCAACTCTGTGCCGGGGCGCAGCTTTGCACCGTAGCGCAAGGCGTCGAACAGCACCCATCGTGGCGTCGGAATTTCAATGACGCGCACATAATAAAAAGCGCGGATCGAAGGGTTAAATTCAGGATCCGTCCATATCGTCCGCAGTTCCGGGTCACCAATGCTGTTGGTGTAACTGGCCTTCGCGATATTGACGGTGTCACCCACGGGCGTAAGCTTGCCATTGGCGCCTTTGGTGCGCTTGTCAGCGTCGGACCAGACAACATCGAACACTTTCTCTTGAAGCGCGCCTGATGCGTTTACCCAGCCTTTAACGACCTGTACCCGATCAAGGTTTGCACCCATCGGATCTTTGAGTGCGGAAATCATGAATTTCGGCGCGCCGCGGCCAGGTTTCAAATCTGCGCCCATGGGCACACCGCGGGCATAGCCTGCTTTAACCCAGTCGCGCGTGAATTCATTCTCGGTAAAGTCCCAACCGCCGAAGAAGCGCAACTTAATGCGCGGTCCTGTCGTGGCATAAACCTCACGCCGCGTCATCGCATCGAAAATAGCCGCCCGCGTGTTGGCCGTGGCCCACACTGCGGCATATCCACCGGCGAGATAATGCCACCCCATACGGCCTTCGCGGGTGCCCAGATTCTGGGGGGCGCTGGCGCGTTTGCTGCTTGGTTCAACGCCCGCATGTTTGCCGAAAAAATTATTCTCATCAGCGGTGGCAAGGGCGGTATGGCTGTCGGTTGAACCGATTACGCCAAATTTATACGGATTCACGCCCGTGCGCGCCTCAATCGCAAGCCCGCGTTTCAACGCTTCACGAATATATTCGCCGGCATAATCCTGATTTTTCTTTTTGATCTGCATGGTCAGGTTGCCGGTGTCCCAACCTGACGTACCAAAGCCTGCAAATTCGTCATTTGGCGACAGGAATGGATGCGACTCGCTATCACCCTTAATCTGCGTGATTTCGGTCACCGGTTCGCGTGCTGCCCGCCGCCGGGCATATGCAGCGGTCATTGGTCCGCCATCTGGGCCAACCAATTCAAACATCAGGCCATTGGAAAGGTTGCTGTTGTGCGGAATGGCCAACACCTTGCCGCCTGTAACCTTTTCATAATTGTCCATATAGTCCCACAGCTGGCTGACGGGTGTGTCGCCTTGCCCTGGATCATATGGGAGGACCTTGTCGGTCCGGCTTTTGCCATCGCGGAACATGACGACACGGTGCAAATTGTTACCGTTGGGCATCAACGTATATTCAAAGCCCATGAACGCGGTGAACTTGCCCGGTTCATTATACCGCTCGACGAGGGAGCTGTGGCCTGTCCAGATGCTTGTCGACGTTTTTTTCTGCTTTACGGGGTCTGTCAGGGCGGCTGGCAAAGCATTGCGTCCAGCCAGATCGATCAGCTCCCCCGTAACGCGTTGCATGCCTTCCGGCCCCTTGTGCATTTCTTCATGCCAGCGTTTCAGGGTAGGGTCGCGGACAAGAAAGCCGGGTGCGTCATATAATGCTTTGGTCGCGCCCAAGCCGCCGGAGTGATCGGCGATCACCAGAAAGTCGAGTGGACGTTCCAGCTGTGCCTTCAGCCCGCCGGTAGCGGTCACTTCTTCACCGCGCGCAAAACGCAGCGCATCTTCTGGGCCCAATTTTACGCCAAAACCAAATGCGTCGATCGAATTTGCCGTATGCAAATGGGTGTCGCCCCATAAAAGCTTATCAGCGGGACCCGAGGTCACTTCGCTATCGGATGCTGCTTGCGCGGTACGCGCGTCATCCATGATGCTTTTTTCGCGATATTGCTGCCAACCATAGGTCAGTCCGGCACCGACCGCGACAACAGCCACGGTGCCCAAAATGATGTTGCGCAATTTTGCCATGATATAATCTCCCCCAAGCCCGAAAATGCGTCGGAAAACAGTGCAGGTCAAGTGCTGCGAAGCACCAGCGGGATGACGCTACGTCATCGGCTGCTTCATGCTCCAGACAAATGCAGATGGCCGCTGATCATCGAATTGAGATAGACCGATTTTCTGATTTTCGGCACCGACATGGGATTCTGCACAATATGTCCCGAACAATCGGTCCCAGATCGACAAAGCAAAACCGAAATTACTTTTTTGTTCGGCCACCGCGATGCTGTGGTGCACCAGATGCATGTCCGGCGTCACAAAAAATATGCGCAGCATCCGGTCGAGATACTTTGGTAGGCGAATGTTGCTGTGATTGAACAGCGCATTTGCATTGAGCCACAATTCAAATGCCAGCGCCACAACAAGCGGCACGCCCAACAGGGCGACTATTGCCGATTTATAGAATGTCGACACAATCAATTCGAACGGATGAAAGCGCAGCGCGGTGGTGACATCAAGGTCGCGGTCGCTGTGATGTACCGAATGCATGCGCCAAAGAAACGGGAACCGGTGCATCGCAAAATGCTGCAGCCAGACGGCGAAATCGAGAATGATAAAGGCCATCAAGGCTTCGGCCCAAAAGGGCCAATTTAAGACGTGCAGCATTCCGAACCGGTGGGCGTCTGCCCATGTCGCCGCGACGCCAATAACAACGAATAACGACAAGATTCTGCCGACCACTGCGTTGGTTGCAAAGAATAAAGCATGCGTCCGCCATCGCGGATAGCGGCCCAAGACCAAAATGCGGCGTGGCCAGATATATTCTGCACCGGCCAGCACAAAAAGCAGCAAAGCGGGGATGGCTATTGCATATATGCCAAGCCCCGCTTCGATCATCTGCTATGCGTCCACTGCTTCCAGAAACGGATAGTCGGTATATCCTTCGGCGGCGGGTGCGTACCATGTTTTGAAATTATCGGGGGTCAGTTCAGCCCCGGACCGCAGACGTTCAACCAGATCAGGGTTGCTGATGTACGGGCGGCCAAAGCTGATGGCGTCCGCCAAACCAGATGCCAGATCTTCGTCCGCCAATTCGCGCGTATATTCTTGGTTCAGCACCAACGGGCCTTTGAATATCTTGCGGATTTCAGGGGAAATGCGCGGCACATCGGTTTGCCCGAAATTTCCATATGCCTTCACTTCACGCAGTTCCAAGAACGCGATGCCGATATCTTGCAATGCGGCAGCAGCAGCAGTGAACAACGGCACTGGATTGCTGTCATTTGCACCCTGTGTTTCGCCGTTGGGCGACAGGCGTACAGAGGTGCGTTCCGAACCAATGGCGGTGACGACGGCTTGGGTAACTTCGCGCAGCAGGCGGATACGGTTTTCAATTGGGCCGCCATATGCATCGGTGCGCAAATTGGTGTTGTCGCGCAGGAATTGGTCAATCAAATAGCCATTAGCCGCGTGAATCTGAACACCGTCAAAGCCGGCGGCCATCGCGTTTTTAGCCGCGTTGACATAATCCGATATGATGCGCGGAATTTCCGAAGCCTCAAGCGCGCGCGCTTCGGTATATTCTTTCTTGCCCTCTGCGGTGTGCGCATAACCCGGCGCAGTCGTTGCAGATGCGGACACAGGCTGGGCACCGCCCAAGAAGTCCGGGTGGACAAGCCGTCCCATGTGCCACAGCTGCAATATGATCCGGCCGTCGGCCTTGTGCACGGCTTCGGTCACTGGCTTCCAAGCCGCGATCTGTGCATCTGACCAGATACCGGGCGCCGACGGCCATCCAAGGCCTTCTTGGCTAATGCCCGTCGCTTCAGCGATAATCAGGCCAGCCGTGCTGCGCTGGGTGTAATATTCCGCCTTCAAATCCGACATGGGAACATGCCCATCCACACTGCGGCCGCGAGTCAGCGGCGCCATGAGGACTCGGTTGGGCGCGCTGATAGCGCCGAGTTGAATCGGATCAAACAAAGTTGCAGTCATGTGATATCCTGTCATTAAGCGTTTCTTTGCAGCCAAGATGCGGATGAAAGTTGCAAAATGCAACGGGGGCTTATGTCGCAGAAGATTTTACATCAGCAACCGCCCAGCTTGCTTGCTTTTGCGGCATTGCTCGCGGGAAATATTGCAATCGCTTTTGGGCCATTGCTGGTGCGTTTTGCCGATAGCGGACCCATTGCGACCGGATTCTGGCGACTGGCGCTGGCGACGCCATTTTTGTTTTTTGTCGGATATCGATTTGGTTTTCGGTTCTCGGCGCTTGGCAAATCAACAATCTGGCTTGCGACAATTGCGGGGCTGTTTTTCGGCGTTGATATCATCTTGTGGCATATTGGCATTTTCCAAACGAAAATGGCCAATGCGACATTATTTGCGAACTGTGCCAGCCTGATTCTGGTGGTTTACGGGATATTTGTCGCACGCAAAATGCCCAGCAAATGGGAAAGCGCAGCGGTGCTTTTTGCATTTGTGGGCGCTGCACTTTTAATGGGGCAAAGCCTTGATCTGTCCCCGCTGCATTTTCAGGGGGATATTTTATCGCTTGGCGCGGGCCTTACATACACGGTGTATCTGGTGCTGATGATGCGCGTGCGGCAAAATACCGAAAGCTGGGGCGCACTGGGCATGGCAAGCGCAGTCGCAGCGGTCATCTTGCTTACCGGGTCGATTGTCGCGGGTGAACAGGTTATTCCGACAATGTGGTGGCCGGTTGTGTTGCTTGCGTTCACGTCACAGTTTTTCGGGCAAGGGTGCCTGACCTATGCCTTACCGCATTTTAGCCCGCTGGTGATCGGTTTGGCCTTGTTGTTTCAGCCTGCGCTGTCGGCTGCGGCTGGGTGGCTTGCCTTTGGTGAAACGCTGACCGCGATGGATTTTATCGGCAGCGCGCTGGTGATGATCGCGCTTGTCCTAGTGCGCAAGCAATAGACCTTTTCTTGAGGGCGCCGAACGCCTACATATTGTGCATGTCCATATCACCGCTTCCTGCCGACCCGACGCTCGACGAAGTTCGTGCCGCCCTTGCCCCAATCATCTCGCGTAATGCGGGCTTTGATGGCTGGTCTGATGCCGCTGTTCATGCCGCCGCTGATGAAGCGGGCGTGGACCATGATGTTGCAAAGCTTGCGTTCAAAGATAACGCCATCGACATGATTGATGCGTGGATCGACAGTATCGATATGGATCTTGCCCATCGCTTGCCGGCCGAAAAACTTGCGGCGATGAAAATCCGTGACCGGATTACAGCATTGCTGGCAACGCGGCTGGAAATCATGGCGCCCGACCGCGAATCCCTGCGGCGCGCGATGGCGATCATGGCCATGCCGCAAAATCTGGTGCGCAGTGCAAAGATCGGCTGGCGATCTGCTGACCGGATGTGGCGTCTCGCCGGAGATACCGCGAGCGACTTCAACCATTATACCAAGCGCATGACGCTGTCGGCAGTGTATGCGAGCACGCTGAGCGTCTTCGTCAACGATGACAGCGACAATTTTGCTGATGCGCGGGCTTTCCTTGATCGTCGCATCGATAATGTGATGCAGTTTGAGAAAGTGAAGTTTCAGGCGAAACAGCGTCAGGAATATGTGCCAAGCCTTTCGCGCTTTATCGGCCGCCTGCGCTATCCGGCGCGTTAACGCAGATCGCTATTGATGTTATTGCGAATCGGTTGCAAATAAGCGCCCGTGCAACTTGACCATCTTCCACTGAACCGCGCCGCGGTTATTCGGGCCATCGATTGGGATGTTTTACCCGATCAGGAAGGGCATCGTCTGCGTTCACTTGGCTTTGAACCCGGGGTCACCATAGAAGCATTGCACAAGGGTATTTTGATGTGGCGCGACCCGCTTGCCGTGCGTGTTGGCCGAATGACCGTGGCCTTGCGCACCAATGTTGCCGCGGCCATCGATTGCGAGCTTAAGCCATGACGCAAATGCCACCGCTCGTTGCCCTTGTCGGGAACCCCAATGCCGGGAAAAGTGCGTTGTTCAATGCGCTGACCGGCGCACGGCAGAAGATTGCGAATTATCCCGGCGTCACGGTTGAGCGCAAATCGGGGCGGGCGACGTTTGACGACGGCCAACCCGTTGAAATGATCGACCTGCCCGGTGCGTATAGCCTTGATCCCGATAGCCTTGACGAAGCCGTCACCCGCGATGTCGTGTTGGGAAATCTGGAGGGCCATCGCCGTCCGGACGCGCTTGTGATCGTGCTGGATGCCGGCAACCTCGATAACCATCTGCGCTTCGCGCTCGAGCTGATTGCGCAGGGCCTACCGACCGTGGTCGCGTTGAACATGGTTGATCTTGCTGAACGCGACGGCTTGCAACTGGATGCAGAAAAGCTCGCCCGCGCATTGGGCGCACCCGTTATTGAAACGGTGGCGGTACGTCGTCGTGGCCTCGCGCCTTTGATGGCAGAGCTTGAACGCACACTCAAAACGCCGCGGGCTTCGGTTGAGCCAGTTGCGGTATCGTTCGGCGCGAAGAACCAGCAGGCACGCGACATTGCGCGTTCCGTGATCGTGAGCGAAACCTCTGGCCGCCAGTGGACGCGCAGGCTCGATTCCGTATTGCTGCACCCGGTCGGCGGCGTCGTCATTCTGCTCGCTTTGTTGTTCCTCATGTTTCAGGCGGTGTACGGCTGGTCTGAGGCACCGATTGGTTGGATCGAAAGCGGCTTTGCCCTGTTAAGTGATGCGATTACGGGCGCGTTGCCGGATGGATTATTCCGGTCATTCTTGACCGATGGCGTCATTGCGGGCGTCGGATCGGTGATCGTCTTCCTTCCGCAGATTTTGATCCTGTTCCTGTTCATTTTGCTGCTTGAGGCATCGGGTTATATGACGCGCGCTGCCTTTGTCATGGACAGGGTCATGGCGGCGGTTGGTCTTTCGGGGCACAGCTTCATTCCGCTTTTGTCATCCTTCGCCTGCGCCATTCCCGGGATCATGGCGACGCGCACGATCATGGATCAGAAGGAACGGCTGGCGACCATATTGATTGCGCCGTTGATGACCTGTTCGGCGCGACTGCCCGTTTATACCGTCATCATTGGGGCGTTCATTCCATCGACCACCGTAGGACCCGGCATCGGGTTGCAGGGCCTTGTTCTCTTTGGCCTGTATATCGCAGGTATATTGGGTGCGATGCTGGCCGCGGCCGTCATCCAGCGCTTTGTTACGCAAAGCCGGACGAGCAGTTTCCTCATCGAAATGCCACGTTATCAATGGCCACGGCTAAGAGATATTGCGTTGAACCTATGGCAGCGGGCGTGGGTGTTTCTGCGCCGCGCGGGCACGATTATTTTTGCGGCGACTATCATATTGTGGGCGCTTTTAAGCTTTCCCAAAGCGCATGTGGGCAGCGGCATTTCGCAAGTGGAATATTCGTTCGCTGGCCGCGTTGCAGACGGACTTGAACCGATTGTGAGGCCGATTGGCTTCAATCATGATATTGCGCTCGCGCTCATTCCGGCGATGGCTGCGCGCGAAGTCGCCGTCTCCGCATTGGCGACGGTCTATGCCATTGATGCGGCGGATGAAGACGCGGCGGCGTCTAGTCTTGGTCCCAAGCTGGCGGCGGACTGGTCACTTGCGACAGCCCTGGCCTTTCTGGCGTGGTTCGTCTTTGCGCCGCAGTGCATTTCCACCATTGCCGTGACACGGCGCGAAACCAATGGATGGAAATGGCCGATCTTCATGGTCACCTATCTTTTTGCGCTGGCATATGCCGCCGCGGGCATAACATATTGGACAGCGCGTTCCTTCGGCTTATAGCAAGTTTACAAGATCATTTGATTAGAGGGCAGGAACATGGCGGGAAGCGTCAATAAAGTTATCATCGTGGGCAATTTGGGTGCTGATCCCGAAGTCAAATCCTTCCAGAATGGTGGGCGCATTTGCAACCTGCGGATCGCGACGTCGGAAGACTGGAAAGACCGCACGACGGGCGAGAAAAAAGAACGCACTGAATGGCATAGTGTCGTGTTGAACTCCGACGGCCTTGTGGGCGTCGCCGAGCGTTTCCTGAAAAAAGGCAGCAAGGTGTACATCGAAGGCCAATTGCGCACCCGCAAATGGCAGGATGCTTCGGGTAACGACCGTTACACAACTGAAGTGTCGGTTGCCGGCTTTGATGGCAAGCTGGTTATGCTTGATGGTCCAAAGGGCGGATCAGGCGGCGGCGATGGCTGGAGCGGCGGCGCATCTGGCGGTGGTTCGTCGGGCGGATCGTCCGGTGCCAATAATTGGGGCGCCGGTGGCGGCGGCGGAAGCTCTTCCGGCTTTGGCGGCGGTGATTTCGACAATGACCTCGACGACGACGTACCATTTTGATCGCTAGCCAGCAGCCAATTGCAATAACAGATTGAACAGGGGCCAAAATGAAAAAAGCAGTTTTGGCTCTTGTCCTGATTGGCGCGATTGCGGCCTATTTTGCTTTTGATTTGGGCCAATATCTAAGCCTCGAAAATTTCAAAGCCAGTCAGGCAGAAATTGTCGCGGCAAAGGATGCAAATCCGGCTTTGTATATCGCTGGGTTTTTCCTTCTTTATGTTGCGGTGACGGGATTATCGATTCCGGGCGCTGCGATCATGAGCTTGGTCGCCGGTGCTTTGTTTGGCGTTGTCCTTGGCACGATCATTGTCTCCTTTGCATCAACGATGGGCGCAACATTGGCGTTTCTCAGTTCACGTTATTTGCTGCGTGATTGGGTGCAGGGCAAATTCGGCGAACGCTTGCGCGCGGTTGATGACGGACTTGAAAAAGACGGCGCATTTTATTTGTTCACGCTGCGTTTGATTCCGGTATTTCCGTTCTTCGTCATCAATCTGCTGATGGGTCTGACGCGGATTAAAACCGGCACATTCTTCTGGGTCAGCCAGATCGGTATGTTGCCAGCGACGATCGTGTTCGTGAATGCAGGCACCCAGATCAGCCGCATAGAAAGCACGGCAGGATTGTTGTCGCCAACACTTATTGCCTCATTCGTGGCGCTGGCATTCTTCCCCTGGGCGGCAAGGGGCATTGTAGCGATTGTAAAGCGCAGCCGTGGCTAAACAGTGGCAAAAGCCGAAGCGGTTTGACCGCAATGTCATTGTCATTGGTGCCGGGTCGGCGGGCTTGGTCTCGGCCTACATCGCGTCAATGGTCAAAGCGAAAGTGACCTTGGTCGAAGCGCATGACATGGGGGGCGATTGCCTGAACACCGGATGCGTGCCGTCCAAGGCGCTGATCAAAAGCGCAAAGGTTGCGCATCAGGTTGCGGGCTCGGCCCGCTTTGGCATTCAGAGCGGCGCGCCCGTCATCGACTTCCCCGCAGTCATGCGCCGCGTCCGCGATGTCATTACCGCGATTGAGCCGCATGATAGCGTTGAACGCTTTACGGGTCTCGGCGTCGATTGCGTAAAGGGCTATGCGCGCTTCGTTGATCCGTGGACTATCGAAATTGATGGCGCACGCCAGTTAACCGCAAAATCCTTCATCATCGCCACGGGGGCCGCACCGTTCATCCCGCCGCTGCCGGGCGTGGAGGATAGCGGCTATCTGACCAGCGAGAGTTTGTGGCATGCCATGGCGGACCGGCCAAGTGCACCCAACCGTCTGCTGATTTTGGGTGGCGGTCCCATTGGCTGCGAACTTGCGCAGGCATTCCAGCGTTTGGGGTCAAAAGTGACCATCGTCGAAATGGCGGATCGGTTGCTACTGAAAGAGGATGCAGATGCCGCTGCATTGGTGACCGCGCGATTGCAGGCGGAGGGCGTGAGCGTTCACACGGCCCACCGTGCCGTGCGGTTCGCGTCTGGAAAAACTCTGGTCGTTGCAGGACCCCAGGGTGAAAAATCGATAGCCTATGATGACATCATCATTGCCGTCGGCCGCAAGCCGCGGGTGTCCGGCTTTGGCCTTGAAGAATTGGGTTTGGTTGTGGGTGGCCAGCTTGCGAATGATGATTTTCTGCGCACGAACATGCCGCATATATATTGTGCGGGCGACGTTGCCGGACGCCAGCAGTTAACGCACGGCGGCAGTCATGAGGCATGGTATGCGAGCGTGAATGCACTGGCGCGGCCGTTCAAGAAATACCGCACCGATTACCGCGTCCTGCCGCGTGTCACTTACACGGAACCCGAATTGGCGACGGTCGGCTTGACCGAAGCGGAGGCGCGCGCGCAAGGCCTGTCGTTCGATGTCACGCGCTACGACCTTGATGATCTCGACCGGGCGATTGCCGAAAGCGAAGCGCATGGCTTTGTCAAAATTCTGACCGCCAAAGGCAGTGATCGCATTTTGGGCGCAACGATCATTGGGCAGAATGCGGGCGAAATTCTCGCCGAAGTCACCTTCGCGATGAAGCATAAAATGGGGCTGCGCAAAATCCTGCAGACCATTCACCCCTACCCAACATGGGCTGAGGCGAACAAATATGCTGCGGGTCAGTTCGGGTTGGCGCGCAAGCCCGAAGCATTGCTGAAATGGGCGGAGCGTTGGTTCCGCTGGCAGCGTGGTTAGCTGAAGTTTTTTGCCGCGAGCGCAATGCGCTGGGCAATGGTGAGTATACACAAAGCGGCAAATATCAGCGCCAATGTCGGAAAAAATGCCGGGAACAGGCAGAACAGCAGAAAGAACGCGATGGTTTCCCCGCCCTCCATCAGCCCGGTGGAATAGATAAATGCTTTGGGGCCATGTGCACCGTCATCATCATTGCGCCGCGCGGCGATTGCCGCATATCCCAGAAAGCTGACTGCCGTCAGGATGAAGCTCGCCACCAGCGCGAGCGCAGGCATTTGATTGTCAGCGCTTAGTATCCCGAATGCGACGGGGACAGACACGTAGAACAGAAAGTCGCATAGCGAATCCAAATATCCGCCAAAGTCCGTCGGCCCATTGATTCGGGCAATCGCGCCATCGAGACCGTCAAAAAGGCGATTGAGGACGATGCACAATAATGCAGCCGTATAATCCGCCTGCGTGATGAAAAACGCGGCGCCCAGCCCGATGGCAGCACCGGTGATCGTCAGCGCATTTGCCGAAAACCGCGCGGCTGTCAGCACGCGCGCGACGCGGAACAGCGCCGGGTCGACCAGTCGGCGAAGCGCCACATCAAACATGGCGCGGGCCCATCATTTTTTCGCCAGCAGGTCCTTCAGCCCAGCGAGCGCGCCCACTGGAACGACGTCCTCTTCGCTTTTGACACCCGCAGCCCGCAAAATTTTCTCGGCCTCAGGGCTGCGCGGATAGGGATTGAGCGCGAGGCCCATTGACTGCGCAACCGCCTCACCCAAATCAATGGTCTGGCCATCGTGGAACATCGTGTCGCAATCTTCGGGTGCGAGTTCGAGTTCTACTTCGCCATTGGATGTGGGTTCGGCAATAAATTGGATATGTATGGCTTCATCCAATTTTGCAGGAACGGGATCATGCGTTGCGATGCAAAACTGTGCGAGGCTGGCCGTGAACCGTCCGGTTGCAATCACGGCATCCGCGTCATGCTTCAACGAAATTTCAGCCGCAAGATTGTCCAGCGCCGCCAGATCAAACCGCGCCATCAGGGCATGGCGCGCTGCCTTATCCGCCGAAAGCCGAAGGTTGCGGCTGTGGTTTCCCACTTCGGAGATTTTGACGACATGGCTGAACTCGTTGGCGGTCACCACTTTGCGTCGCCTTCAACGATCATATCGGGCAATTGCGCCCCCAATGCACGTTCGACATCCAACAAAGCTTGGCGTGTGTGGGCAAGCGCGCCAGCTTCAGGGGCAACGCCTCTGTAAATGTTGCGCACGATGGCTTCATCAAGCTCCGCCGTATCTGACAAAGCCGAGCGCAGCGCACCGAGGCGGCCGCCGACGGCGCTCATAATCTGGCCGATATGTTTGCCAACGATCATATCGCCGATGCCAACTTCGCGCAGTTGGCCATCCATATCGTCGACAAACACTTCGGTAAGGCGCGCCATGTCGAGTGCGTAATCACCACTGTCCTCAAGCCGCAGCAGAACCAGCGACAATATAGAGGCAACCATATCGAAGCGTCCGTCAATGCTGTCCGGAACCTGCCCCTCGATATACCAGTGCGGCTCACGCGCTTTAGCCACGATCTGATTGTACAATGGAATCAGCTTAAGCTTGGGGTCGGGTTCCCCTTTCCCGAAAAGTCTTTTCAATAATGTCATTTTGACGCGTTTTCATCCTTACTCATCGGGCATTCATCTGGGATTGCATATTGATATTGCGCCTTAAGGATGCAATGGCAAAGGCCCAACTTTAGTGGATTAGCGGAGAAGTTTATGCGCGCGACGCAAATTGCAGGTTTTGCAGCATTATTGGCCGCTATGACATTGGCGTCTGGATGTACCCGCCTTCGCTCGCATCAGGGCTATATTGGCGACCAGACCTTGCTGAACTCTATCCAACCCGGCGTAGACAACAGGGAATCGGTTCAGGCATCGCTTGGCCGCCCGACATTTGTGGGTCAGTTCGATCAAAACGACTGGTATTATTATTCACGCGAAGCAAAGCAGCTGGCGTTCTCGCAGCCAAAGGCAGACACCCAATATGTGCTGAAGGTCCGGTTTGACGCGGCCGGAAATGTCGCCTCGGTTGCGCAAACAGGCAAAGAACTTATTTCGAAAATCAGCCCTGAAGGCGAAAAAACGCCGACGCTTGGCCGCAACAAGAGCTTCTTTGAAGAAATCTTCGGCAATATCGGTGCTGTCGGCGCAGGCAGTGGTCAAGGTTCAACGCCGAACAGCCCGAACTGATTCTGACGTAACATCACGATATCGAAAAGGCGGGGACAATCGCCCCCGCTTTCCTGCCGATTATTCGGTGACACCTGCCGCAGCAAGTACCGCCAAGGTCACCAGGTCGCCGGCGCTTGATGCCATAGTGGCCACCTGTACCTGACGCTCGATACCCAGCAGCATGGGTCCGATGACTTGGTCACCACCCAATTCGCGCAACAGCTTTGCCGACAGATTTGCCGATTGCAGACCGGGCATGACCAGCACGTTGGCTGGTCCGGACAAACGGCAGAACGGATAGTTTTTCATCAACGCTGGGTTGAGCGCAACATCCGGCGGCATGTCGCCTTCATATTCGAAGTCGGGGCGGCGGGCATCCAATATAGAAACGGCATCGCGGATGTTATTGAGCCAGTTTCCAGCCGGATTGCCGAAGGTGGAGAATGACAGGAACGCAACGCGCGGAACATGGCCCATGCGGCGGGCAACGCCAGCGGTTTTCTCGGCAATATGGGCAAGTTCTTCCGCTGTCGGGCGTTCGTTGACCGTGGTGTCGGCGATAAACACCGTATGTGTTTTCCCGACCATGACCAAGGTTTGTCCAAAGGTACGCGTCACGCCCGTGATCATCGCGTCGGCTTGATCCATCTGCAGCAGCAGTGCGCCAAAGATGTTGCGGTCGCGGTTGACCATCCGCTGGATATCGCGGCGCAGATAACCACGACGCTGCAGGCGGCCATATAACCGGTCGACCATTTTCTCGACCAGTGGACTTTGGGCGCTGTTATGGATTTCATATTCGTCCGGATTGGCGCCGAGTCCGATCAGTTTTTCGGTAACGCGCGCATCGCGTCCGACCAGCACGGGTACGCCATAGCCATCTTGTTTGAACTGAACGGCGGCGCGCAACACGACATCTTCTTCGGCTTCGGCAAAAATGATGCGCTTTGGCTTTGCCCTTGCGGCTGCATAAACTTGGGTCAGAACGGATGTCGTCGGGTTTTGACGCGCGCGCAGGCTCGCGCGGTAGGCGTTCATATCGGCAATCGGCTTTTGCGCGACGCCCGAGTCCATCGCTGCTTTTGCAACGGCCGAGGCGACGATTTCCATGAGACGCGGGTCGAACGGCGAGGGGATAATATAATCACGGCCGAATTTGTGCATCATGCCGCCATAGGCAGCCGCCACTTCTTCGGGCACCGTTTCACGCGCCAATTGCGCCAAGGCATGCGATGCCGCAATCTTCATGGGTTCGTTGATCGTCGTCGCGCGCACATCTAGCGCCCCGCGGAACAGGAATGGAAAGCACAAGACATTGTTGACCTGATTTGGAAAATCCGACCGTCCCGTCGCAATGATCGCATCGGGCCGCGCCGCGCGCGCCACAGGTGGCGAGATTTCGGGATCGGGGTTCGCCATCGCGAAGATGATTGGTTCAGGCGCCATCGACTTTACCATATCGGCGCTCAACGCATTGGCGGCGGAAAGGCCAAGGAAAACATCTGCGCCGACGATGGCCTCTGCCAGATTGCGCGCAGTTGTTTTTGCCGCATGCGCCGATTTCCACTGATCCATGCCGTCCGTACGGCCCTGATAAATCACGCCGGAACGGTCGCACATAATGACATTGTCGTGCGGTACGCCCATGGCCTTGATCAGTTCGGTGCAGGCAATCGCCGCTGCGCCTGCGCCATTGCAGACAATCTTTATGTCTTTCAGCGAACGGCCCGTAAGCTCGCACGCATTGATCAATCCCGCGGCCGCGATGATCGCGGTACCGTGCTGGTCATCATGAAAGACCGGAATATTCATCCGTTCTTTCAACGTCTGTTCAATGATGAAGCAATCAGGCGCGGCGATATCTTCCAGATTGATGCCACCAAATGTCGGTTCAAGAAGTTCGACCGCATCAATGAAACGCTGCGCATCTTCGGTCTTCACCTCGATATCGATCGAGTCGACGTCGGCGAAGCGTTTGAACAGCACCGCCTTACCTTCCATCACCGGCTTGGATGCCAATGCACCCAAATTGCCCATGCCAAGAATCGCTGTACCATTTGAGATAACGGCGACGAGATTACCCTTCGCAGTATAATCATAGGCCGTTGCCGGGTCGTCATAAATGGCCTGCACCGGCACCGCGACACCCGGTGAATATGCGAGCGACAAATCACGTTGCGTCGCCATTGGCTTGGTTGCCACGATTTCGATTTTTCCCGGGCGGCCCTGGGAATGGAAATCCAATGCTTCCTGAGCTGTAATCTGGACGTCGCTATCGTTCATTTTTGGCTTTGACCCTATTTTATAATTTAAACTGCCCTAACGCGGTGGTGCCGCCAGGGCAAGCATTGCCCCGCAGGAACGGCTCCGCTATCGCGTTGCCCATGACGGGGACAATGAAAGCGACATCGGGACCGACGCCAATGATGGTGCAGTATCTCGGGCTGAAGGCGAAGGCCGAGGATTGCCTGTTGTTCTACCGCATGGGCGACTTTTTTGAGCTATTCTTTGATGATGCGCGCGCTGCCGCTGCAACGTTGGATATCGCGCTCACATCGCGCGGCGAACATGATGGCAGACCCATTCCGATGTGCGGTGTGCCGGTGCATGCAGCCGAAGGCTATCTGGCGCGGCTCATCAAGGCAGGGCACCGCGTCGCGATTGCGGAGCAAACCGAAAGCCCCGAAGATGCCAAAGCGCGCGGCGGTTCGAAGACATTGGTGGCGCGCGACATCGTCCGGTTCGTGACAGCAGGGACGTTGACCGAAGACAGCTTGTTGGACAGCTGGACTTCAAACATGCTCGTTGCGGTCGCGCCGGTGGGTGACGAATATGGTCTGGCGGCAGCAGATATTTCGACAGGCTATTTCGAACTCGTCACCGTTGCAGCGAGCGCACTTGAAGCCGAGCTTGCACGTCTTTCCGCCAGCGAACTGGTCGTTCCGGATGGTTTGGCGCAACAACTTACGGGCGCAATCATTCGCCCGCGCGCTGACTTTGAAAGCATCGTCGGCGGCGATTTGCTGAAGCAGCATTTTGCGCTTTCAACCTTGGATGCCATCGGCGCGGTCACGCGCGCTGAACAGGCTGCGGCTGGCGGGCTCATCGCTTATCTCGCGCATGTCGGGCAGGGCAATATGCCCTTCCTCAAACTGCCGGTCCGGCGTGAAGTGCATGCCCATTTGCTGATTGACCAAGCAACGCGCGATAGCCTGGAAATCAGCGCAGCGAACAAAGGCGCGCGGGCCGGATCATTACTGGCCGAGGTGGATCGCACAATAACGGGTGCCGGCGCACGCCAGCTTGCGTCGGACCTGTCTGCGCCGCTGATGGACCAAAGCATCGTCGAAGCGCGACTGTCGCTGGTGCAGTGGTTCCATGATGCGCCGTTGACCCGCGATGCTGTCCGGTCCGCTTTGCGACAATTGCCGGATATCGCCCGCGCATTGGGGCGTGTTGTTGCCGGACGCGGCAGTCCACGCGACTTGGGGCAAATCCGCGATGGGTTGGATGCGGCGCGCCATCTGCGTGAGCGATTGGGCGCTATGGACCACCGCCCCCAATTGCTCGACCAATTGCTGCCGATGTTGGATGGCCACGGCCATATGGTGGACGTGCTCAGCCGGGCGCTTGTTACCTCCCCGCCAACCGACACCGCGCAGGGCGGCTATATCGCCGAAGGCTATGATGCGGCGCTGGACGTGTTGCGTTCGGCTGGCCGCGACGGGCGGCAGGCGATTGCCCAATTGGAAGCGCGCTATCGCGATTCGACCGGTGTGGCTGCGCTCAAGATCCGGCATAATGCTGTTCTGGGATATTTTGTCGAAGTGCCGGCCAAGCATGGCGATGCCCTCATGGCGGCCGGGTCAGGCTTTGCGCACCGGCAAACGATGGCTGGCGCCGTCCGTTTCAATTCGCGTGAGCTTCATGAAGAGGCCATGCGTATTACACAGGCCAGTGGACACGCCTTGGCTGCTGAAGCCGCGCATTTGGAGGAGCTGACCGCAATTGTGCTCACGCGGCGGGACGCAATCGCCGCCAGCGCCGACGCCCTGGCGCGAATTGATGTATCGGCTGCGCTGGCGGAACGCGCTGCAGAGGGCAATTGGTGCCGCCCATCTTTTGTCAGCCACCCATGCCTTGAAATCGAAGGCGGCCGACATCCGGTGGTTGAAAGCGCGCTGGCGAAATCGGGTGACCGGTTCATTGCCAATGATTGCAAGCTGTCGCCCAACAAGCGGCTGTGGCTGGTCAGCGGCCCCAATATGGGCGGTAAATCCACCTTCCTGCGGCAGAATGCGTTGATCGTTTTGCTGGCACAGGCGGGCAGCTATGTTCCTGCGACATCGGCCAAGCTTGGCCTTGTGGACCGCCTTTTCAGCCGTGTGGGCGCATCGGATAATCTGGCCCGCGGGCGCTCGACCTTCATGGTTGAAATGGTCGAAACGGCGGCCATTCTTGCGCAGGCAACCGAACGCAGCTTTGTGATTTTGGATGAGGTTGGGCGCGGTACATCGACCTATGACGGCCTTGCCATTGCATGGGCGGTTGTCGAAGGCATTCACGAAACCAATCGCTGCCGTTGCCTGTTCGCAACGCATTATCACGAACTGACTCGGCTCTCGGACAGCCTTGATGCGCTATCGCTGCACCATGTCCGCGCCAAGGAGTATAAGGGCGACCTTGTCTTGCTCCACGAGCTTGGCGATGGCCCCGCCGACCGTAGTTACGGTATCGCAGTGGCAAAGCTTGCCGGTCTTCCGCCGCAAGTCGTGTCGCGGGCAAAGACTGTGCTGGATAAACTCGAAAAAGGGCGTGCGGAAACCGGCGGCTTGGCCGCGGGTTTGGGTGACCTACCATTGTTCAGCGCCGCGCTCGACGCCGCCGAAGCCAAGGTCGATGCCTTGCGTGAAAAGCTTACTGGCCTTGATATCGACGCACTTAGCCCGCGGGCTGCGCTTGATCTGCTCTATGAATTAAAGCGGGCCGCTGGCGAAAATTAATTAGCCCAAAGACAGGAATAAACCCGCCAGCGCCGCGCTCATCAGGTTCGATAGCGATCCGGCAGCGAGCGCTTTCAACCCCAGCTTGGCAATCATGGGCCGCTGGTTTGGCGCAAGGCTTCCCGTCACAGCCATTTGAATGGCAATTGAGCTGAAATTGGCAAATCCGCACAAGGCGAAGGTAACGATGCCGACCGTTGGTACGGAAAGTTCTTTCAGCGCGCCCAAATCAATGAAGGCGACGAATTCGTTCAGAACGATTTTGGTGCCGAACAAGCCGCCCGCCTGAATCGCTTCATGCCATGGCACGCCCAAAAGGAACATTACGGGCGCAAAAGCATAGCCAACAATTTGTTGGAAACTCAGGTCCGGCTGACCAAACCAGCCGCCGATGCCGCCCAATATGCCGTTGGCCAGCGCGACCAAGGCAACGAAAGCCAGGACCATCGCGCCGACCGCTACCGCCAGCTTAACGCCGGTTTGTGCACCTTGCGCCGCGGCCATGATGATGTTGGCGGGTTTTTCTTCGCCATCATCATGGACCATGACCGGTTCATCATCAGGGTGCGGGTTCGCCAGCGCAGGATCGCCCTCGGCCAGCACCGCCGCAGGGATGTCCGGCATCATCAGCTTGGCCATCAAAATGCCGCCCGGCGCGGACATGAATGCTGCTGCGAGCAGATAATCGATGCGGATTCCCATGGATGCGTAAGCGGCCAATATGGTTCCCGCAACGCCCGCCATACCAACGGTCATGACGCAGAAAAGCTGTTCCGGTTTCAAATTGGCAAGATAGGGGCGGATGACCAGTGGCGATTCCGACTGGCCCACGAAAATATTGGCGGCCGCACAAAGGCTTTCGACTTTTGAAATGCCGGTAATCTTCTGCAAACCACCACCGATCCAGCGGATGACATATTGCATGATGCCCAGATAATAGAGGATCGAGATCAGCGACGCGAAGAAGATGATGACGGGAAGCGCCGCAATCGCAAAGCTGTTGCCACCAATTTCGGGAGAGGCGAGCGGACCAAAAATGAACTGCGTGCCCTTCGCCGAATAGCCAAGCAGGTTCGAAACGCCGGTAGATGCGGCATTGAGCGCGACCTTACCCCATGAGGTGTAGAGAACGAGAGCAGCTATGCTTGCTTGCAAGGCAAAAGCTGCGCCAACCACGCGGAACTTGATAGCGCGGCGGTTGGACGAGAGCAAAATGGCGATCGCGAGAATGACGATCATGCCTGCAACGCTCAATAAAATATGCATAAAGTCCCCGCCCCTGATGTAGTGCTGCGACACCTAGCGCCATCGTTGGCCTTGCGCCAATAAAATTAGACGCTAGTCAGATTCGCATGACTGACCAGACCACATTACGCGCGACCGAGGGGGGTATCCCGAAATCGCTTTTCATGTTCTCAATCATTTACGGCGGCATGGTGTGCATTGCTGGCGTGCTTGGAAACAAACAAGTTTCTTTAGGGCCGCTGGCCGTAGAAGCGGGCATCTTTCCGTTTCTTTTGCTGGTCATCCTTTCCAGCGCGGTGGCAGCCTTGCACGGCAAGATTATTGCGGACCGTTTGGTCAAATATGGCTTTATTCCGTTGATCGCGTCGATATTGCTCGCATTGCTTGTGCTTTCATTGCCCCCGTCACCGAAGATGGACGGCAAATATCTTGATGCGTTCAACACCATGATGGGTCAGACACCCCGTATTTGGGTCGCAGGCATCGTCGCATATGGCGTGTCGCAAATGCTCAACGTCTATCTGTTCGATCGCTTGAAAAACACCGTAGGTAAATATGTCGCATTGCGCGGTGCCATCGCCGCGGTGCTATCGCAGATCATCGATACCTTATTGTTCGTAAGCATTGCCTTTTATGGTGTGTTTCCGATCACGGACTTGCTGCTCGGCCAAATGCTGGCCAAGGTCGTGTTGAGCATGATCATGGTGCCATTGCTCATCACTTTCTTTGTCAGCTACGGCCATAGGCTGGATGACACGGACCCCAAGGCAGTTGGTTCGCATGACGATTAATCCCGCCAACCTAGCCAAAGCAGAAACGCTTACCGAGGCTCTGCCTTATTTGCAGCGTTATGCGGGCAAGACATTTGTCGTAAAATATGGCGGCCATGCGATGGGCGATGCCGGTCTGGCGCGCGATTTTGCGGACGATGTTGTGCTTTTGAAAGCTGTCGGTATCAATCCCGTCGTCGTGCATGGCGGCGGGCCGCAAATCGGCGCCATGCTCAAAAAATTGGGCGTTGAAAGCCAATTTGTCGATGGTTTGCGCGTCACCGATGCGGAAACGGCCAAGATCGCCGAAATGGTGCTTTCGGGTGCCATAAACAAAGAACTGGTCGGCTGGATCAACGCTGCTGGCGGTAAAGCGCTTGGCATATCCGGCAAAGACGGCGGCTTTGTTACCGCAACGAAGGTTCAGCGGACGCAGAAAGATCCAGACAGCCATATCGAACGCAATATCGATTTGGGCTTTGTCGGCGAACCAACAACGGTCGACCGCAGCGTCATTGATACGATCAGCGCCGCGGGCATGATTCCGGTTATCGCGCCCATTGGCGTTGGCGCAGACGGGCATACGTACAACATTAACGCCGACACTATGGCGGGCGCAGTGGCGAGTGCGCTTGGCGCATCGCGGTTGTTCCTTTTAACCGATGTTGCAGGCGTGCTCGACAAATCGGGCCAGCTGCTGACCGATCTGGATCCTGCGGCGATTGCCAAGCTGCAAAGTGATGGCACGATTAGCGGCGGCATGATTCCCAAAATCCAGACCTGCGTTGATGCAGTGGAATCGGGCGTGGACGCAGCGGTCATCCTCGACGGGCGCACCAGCCATGCGATGTTGATCGAAATGTTCACTGTGAAGGGTGCGGGCACGCTTATTCATAAGTGATATAGGCTATTGCTGTTTTGGGGTGTTGATACAGCGCCTTGGCTCGGCTAATCGCTCAGGCCAGACTTATCCGGAGAATTTCATGCTTCTCGCGCTCATTTCCATTATTGGCTATCTGATGTCGATCCTGTCGACGGTGGTCATCGTTCAGTTTATCTTGAGCCTGCTCATCGCGTTTAACGTCGTCAGCCTTTCGAACAATATCGTCTCGTCCATCTGGCAAGCGTTGAATGTCATTCTTGACCCGTTTTTGAGGCCGATCCGCAAAATCCTGCCCGACACCGGCATGATTGATTTTTCGCCAATGGTGTTGCTGATCGGGCTGCGCATTCTCCAGATGCTTCTGGCGGGCCTTGCCAGTGATATCTCAATGGCGGGCATGTGAGCACGGCTATGATCATTGACGGCAAAGCCTTTGCCGCTAATTTGCGCCAACGGATCGCAGCGTTAGTCCCTGCTTTTGTAGCCAAAACAGGCAGAAGCCCCGGTCTCGCGGTTGTGCTGGTGGGCGAAGACCCCGCAAGCCAAGTCTATGTCGGGTCCAAGAAAAAGGCGACTGTCGAAGCGGGAATGGAAAGCTTTGAACATAAGTTGTCCGCGTCGGTTTCGCAGGATGAACTGATCGCATTGGTGGAAACACTCAATGCCGATCCGGCTGTTGATGGCATCTTGGTTCAGCTGCCCTTGCCAGCGCATATGGACGACAAGGCAGTCATTGCCGCGATTGATCCCGCCAAGGATGTCGACGGGTTCCATGTGGTCAACGCAGGGCGACTTGCGGTGGGTGAGGATGCTTTTGTGCCCTGCACGCCGCTCGGCTGCCTGATGCTCTTAAAAGACCATATGGGCGATTTGTCGGGCAAAAATGCCGTCGTGATTGGACGGTCCAACATTGTTGGCAAACCAATGGCGCAATTGTTGCTCGCGGAAAATTGCACTGTCACCATCGCGCACAGCCGCACGCAGGATTTGCCCGATGTGGTGCGCCGCGCGGATATTGTTGTCGCAGCCGTCGGCCGCGCTGAAATGGTGACCGGCGACTGGTTGAAACCGGGCGCAGTGGTCATCGATGTCGGTATCAACCGCCTTGCGCCCGCGGATGGGCAAAGCAAGGGCCGGCTGGTCGGTGACGTTGCCTTTGATGATGCCCTCCGTCATGCTGGCGCGATCACACCTGTGCCCGGCGGCGTTGGCCCCATGACTATTGCGTGCTTGTTGCGCAACACTCTGGTCGCCGCGCATCGCCGTGCAGGGATCACAGTGCCGGAAGGTATATGACGTCATGAAACCCGTTTTCGCCCTGATACTTGTTGCGGCGTTGACGGGTTGCGCCTCTGGCCCGCGTCCAGAGTTTCGCACGTTCCAACCCAAGATTGCCAATCCAAGTGCGATCATCGCGGCGGACATTGGTTTTAACCAGCTTGCCCAACAAAAGGGCCAATGGACGGCATTTCGCGAAACGGCTGCGAAGGATGCGGTGATGTTTGTGCCGCAACCTGTGGCCGCGTCCGAATGGTTAAAGGGCAAGGCTGATCCGGCAGTATCGGTGAAGTGGCAACCGCATAAGGCATTCATGTCCTGCGACGGCAAAACCGGCGTCACGACAGGTGCATGGCAGCGGCCCGATGGCTCGACTGGTTATTTCACTACCGTGTGGGAATTTGTCGAAACGAACAATCGCGGCGATGGCGAATGGAAATGGGTGCTGGATCATGGCGTCGTGCTGACCGCGCCGCGCATGGCGAAGGAAATGATTGAGACCAAGGTTGCGAGTTGCAAGGGCCGTGCGCCTGCGACGCTGGTGGCGCCACCCGAGGGCGCGAAAATGAAGATCGGTTATGCGCGGGATCAGTCACTAAGCTATAGTTGGGTCGTGCACCCAAATGGCGCGCGCACCATTGAAATCAAATTGTGGAACGGTGAAGCGACGGAGACCGTGATTACCGATCAGGTGGCCGCTTCATTATGATGGAGCTGTTCCTCTCGGCCTTCATCACATTTTTCGTGGTGATCGATCCTCCGGGATGCGCGCCAATTTATGCGAGCCTGACCAAAGGCGCAAATGCCGCGCAGCGCCGCAATATGGCGTTTCGCGCCGTCATCGTCGCGTCGGGCATATTGTTGGTGTTTGCATTGTTTGGCGAACAATTGCTCTCGGCACTGCACATTGAACTGAACAGCTTCCGAATCGCTGGCGGCATCATGCTGTTTCTCATCGCCATCGACATGGTTTTTGAAAAGCGCACGGAACGCCGCGAAGAACGCGCGCAGAAAATCCTCGACACCCCCGAAATCGAAGACGTCTCGGTCTTTCCCATGGCCATGCCGATGATTGCTGGGCCAGGCTCCATCGCATCGGTCATGCTGTTGATGTCGCAAAATAGCGGCGTTGATCGCGCAGGCATGGTCCTTGGCGCGCTTGCCACCGTGCTGGTGCTCACCTTGCTGGCGCTTCTGGCTGCTGGTCCGATCATGCGGGTGCTGGGCGCAAATGCAGAGGCTGTTATCACACGGCTTCTTGGCGTGCTCCTCGGCGCGCTTGCGGCGCAGTTTGTTATTGATGGATTGCGCGCAAGCTTTGTTGGCTGATTATTGGAGCGTTACCCGGTCGTCCGATCCGTCATGGCGTCCGAAAAACTGCATCAATTGAACGATCGTATCTGCGCGGTCTGACAAGCCCCGTGCCTCCAACAATGCCTGTTTTGCGGCATAGTCAAATGGCGCGATTTGGGCGATGGCGTTGACCAACGAATAATCATCCAGCTGCGACACCGCACTCCAATCGACACTATAGCCCTGCGCTTCGGCAAAGCGGCGCGATTCGATTTCGAGTGAGGCGCGTTCCGCCAGCGATAGGGCATCGCCAATTTCGTCCTCTTCCCACAGCTCGGCTTCGACCTGCCGAAAGCTGGTGGTGACATTCAGCTCATTCACGATCGAAAAGCGTTGCACGCCTTCCAGAATGATATTGTACCTGCCATCGTCGAGCGCCTCCACATCGTGGATGCGTGCAAGACAGCCGACGGTGAACAGCGGCGGGTTGGTGCCCTGTCCCTTTGGCTGGATCATGCCGATTTTGCGGTCACGCGCCAGCGAATCGCCGACAAGGTCACGGTAGCGTGGTTCAAAAATATGCAGGGGCAATTGCATGCCCGGAAAAATAATGGCCCCAGTAAGTGGGAAAATCGAGATACGGCGCGTGGTCATCCGAACAAGATCGCAGACAATTTACGGCGTGTTGCCGACACCCATGGGTCCTCAAGACCAATGACGGCAAAAATTTCCAGAAGCCGTGCCTTTGCCGCGCCTTCATTCCATTCGCGGTCGGCGGCAATGATATGCAGCAACGCTTCGGCTGCGCCATCGCGGTCACCAGCCGCCATTAACGCATTTGCGAGATCAAGCCGCGCTTGATGGTCTTCGGGCGCTGCATCAACGGCTGCTTTCAAACCAGCCAGTTCTTCGGGCGGGACAGCGGCGGCGGCAATGCTCAATATCGACCCCGCCTTTTCTAGCGCAGGATCGGCCCGCAGTTCTTCGCTCAGGCTATCATAAACCGCCTGCGCCTCTTCCAGACGGCCAATAGCAGCCATAGTCCGGATAATGCCCGACAACGCTGCGGGATGCTCTGGCGATATCGTCAGAGCCTCTGCAAACAGCCCATAAGCCTGCTCAGCATCATCATGCGCCAAAAGATCTTCTGCAGCTTCCACCAGCGGCAACAGGGCCGCTGTGGGGTCATCCGCAACCGGACCTGCCGATATCGGCAATTTCTCAAGCAGCTGGTCCAGCATTTGCTTCAACTGCGGCTCTGTGCGGGCTGGCGATAGGTCGGCAACAGGCTGTCCCTGAAAAATGGCATAGACGGTGGGAATCGAACGCACCTGAAACTGCGACGCGATGAACTTATTTTCGTCGACATTGACCTTGGCCAAAACGACGCCGCGATCTGCATATTCTGCCGCAACCTTTTCCAATATTGGCGTCAATTGCTTGCATGGGCCGCACCATTCGGCCCAGAAATCCAGAATCACCAATTTGTCCATCGACGGCGTAACGACGTCGTTCCGGAATTGCTCAACGGCTTTTTGCTCGTCGGTGGTAAGGCCCATCGTCGCCACTGCATTCTCCATTCCACAGGATTCGTTTCGCCCCTATGTGGGCAAAGAGATGGGTTTCACAATAGAGGCATTACCCCAGTTTTCGTAAAAAGCCGATATTTGGGGCTTGCGGGGGAATATACCCCATGCTAACGGCGCGCCTCACCCGTCAGGATTTAAAGAACCTGACCGCCAGAGCGGGCGTAGCTCAGGGGTAGAGCACAACCTTGCCAAGGTTGGGGTCGAGGGTTCGAATCCCTTCGCCCGCTCCAGTTTTCCTAGGAAAATCAACGGTTTAGAAAATCACTTCCCAGCGGGAGGTGTCGATTTTGCTGTGTTC
>JAJTEF010000010.1 GCA_021300355.1 Sphingomonadaceae bacterium | reverse complement strand
CGTGCAAAAGGGTGGAGCGAATATGAGGTCAACCCGCTCTACAGCCCGACCAGCGTCCTTTCCGAAGGCAGCGCAAATTACGGCATAGATCTAGCCTTTCCAGCCGAGGAGCGCTTGGCGTTCGAACGGGATATTCTGTACCCGCTCGCTGGCCTCGATCCGAAGTCTGCCGATGCCTATTGGAAAATGCAGCAAATGACCGAGATGCTGTCCGGCGCGCGGTTGACCATCGCGAAAATGTATCTCGACGGGGAAATATCCCGCGCGCAGGCACTTGAACTGACGCAGAAATATCTATTGCTGTCGCCCGCGCGCGCCGAACAATCGGTGGCGTTTACCGACCATTATCGCAGCTATGTTATCAACTATGGCTGGGGCAAAGACCTCGTGCGTGGCTATATCGAGCGCGGCAATCCCGACCAAGCCGAGCGCTGGCGTCGGATGGAAAAGATACTCAGCGAGCCCACGCAGCCAGCGGACTTGTTGCCCTAGGTCCTGACCCTAAGCCAGATGATCGCGGAACCAAGTGGTGAGTTCGTCTTCGGACAATTCACCCGCGGCGAGGGCCAACACAATGCGTGTCGCGTCCTGTGGGTCGAATGTCAGTGTATGCCCGTTGAGCGCCAAAAACAAACGCGCAAGTACCCATGCCGTGCGTTTGTTGCCATCGGCAACAGGAGGATTCCGGGCAACACCATAAGCATAAGCCGCAGCCAGTGCAGCGGGATCGTCTGTGCCATAGTTCCACTGGTTCACTGGCCGTCCTAATGCCGAGTCCAGCAAGTTGGAATCGCGCACACCGCTAATCCCGCCATGCTCGGCAATCTGCCGGTCATGAATGGCAAGCGCATCGCGTGCGTCGAGCCAATGGGGCTCAATTCGAATGGCCGACGGCAATTGCGGCCCTTACTGCGCCAACACGCGCAATATGTCGCGGTCCTCACGCATGATCGTTTCGGCCAACGCCATCTTTGCCTCAAAGCCAGGGTCGCTTGGGGTCAGGTGAAAGCCGTTAGCGGTTTCCGTCAGATACAGATCGTCGCCAAGCGACACCCGCAGCTTGGCGAGTATCTCTTTGGGAAGAATCATACCGGCACTGTTGCCGACTTTTATAACTTTAATTGGCTTGTTCATACGTATGTTATAACACAAACATGGCTAAAGCTGCAAGTCTGGGAAATGGACGTTCACCGAATGCGAAATCATGTTGGCCGTGCCGAAGATCGCCATAAAGCTGATGCCGGTGGCAGGAAACGCGCAAGCTCTCGCAAAGTGCATGTTGTCGGGCTATGCGGTGCGATACTGTCATGTGGAATATGCCGAACGATGCGCCTGTTTTTTGATCCCCGCCAGCTTGACCATGCGCCGGTCCAGGAACTGCATAATGGCGCGTTCGTCCCTTATGCCGAAACCCCGGCGCGCGCACAGGCGCTATGTGCTGGGGTGTCCGCTACGGAAAGCCCCACCGACCATGGGGAGGCACCGATATTGGCGGTGCATGATGCGGGTTACATCGCATATCTAAAGACTGCGCATGACCGTTGGCTTGCCGCCGGACGGTCAGGTGATGTGATGGGCTATATATGGCCAGTGGTGCGGCGGCGCGCGCTGGACTTAACGCGTATTGACGCCTTGGCCGGGCGCTACAGCATGGACAGCTCTACGCCGCTCACCGCCGACAGCTGGACCTCGGCCTATTGGAGCACGCAGTCGGCCTTGTCGGCGCTTGACGCCGTGCTGGCTGGCGACCGCGTCGCCACCGCCTTGTGCCGCCCGCCCGGGCATCATGCAGGGGCCGATTATCTTGGCGGATATTGTTTCATCAATCAGGCGGCGGTTGCAGCACAAGCCGCCCGCGACGCAGGCATCGCCCGCGTGGCCATTCTCGACATTGACTATCATCATGGCAATGGCACGCAGGACATATTCTGGGACCGGGGCGATGTCTTTTATGCCTCTGTCCACGCAGATCCGGCGACAGATTTCCCCTTTTACTGGGGCCATGCCGATGAAGTCGGCGAAGGTGCGGGGGCAGGCGCGACGGTGAATCTGCCATTGCCGCAAGGAACAACACTGACCGCCTTTCGCGCGGCGCAAGCGACAGCCCTAGACGCCATTGCCCGGTTTGACCCCGGCCTCCTGATTGTCAGCTTCGGCGCGGATACCTTTGAAGGCGACCCCATCGCCAATTTCGCACTTCAAACCGCAGATTATGCCACGCTGGCGCAAGACATTGCGGCGACCCGACTGCCGACGGTTGTCCTGACCGAAGGCGGCTATGCGGTCGACAATTTGGGCGAAAATCTCGCCAGCTTTTTAAGAGGGTTTTGAAGTCTTAGGGCAGCCTGAAATAGACATTGTTTTGATAGTAAGACACCAATGGCTGACCCTGCGCATCAAGTGCGGGGGAAAAACGCGCACGCCGCATTACGGATTTGCAGACAGCATCGTCAAAAAATTTGGGCCGTGTTGTTGCTTGAATATGGCATGCGGTTGGCATGCCATCAGGTCCAACGGTGAGCCGGAAATTTACGAGGGCAGGTTGACCAGCAGCGAGCATGGCGATCGGATAGTCGGATGACACAATCCATTTGCCCGGCGGCTCAAGTGGCGTGGCCCGTTGGCTGAGCGTCTTGTGCTTTTCGACATCGATGCCCCAACTGCTGAGAAGATTGTCAATGCAGGTATCGAGCGCCGCCAATGGTCCGCGCATGGAACCTGTCTCCAGCATCAACGGTTTTTGCAGAGGCTTGCCAACGCGCAAGTAGCGAATTGCCTTTTGCCGGTCCTCACTAATCGGTTGAATAACAACCCTCTCTGCATTTTCCCGATCTTTCATCGCCAGTAATTCAGACCCGCTTGGCGGCGCAACGCGCGCGCTGCTGGAAAAAATCAAGGCAGGTTCCTTACCAAGATTTCCGGCGAGAAACGCAATTTTCTGCTCCTGCTCGCTCGGCCCGAACTGGATATTGGCTTCACCTTTTTGAACGGATGTTGGTATGCGTTTTCCGGCAATCGTCAGGCGGAAATATTCACTTGGGCTAAAGCGGTCCATAAACAACAAAACCGTTTGCTTGCCGTCCCCAAACTGCCGACCGAGGCGGCATCTTTCCTCGGCATAATTGACCTGCCATGATGAAGTCGGCTTTAAAACCAAAGGCGCAGGCGCTGCAGCAATTGCTGGCGACGACATTGTGAGGGCGACAATGATAAGCGATGCGACCAGTGACTTTGCCATATCCAGCAGGTTACCCAATGGCATTAAAGCCACAAGTAAAAAGGGCGGCCATTTCTGACCGCCCTGAAATTTTTACGCAATGTTACTAGAAGTTACAGCTTGCCGACCAATTCAGGCACGACCGTAAACAGGTCACCGACAAGGCCGATGTCTGCGACTTGGAAGATCGGTGCGTCTTCATCTTTGTTGATGGCGACAATGACCTTGGAGTCCTTCATGCCCGCAAGATGCTGGATCGCGCCGGAGATGCCGACCGCGATGTAGACTTCAGGGGCAACGATCTTGCCGGTTTGACCGACCTGATAGTCATTGGGGACATAACCCGCATCCACAGCAGCGCGGCTTGCGCCAACGCCTGCGCCAAGCTTGTCGGCGAGTGGCAAGATGACTTCGCTGAACGTCGCCGAGTCCTTAAGCGCGCGGCCGCCCGACACGATGATCTTCGCAGATGTCAGTTCAGGGCGTTCCTGCTTGGCGATTTCAGCCGAGATGAACTTCGATGTTCCTGCATCGCCGCTGCCCGAGACAGCTTCAATTGCAGCAGAACCGCCGGTTTCTTCAGCCTTGGCAAAGGCGGTACCGCGAACGGTGATAACCTTCTTGGCATCGGACGATTGCACAGTCGCAATTGCGTTACCGGCATAGATGGGACGCGTGAATGTGTCCGCGCTTTCAACGCTGAGGATGTCGGAGATTTGCATGACATCCAGCAAGGCAGCAACGCGTGGTGCGATGTTCTTGCCGTTCGATGTGGCAGGCGCCAAAAATGCGTCATGCGTCGCCATCAATGATGCCACCAGTGGCGCAACATTTTCAGCCAACTGCTGCGCATAAGCTGCGTCATCGGCAACATGCACGGTGGTCACGCCAGCGATCTTTGCGGCCTGCTCGGCAACTGCGCCGCAGCCTGATCCCGCGACGAGAACATGCACTTCGCCAATCTGCGATGCAGCAGTAACGACAGCAAGCGTTGCATCCTTCAGCGATGCATTGTCATGTTCGGCATAAACGAGGGTCTTCATGCGGCCACTCCTATTTCCTTGAGCTTTGCAACCAGCGCATCGACGTCGGCAACCTTGATACCAGCGCTGCGCACAGGCGGTTCAACAACCTTCAATGTCTTCAGGCGTGGGCTAACGTCCACACCATAATCGGCAGGTGTTTTCTGCGCGAGTGGCTTGGATTTTGCTTTCATGATGTTCGGCAGCGACGCATAACGTGGCTCGTTCAAACGCAGGTCGGTCGTGATGATGGCTGGCATCTTCAACGCTACGGTCTGCAAACCGCCATCGACTTCGCGTGCGACATGCACTTCATCACCAGACACGTTGACCGTGTTGGCAAATGTGCCCTGCGGACGACCGGTCAAGGCAGCTAGCATTTGGCCAGTCTGGTTCGAGTCATCGTCAATGGCTTGCTTACCAAGAATGACGAGGCCGGGCTGTTCTTCGTCCATGACCTTCGCAAGGATCTTGGCAACCGCGAGCGGCTCGACATCTTCAGCGACGACGAGGATCGCGCGGTCAGCACCCATGGCGAGCGCTGTGCGTAATGTTTCTTGCGCCTTGTCTGGTCCGATCGACACCGCGATAACTTCGGTCGCAACGCCCTTTTCACGCAAACGCAGCGCTTCTTCCACCGCGATTTCGTCAAACGGGTTCATGCTCATTTTGACATTCGCCAAATCAACACCCGAACCATCGGGCTTAACCCGCGGCTTAACATTATAATCGATGACCCGCTTAACGGGGACGATGATCTTCATCTGCTCATCCTTCCATACCGACTCAAATGGCGAGTGAATGCCCGCCTAAACTGGAGCGCCTATGCTTAACGTTGACGTGAACGTCAAGCGTTCGATACACTAAGCTGCTTTGCGGACTTCCGCGACAATCTTTGCGGCTGCATCGCCAAGGTCGTTGGCCGATACGATAGGCAGGCCGCTATTGGCGAGGATGTCCTTGCCCTGCTGCACATTGGTGCCTTCAAGGCGGACAACGAGTGGTACCGAAAGGTTCACTTCCTTTGCCGCAGCGACGATACCGTCCGCGATGATGTCGCATTTCATGATGCCGCCGAAGATATTGACCAAAATGCCCTTTACGGCAGGGTCCTTCAGAATGATCTTGAATGCCGCGGTCACCTTTTCCTTCGAAGCGCCGCCCCCTACGTCCAAGAAGTTGGCTGGGAATTCGCCGTTCAGCTTGATGATGTCCATGGTCGCCATCGCAAGGCCTGCGCCGTTGACCATGCAGCCGATGTTGCCGTCGAGCTTGATATAGGCAAGGTCATATTCGGAAGCTTCGACCTCAGCAGGGTCTTCTTCGGTCAGGTCGCGCAGCTCGGCGAGATCCTTGTGGCGGAACATGGCATTGCCATCAAACGCAACCTTGGCATCCAGCACCAACAGCTCGTCGCCATTCTTGCCTTCGCACACAGCGAGCGGGTTGATTTCAATCTGCTCGGCATCGGTGCCCAAAAACGCGGCATAAAGACCGGCAACCACAGTCTGTGCTTGCTTGGCCAAATCACCCGTCAGGCCAAGCGCCTTTGCAACGCTGCGGCCGTGGTGCGGCTGAAGCCCGGTTGCCGGATCGACAACGATGGTGTGAATCTTCTCGGGGCTGTCATGCGCCACGTCTTCGATGTTCATGCCGCCTTCGGTTGAGGCAACAATAGCGATCCGGCTGGTCGCGCGATCGACCAACAATGCGAGGTAGAATTCCTGCTTAATGTCGGCGCCATCGGTGATGTACAGACGGTTGACCTGCTTGCCTTCGGCTCCGGTCTGGATGGTTACCAGCGTGTTGCCCAGCATTTCTTTTGCATGCGATTCAACTTCGTCCAAGTTGAAGGCCAAGCGAACGCCGCCCTTTGCATCAGGACCCAATTCCTTGAACTTGCCTTTGCCGCGTCCACCCGCGTGGATTTGCGACTTCACGACATAAAGAGGACCAGGCAATTGCTTCGCCGCCGCAACCGCTTCTTCAACGCTGAGCGCCGCGATACCAGCGGGACACGCCACACCAAATTTCGCAAGCAGTTCTTTGGCCTGATATTCATGGATATTCATGGGAGATTAAATCCTCGACAATAAAGAGTTTTGCCGGTCGCTTAAGCACAGACGGGCGCTGAATGGAAGGGCTTGCGCTGATGTTTTTTGGTGGGTGCAAAGGCGCAGCGCGCGCCAAGGAAATCATATATTCTCTGCGTCCTCCGCGCCTCTGCGTGCAAAAAACTTAAACTAGCAAATCAAGATCCACCAATGCGCGACGTAGCGTTTCTGCATCAGTAAAATGATGCGCAGCAAAGCCGTTGGCGCGGGCGCTGACGACATTGTCGTGATTGTCATCGATGAATATCGCCTCGCCGGGCTTCAGCCCAAAGCGCCGCAACGCCAGCGCATAGATATCGGGGTCTGGCTTGACCATTTTCTCGACGCCTGAGACGACAATATCTCCGAAATGGTCAAATATAGGCTGGGTCGGACGGAACATCTCCCAAAACTCCGCGCCAAAATTGGTAATGGCGAAAAGCGGGACGGCGCGCGCGGCCAGTTCGTGCACGATTTCCAGCGATCCTGTGACAGGGCCCGGGATCGTCTCGTTAAAACGCGTCCGGTACGCGTCGATCTCGATTTCATATTTCGGATATAGCGCGATCCGTTCCGCGGTCATCTCTGCCAATGGTCGGCCGGCATCATGCTGAAAATGCCATTCGGGCGTAACAACATGCGTGACGAAATATTCCAGCTCCGCCTTGTCGGTGATCAATTTTGCAAAAAGATGCCGCAAATCCCATTCGAACAGCACTTTGCCGACATCAAACACGACGGTGGTGATCTTTGTCATGGGAAATATCTCACCTGAAGACGCAAAAAAACCGCCCGCGAATCAGATTCGGAGCGGTCTTTTGATAAAACCATCTGCCCGCGTTCCGCAGGCAGCGGCCAATTAACCCTGGCGCGCCTTAAAGCGTGGCTGAGTCTTGTTGATGACATAGGTCCGGCCACGACGACGAATCACGCGGTTGTCACGATGGCGGCCTTTGAGCGACTTGAGAGAATTAACGACTTTCATCGGATTTACCCGTCTTTTTGATGCATAAAGCTTGAATTGAAGGCGCGCTCCTATGGGTGGGGCGGCGGAAAGTCAAGCGCGTTCGGCGCAATTATGCGATTCAGCTCCCATACACAGCTTGCCATCATATATGATGCGTTAAAGGATAGGACTATGATGAAAACTCCCCGAATCTTCACACTTCTCGCGCTTTCACTGCTGTCGGCCTGTGTCGTTCCCACGGGCCCTGTCGAGGTCACGCGCTTTAACCGCGCAGCTGAAGGTATCTCTTATGGCAATAGCAGTTTTGGGGTTGAGGTTGCCGGCGAATCGGCGGCGGACCGATCGCTATCGGCTTCGCCTTATGTTGCGGCGGTGACCCGCGAAATGCAGCGGGTCGGCTATCGCAATCAAGCGGGCACAAGCGATGTTGTTGCCGAAATACGCTTTGGCGCGACGATGATACGCCCAGATCGCCGGTCACCTGTTTCCGTGGGCGTCGGCGGATCAACCGGCAGCTATGGGTCGGGCATTGGCTTGGGCGTTGGCATCACACTCGGCGGTGGTTCGGCAGCGCAATTGCAGACCAGTTTGTCGGTGCGCATCATCCGGCGCAGTGACCAGCTGGTGATATGGGAAGGGACGGCGGTGCAATCTGCCAAAGCGGGCTCTCCTGCCGCGCAGCCCGCTATTGCGGCCTCTAAATTGGCAGAGGCATTGTTTAAGGACTTCCCCGGCGTGTCTGGCGAGACTATCCGCGTTCCATAAAGCACCAGACATTGTCATTCCCGCGAACGCGGGAATCCATTATCTGAGCTTTTATGTTAACACACCGACGCAGCTTTCTGCACGGTTCGTCCATGGATTCCCGCGTTCGCGGGAATGACAAAATGGGGAAGTAAGATTTATGCCGATCACTGATATCAATGCTGCATTCGACAGCGGTAACATCATAGTGCACGCCATCGATGGCAACAGCGCCACCCTTGGCATTCGCAAGGATAAGGATTCGGAGTTTGCGCAATGGTTCCACTTCCGCGTTGCGTGCGCAGCGGGTGAGGAACTGGAACTGCGCATAACGGGCTTGGAAGGCAGCGCCTATCCCGGCGGCTGGCCAGATTATCGCGCCTGTGTTTCGGAAGACCGGGATTTTTGGGGCCGCGCCGATACCATTTATGACAAAGCCGCAGACGGCGGCACCCTGACCATTCGCTACACGCCCGCCAGCGACATTGTCTGGTTCGCCTATTTCGCGCCCTTTAGCATGGAACGGCACCATGATTTGGTCGCCGACGCCGCAACATGCGAAGGCGTTAGCTACCGGTGCTTGGGCCACAGCCTGGAAGGTCAGCCGATTGATTGCCTGTCGATGGGGGATGGCGAAACGCAAGTCTGGCTATACGCGCGCCAGCATCCGGGCGAAACGCAGGCCGAATATTGGATGGAAGGTGCGCTGGATATGCTCACCGACCTGAGCGATCCGCACACGCGCGTTTTGCTGGAAAAATGCCGTTTGCATATCGTGCCCAATTGCAATCCCGACGGCAGCTGCCGCGGACATTTGCGCACCAATTTTGCGGGCGTAAACCTGAACCGCGAATGGGCCGAGCCAAGTTTGGAGCGCAGTCCAGAGGTTCTGGGCATCCGCAACGCCATGGATGAAACCGGCGTGCATTGGGCGATGGATGTGCATGGGGATGAGGCCATTCCCGCTGCATTCATGGCCGGGTTCGAAGGCATTCCGTCATGGACCGATGACCAAGGCGCGCGATACAACAACTTCATCAATCGCCTCGCCGCGCGCACACCCGATTTCCAGACCGAGCTTGGTTACACCAAAGCGGGACCGGGCAAAGCCAACCTGACCATGTCGACAAACCAGCTCGCCGAACGTTTTGGCCCGTCGCATAAATGCGTGTCGATGACGCTTGAAATGCCGTACAAAGACACAGTGCACGGTAATGATCCCTATCAGGGATGGTCGCCCGAACGTTGCCGCCTGCTGGCCCGCGAGTGCCTCGCGACGCTGGCGGAGATGGTGTAGGCAGCCCTTATGCGCATCATCGTGGATGATCTTTCCGGTAACGAAATCCGCGCCTTGCTGGAAACGCATTTCGCCGGGATGCTGGCAAGCTCGCCACCGGAAAGTTGCCATTTTCTTGATTTCGACGGGCTGAATGCGCCCGATGTGACCTTTTGGTCGATTTGGGACGGGGATGCGCTTGCGGGATGCGGGGCTTTGAAAGAGCTGACGCCCGAACATGGTGAGGTCAAATCGATGCGGACGCATGCGGACCATTTGCGCAAAGGTGTTGGCGCCAACATGCTGACGCATATCATTTCGCAAGCGCGCGCCCGGGGTTATCACCGATTAAGCCTTGAAACAGGATCGTCGGCGGACTTCGCGCCGGCATTGGCGCTGTATGCAGCGCACGGGTTTGAATATTGCGCACCCTTTGGCGATTATGTCGAAGACCCGTTTAGCCGTTTCATGACCTTGGCGATTTGACCAACTTGCGTTAGGGCGCGGTCAAACAACGAAGGAACTCCCATGCCAAAGCTTATCCTCATTCGCCACGGACAATCCCAATGGAATCTGGAAAACCGGTTCACCGGTTGGTGGGATGTTGACGTAACCGAAAAAGGCGCAGCCGAAGCGTGGGCCGCGGGCGAGCTGATGAAGGCCAAGGGCATTGCCCCTGATGTTGCCTTTACCAGCGTGCAGACGCGGGCGATCAAGACGTTGAACCTCGCGCTTGAGGCGATGGGCCGGCTTTGGGTTCCGGTGACCAAGAACTGGCAATTGAACGAGCGCCATTATGGCGGCCTGACCGGCCTTGATAAGGCAGAGACTGCGGCCAAGCATGGCGACGAACAGGTCAAAATCTGGCGCCGCAGTTTCGATGTTCCGCCGCCGCCATTGGAGGTGGGATCGCCTTATGACCTGTCGTCCGATCCGCGTTATGCGGGTATCAAAATCCCCGCGTCCGAAAGCCTGAAAGACACGATACTGCGCGTTCTGCCATATTGGGAGAGCGCCATTGTCCCTGAGTTAAAGGCGGGCAAAACCGTTCTCATCTCTGCACATGGCAACAGCTTGCGCGCGCTGGTGAAGCATATTTCGGGCATTTCGGATGCAGATATCAATGGCCTTGAAATCCCGACCGGCCAGCCGATTGTCTATGAACTCGACGACAATTTGAACGGTGCATATCACTATCTATCCGCGCGGTAACATTGTCGTGCCGCGCGCGTGCGCGGGCCTGTGATTATCCTATTGTTGCTGGATTGCGCCTTTTGCACCACGCGGCTAAGGCCATGCCATCAAAGTTGTCAGGGGAGTGACACATGACTGACTCAGCGCCGCTTATTGGCATCATCATGGGAAGCCGTTCGGACTGGGAAACGATGCGCGAAGCGTCAGCCACGCTGACCGCGCTCGACATTCCCCATGAATGCAAAGTGGTGTCCGCGCATCGTACGCCTGAGCGTCTGTATGATTATGCAAAAAGTGCGGCCGATCGGGGTCTGCAATGCATTATCGCTGGCGCTGGTGGTGCGGCGCATCTGCCGGGTATGGCGGCATCGATGACCCGGCTTCCGGTGCTTGGCGTGCCGGTGCAGTCGAAGGCGCTGGATGGCATGGATAGCCTGTTGTCGATCGTCCAAATGCCCGCGGGCATTCCCGTCGGCACGCTCGCGATTGGCAAGGCGGGCGCTACGAACGCCGCGCTTTTGGCAGCGGCGATGCTGGCCAATAATGATGCAGCGCTCGCGGCGCGGCTGGATGCATGGCGCGCGGCCCAGACCGCGTCGGTCGCCGAAACGCCAGAGTGAGACGAAGCCGATGACTGCGTTGCCTCCTGGTTCGACCATTGGAATATTGGGTGGCGGCCAGCTTGGCCGGATGCTCGCGGTTGCGGCGGCTCAGCTTGGCTATCGCTGCCATATTTACGCGCCAGCGGGTGACAATGTGGCGTTTGACGTCGCCGCGCACAGCAGCATCGGCGCCTATGACGACCATGCCGCGTTGAAAGATTTTGCGCAGCAATGCGATGTCGTCACCTTCGAATTTGAAAATGTGCCGGTTGCACCGCTTGAAACGATTGCCGGGCTTGTCCCCATTTATCCGCCGGCCAAGGCGTTGGAAGTCGCGCAGGATCGTGACGCCGAAAAGCGCTTTGTGCGCAGCCTTGGCGGACAGACAGCGAACTTCGCCATCGCAAATATACAAGGCGACGTGCAGGCGGCGGTGGATGCGGTGGGTATCCCGTGCATATTGAAGACGATCCGCATGGGATATGATGGCAAGGGGCAGCTTCGCGTCACGTCGCAGGACGATCTGGCCGATGCATGGGCGCAGACGGGTGCGCAGCCGTTGATCGCGGAAGCCATGGTGCAGTTCGATGCCGAATTTTCGGTGATATTGGTGCGCGGCCAAGATGGCGAGATCCGCTTTTGGGACAGCCCGCACAATGTGCATGTCGGCGGCATTTTGGCAACGTCGACGCTGCCCGCTGGCGCGCTCGTGGAAAGCCAACAACAGGCGGCGCGCGATATGGCGGCGGCGGTGGCGACCAAGCTTGATTATGTCGGCGTATTCACCGCCGAATTTTTTGCCAGCAGCGCCGGCCCCTTGTTCAATGAAATCGCGCCCCGCGTGCACAATAGCGGCCATTGGACGATTGAAGGCGCGGCCACCAGCCAGTTTGAAAACCACATCCGCGCGATTTGCGGACTGCCGCTTGGCAGCACCGAAACGGTGGCGGCCCGTGTCGAAATGCAGAACCTGATCGGGGATGATGGCGACGCCTTTGAACAGATTTTGGCCGACCCCGCGGCGCATCTGCATCTCTATGGAAAGGCACAAGCGCGCCCGGGCCGAAAAATAGGCCACGTCACCCGCTTGTATCGCTAAGTTTTTCAAGGCAAAGCGGGGTTATGAATCATCCCGAAATTATCCTTGTCCTCGCCCGCGCCGCCAATGGAGTCATCGGGAAAGATGGCGGCATGCCGTGGCATCTCCCCGCGGACCTGCGTCATTTTAAACAGATAACCAAGGGCCGGCCCATGATTATGGGGCGCAAGACCTTTGACAGCCTGCCCGGCCTGCTGGATGGCCGACGCCACATTGTTTTGACGCGCGATACCGCGTGGGAAGAAGACGGCGCCGAAATCGCGCATTCGGTGGCCGACGCGCTGAAGCTCGCCAATGGCCCCCATGTGTGCGTTATTGGCGGCGCGGAAATCTATAATCTGTTTCTGCCGATCGCGGACCGCATTGAATTAACGGAGATTGCCGCGCAGCCCGAAGGCGATACGTCGGTCCCGGATTTCGACATGGCGGAGTGGGAAGAACTGTCCCGCGAAAGCCATGCTGCGTTGAACGGCGCACCTGCGTTCGACTTTGTAACGCTTGTGCGGCGGGCAAAGAGCTAAGCACGCGGTATATTGGGGGAAATGATGCGTAAGAAATTCTGGATTCCACTGACGCTGATTGGCGCGGCTGCGATTGGCTTTTTCGGCTTTTTACCCGGCTATGTCGAAGGTTCGATGAACGCGGTGGACGGCCAACCGCTGATTAAGGTCAGCGATGAGGCCAAGGCATTGCACAAGACGTTGAACATCGTCGACCTGCACAGCGACACGTTGATGTGGAACCGCGATTTGAGCAAGCCTGCGGACCGTGGCCATATGGATTTGCCGCGCTTGCAAGAAGGCAATGTCGCGCTTCAGCTTTTCTCGTCAGTCACCAAAACGCCCAACGGCCAGAATTATGATGGCAATGGCGCGGACACCGACAATATCACTTTGCTGACCTTCGCGCAGTTGCAGCCGGTGAAAACATGGCGCTCATTGGTCGAGCGGTCGCTGTATCACGCGGCGAAGCGCGATAATGCGGTCACGGGATCAGACGGAAAATTACAAGCGGTGGACAAGGCGCAGCAGATCGATGCCTTACTGGCCGCGCGGCAAAAGGACCGGAGCACTGTCGGCGCGATGCTGACCATTGAAGGGCTCCATAATCTTGAAGGCAAGGCCGAGAATCTCGACCGTCTGTACGACGCCGGGTTCCGCATGGCGGGGTTCACGCATTTCTTTGACAATGAATTGGGCGGGTCGATGCACGGCCTGAAAAAAGGCGGACTGACGCCGTTCGGTCGCGACATATTGCGCCGGATGGAGGCGAAGGGCATGATCGTCGACATCGCGCATCTCAGCCATGCTGGCGTTGCCGAGGTTCTGGCCATGGCGAAGCGTCCCGTGGTCTCCAGCCATGGCGGCGTGCAAGCGACGTGCAAGGTCAACCGCAACCTGACCGATGACGAAGTGCGCGGCGTCGCCAAAACCGGTGGCATCATTGGCATCGGCTATTGGGAAGGCGCAATATGCTCCACCGATCCGCGGGCTGCGGCCAAGGCGATGAAGCATGTGCGCGATCTCGTTGGCATTCAACATGTCGCTTTGGGATCGGACTATGATGGCGCGACCACGGTGCGTTTCGATACGTCGCAACTCGCGCAAGTCACCCAAGCGTTGATGGACGAGGGTTTCACGCCAGACGAAATTCGCGCCGTCATGGGCGAAAACGCGTTGCGCGTCATCCGTGCTGGCTTGGTACCGATGGAAAAGGCTGCCACCGCGCAATGACGATTCCCCGCCTTTCTGCCAAAGACCGAACGCCTGACGCATTGCGCGGCGGCGTTGTTGCCTTGGGCAATTTTGATGGCTTTCATTTGGGGCATCAGGCCGTTGCTGGCGAAGCGATAAAACAGGCCAAGGCGGCGGGTAAGCCAGCGATCATCGCAACATTTGATCCGCATCCCGTGCGCTTTTTTGCGCCGGAATCGCCGTGGTTCCGTCTGACGACGCTCGATCAGCGGCAGCGCTTGTTTGAAGAAGCCGGTGCCGACGCGATGCTGGTGTTTGATTTCGATGCAGAGCTTGCCGCGACCAGCGCCGAAGATTTCATCGTCATATTGCTGATGGAACGTCTGGGCATTTCGGCGGTGGTCACGGGTGAGGACTTTACCTTTGGGCATAAACGCGGCGGCAATATTGACGTGTTGCGCGATTTGGGCGGCGCGCATGGCCTGACGTCGACCGCCATGGGGCCAGTGGTGGATGATGGCGGCGTGATATCGTCGAGCCGTATCCGCACGGCGCTTAAGGATGGCGACTGCGCCACGGCCACCGCTTTGCTCACGCGGCCATTCACGGTTGAGGGCATTGTGCAGCATGGCGATAAAAACGGGCGGCTTTTGGGTTTCCCGACCGCCAATATCGACATGGGCCATTATCTGCGTCCGCGTTACGGCATTTATGCGGTGAAGGGCAGCTTGCCCGATGGACGGGTGCTCAATGGTGCCGCGAACCTTGGTATTCGCCCGACGTTCGATCCGCCCAAGGAATTGCTTGAGCCGCATTTCTTCGACTTTGCCGAGGATCTGTATGGGCAGAATATCGAAATCGAATTCCACGCCTTCATCCGCGGAGAGGCAAAGTTTGACAGTCTGGACGCACTGATGGCGCAAATGGCGCAGGATTGCGACGAAGCCCGCCGGATATTGGGGGCAGTGTAATCCCTCTGCGCGCATGGCGATAATTGATAGCTATGCCATGTGTCACCCCCGACTTGATCGGGGGTCCATGGTCTGTCTGCGCAGTTTACGCTGACATGTCATGCCATGGATTCCCGCATTTGCGGGAATGACACACGCGTGGAGTGACAAGGAGGTTTCAATTCTCCTCATCTTTGCGCTAAGGGCGCTTCTAACATGACTGACCCTATCGACTATCGCGACACCGTTTTCCTGCCGAAAACAGATTTCCCTATGAAGGCCGGCCTTCCGCAGAAGGAGCCGGGCATTCTCGCGCGTTGGCAGGCGCAGGATTTTTATGCGGAGCTGCGCAATCGCCGTCGCGGGCGTGAGAAGTTCATTCTGCATGACGGCCCGCCTTATGCGAATGGCGACATGCATATCGGCCACGCGCTGAACCATATTCTGAAGGACATGGTTGTCCGCACGCAGACATTGTTGGGCAAAGACGCGCCTTATGTGCCCGGTTGGGATTGCCACGGCCTGCCCATCGAGTGGAAGGTCGAAGAGCAATATCGCAAGAAAAAGCTCAACAAGGACGAGGTTCCCGCCGTCGAGTTCCGCGCGGAATGCCGGGCCTATGCGCAGCATTGGGTCGACACGCAGCGCGAACAATTGAAGCGGCTGGGCATCAATGCCGATTGGGACAATCCCTATCTGACGATGGATTTCCAGGCCGAAGCGACCATTGTTTCGGAGCTGTTGAAGTTCGCCGAAAGCGGCCAGCTGTATCGCGGTGCAAAGCCCGTGATGTGGTCGCCGGTGGAAAAGACCGCCTTGGCCGAAGCCGAAGTCGAATATGAGGACATCGTATCGACGCAGATCGATGTGGCGTTCGAGATCGTGGAATCGCCGATTGCCGAACTCGTTGGCGCGCATGCGGTGATCTGGACAACGACGCCTTGGACGATTCCGGTGAACCAAGCTTTGGCTTACGGCCCTGAAGTTAGCTATTGGCTAGTCACGGTAAATGGTTCCAAAAAATGTCTGGTTGCAGAAGCTTTGGTCGATGACTTGGCCAAACGTCTCGGTGATGGTGTGAGCCTGAGCGATGTCACTTGGCGCGGCAAAGGCTCTGACCTCGCCGGAACCACCGTCCGCCACCCGATGCACGAACTCGGCGGTTTCTTTGCCAAGCCGCGTCCGATGCTCGCAGGCGATTTCGTCACCACCGACAGCGG
The DNA here is from genome assembly GCA_021300355.1 of Sphingomonadaceae bacterium. GTDB lineage: Bacteria > Pseudomonadota > Alphaproteobacteria > Sphingomonadales > Sphingomonadaceae > Sphingorhabdus_B. The sequence continues at coordinate 28,769 of JAJTEF010000010.1, read as the reverse complement.
CACCGGCCTCGTCCATATGGCGCCCGACCATGGCGAGGATGATTTCGACCTGTGCAAGGCCAATGGCATTGAACCGGTGTTCGCGGTTGAAGGCGATGGCAAATATCGCGCTGATTGGCTCTGGCTTGGCGGTGAGGGCAGCGTCATCAACCCCAAATTCAACGCGCCTGATGGCCCCATCTGCGCTGCGTTGCGCGAAAGCGGCGGACTGCTCGCGGCATCGGCGGATTACAAGCACAGCTATCCGCACAGCTGGCGGTCAAAGGCGAAAGTCATCTATCGCTGCACCCCGCAATGGTTCGTGCCGATGGATAAAGCGACGACCGATGGTACATTGCGCGAAAAGGCGATGACCGCGATTTCGGACACCCGCTGGGTTCCGGAAAAGGGCCAGAACCGCATCACCGCAATGGTCGAAGGGCGCCCCGATTGGGTGCTGTCCCGCCAGCGCGCATGGGGCGTGCCGATCACGCTTTTTGTGGATCGCAAGTCCGGCCAATATCTCTGCGACGCCGCCGTCAACGCGCGTATCATCGCGGGCATTCGCGAAAATGGCGTTGATGGCTGGAGCGACGAACGCGCACAGGAATATCTGGGCAGCGACTATGCGCTTGCCGATTATGAACGCGTCACGGACATTTTGGACGTGTGGTTTGATTCGAGCTGCACGCATGCCTTTGTTCTCGAAAGCGGACGTTGGCCTGACTTGCAATGGCCAGCGGACCTCTATCTCGAAGGCAGTGACCAGCATCGCGGCTGGTTCCAGTCCAGCCTGTTGCAAAGCTGCGGCACGCGGGGCCGTGCGCCGTATAACGCGGTGCTGACCCACGGCTTTACGATGGATCAAAAGGGCATGAAAATGTCCAAGTCGCTGGGCAATACGATCAATCCGCTCGACCTGATGCGCGACAGTGGCGCGGATATTTTGCGGCTGTGGGCGTTGACCGTGGACTTCACCGAGGACCACCGGATCGGCAAGGAAATCCTGCAGGGCGTTTCCGACCAATATCGCAAATTGCGCAACACCTTCCGCTATCTGCTCGGCGCGCTCGGCGGCTTTTCGGACGCGGAAAAGGTCGCGGTTGCCGACATGCCCGAGCTGGAGCGTTATATGCTCCATCTGCTCGCGGATATGGACGCGAAGTTGAAGACGGCGGTCAATGATTTTGACTTTAACACTTATGTCCGTTTGCTGACCGAGTTTTGCAACGAAGACCTGTCGGCATTCTTCTTCGATATCCGCAAAGATTGCCTCTATTGCGACGCACCGACCGATCCAAAGCGGATGGCGTATCGCACGGTGCTCGACACCTTGTTCCACGCCCTCGTGCGCTATGCCGCGCCGGTGTTGGTCTTCACCAGCGAAGAGGTGTGGCAGACGCGGTTCCCAGATGCCGACAGCGTGCATTTTTCGGATTGGCCGGAGGTTCCCGCAGTTCTTGACGGGGCCTTGGCTGAAAAATGGGCGAGCATCCGTGCGTCGCGTATGGTCGCAACCGAACAAATCGAACCCATGCGCCGTGAGAAGATTGTCGGCTCCAGCCTTGAGGTGGAATATACTCACAGCGGAGTGTTCGGCGATGTAGATCTCGCCGAAATATTCATCGTCTCGGCTGTTCATTACGGCGATAGCGCAGGCGCAGTCAAAACCACCAACCACAAATGCGGTCGTTGCTGGCGGCATCTTCCCGAGGTTGTCGACGATGGCGCATTGTGCGACAGATGCGATACTGTTGTGAACGGAAACGCATGAACCCCAATCCTAAATTCCGCCTTCAGGGCATCATGCTGGCAAGCCTTGTGTTCATCGCGGACCAGATCGTAAAATATGCGATGCTTGGCCCGCTTCAGCTGAAAAGCCGCGGTGTTATTCACATCATTTCGTTCTTCGACCTGCGCTATGCCGAAAATCGCGGCGTTTCGATGAGCTTTCTGACGGCCGATAGCGATGGCGAACGCTGGGCGTTGGTGGCGCTGACGGCGGTGATTGCTGCGGGTGTTGCCGTTTGGATGTGGCGCGAGAAACTGCGCGGTGATGTGCTGGCCTTGTCGCTCGTTTTGGGCGGCGCGCTTGGCAATATCGTTGACCGCGTGCGCTATGGCTATGTCGTCGATTATGCCGATTTGCACATTGGCGCATTCCGGCCCTTTTACATATTCAACCTTGCCGATGCCTGCATCAGCATTGGTGTGCTGATATTGCTTGCCCGCGCCTTCCTGATAAGCGACAAGCAAACCGGTGACGGGGCTGACGTTCAGCAACCCGAAAGCAGCGCTGACATAGTGGAGAAATCATGAAGCGGATCAATATGTTTGCGGCGGCGTCAGTTGCTTTGCTCGCGCTTTCGGGCTGCGGCACCACCAGCGTGTTTGACCGTGACCGGCCAGATGAATTTGCCGTAAGCCGGTCAAAGCCACTTCAGCTTCCAACAGAGTTTGCTTTGCCCACGCCGACACCCGATGCGCCGCGCCCGCAAGATAGCGATACGAAGCAACAGGTTTTGGACGCTATGTTCGGCGGCGCTGCACCTGCGCCCCGTCCGCAGTCGGCCCAGTAAATGGATACGCATATGAAAACGAAATCAGCCCTATTCGCTATGGCGATCGCGACCCTGCCATTGTTGTCGGGTTGTTCCTCGGCGGGCGATGCAGCGCCAACGGCTGGCCGCGCTGCGCCTTTGGTCGTTCCACCCGATTTCGCGTTGGAGCCAACTGCGGCAACGGCAATCCGTCCGGCCGATGGTGGTCAGGAACAGGTTTTGGATGCTTTGTTTGGCGGCATCGCGCCGCGTTCCGCCGCTGAACGCGCGATCTCAACGACTTCGGGCAATGCCGAAATGGGTATTCGTTCTTCGGTCGGTGACCCGCAGACCAACACGGTCAACAAAGGCAGCATCACCCGCGACATCATCGCCGCGCCCGAAGGCGACGGCCAAACCGCGCAGGCTGTTATTCCGGGTTAAGTTTTGAGAGCGCCGCGCGGGTTAAGCGCTGGCGCTCGCTTCCTCCACGCCGGCGCTGTTGTGGCGCAGCGCCTTTAGCACTGTTTCGACGATCTGCGGGGCATTCAGGCCTGCTTCGTCATATTGCTTTTGCGGGCTGTCATGTTCCTGGAACATGTCAGGCAGGCGCATCGTGCGGATTTTTAGACCAGCGTCCATCAGGCCAGCATCGCTGGCGAGCGTCAGCACATGCGCGCCAAGGCCGCCCACGGATGCTTCTTCGACCGTCACGACAACTTCATGCGTGGCGATCAGGTGGCGGATCATTTTTTCGTCAAGCGGCTTTGCAAAGCGCAAGTCGGCAACGGTGGTGCTCAGGCCCTTGGCATCAAGCGTCTCTGCCGCCTTCATCGCTTCGGCCAAACGCGTGCCGAGTGAGAGAATCGCAACCTTCTTGCCTTCACGCATGATCCGGCCTTTGCCGATTTCCAACTGCTGCGGCACTTCGGGCATCGCAACGCCCGTGCCATTGCCGCGCGGATAACGGAACGCGATTGGGCCGCTGTCGTGCAGGACAGCGGTATAGGTCATGTGGACCAGTTCAGCTTCGTCGGCAGGCGACATGACGACCATATTGGGCAGGGTCGCCAAATAGGTAATGTCGAACGAACCCGCATGCGTGCTGCCATCGGCGCCGACGAGGCCAGCGCGGTCAATGGCGAAGCGTACCGGCAGATTCTGGATCGCGACGTCGTGCACGACTTGGTCATAGGCGCGTTGCAGGAAGGTCGAGTAAATCGCGCAGAAGGGACGCATTCCCTGCGCCGCAAGTCCAGCCGCAAAGGTGACGGCATGCTGTTCAGCGATGCCGACATCGAACGAGCGTTCGGGATGCGCGGCCGAGAATTTGTCGACGCCGGTGCCGCCCGGCATCGCGGCGGTTATCGCGCAAATCTTGGGATCGGTTTCTGCCAGCTTTGCCAGCGTTTCACCGAAGACGTTTTGATAAGCGGGCGGGCCGCCACCGGGGCCCTTGTCCTGCTTACCCGTGACCACGTCGAATTTGACGACGCCATGATATTTGTCCGCCGACGCTTCGGCAGGGGCGTAACCCTTTCCCTTTTGCGTAACGACATGGATCAGCACGGGGCCTTCGGCATTGTCGCGGACATTTTCGAGGACGGGGATAAGCTGGTCGAGATTATGGCCGTCGATGGGGCCGACATAATAAAAGCCGAGTTCTTCGAACAAGGTGCCGCCCATCGCCATGCCACGCGCGAATTCTTCCGCCTTTGACGCAGCCGAATAGATGCGGCGCGATAGCTTTTTGGCGACTTTGCTCGCGAGGCTGCGCAGGCCGAGATATTCGCTGGAGGACACCAGACGCGACAAATAAGCCGACAGACCGCCAACGGGCGGCGCGATCGACATGTCATTGTCATTCAGGATGACGACCAAGCGGTTGCCCGCGGCTTGGGCGTTGTTCATCGCCTCATAAGCCATGCCGGCCGACATTGAACCATCGCCGATGACGGCAATGGCTTTGCCCGGTTTGCCCGCAATCTTGTTGGCGACCGCAAAACCCAAGGCCGCTGAAATAGAGGTGGAGCTATGTGCCGCGCCGAACGGATCATATTCGCTTTCGCTGCGCTTGGTGAAGCCCGAAAGCCCCCCGGCTGTGCGCAAGGTGCGAATGCGGTCGCGGCGACCCGTCAGGATCTTGTGCGGATAGCATTGGTGGCCAACGTCCCAGACCAAACGGTCATCGGGCGTGTTGAAGACATAATGGATCGCGGTCGTCAGTTCGACGACGCCCAACCCAGCGCCCAGATGGCCGCCCGTTACCGAAACTGCAGATATGGTTTCTGCGCGCAATTCATCCGCGAGCTGGCGAAGCTGCGACGCGGCAAGATTGCGAAGGTCCGAGGGCACTTTAACCGTGTCGAGTAACGGCGTGTCTGGGGAATGTGTCATGTTGTGAGCTTAGCGGCCTTTTATCGGGGTGTCGAACGGGTAATTGCGCCAGCGTTAGCCGCAATCGGCGCATTTTCCGCGGACTTCGATGACGGGGCGAACCTCGGCAAAACCGGCATGTTCGGCTGCTGCGCGAACGTTCATGGTCAGTATATCGTCATCAATATGCGTGGCGGTGCCGCAGCTGTCGCAGATTAGGAAAATGCAATCATGCAAACATCCGGGATGCGAATTTGCAAGATATGCGTTCGCGCTTTCGACGCGGCGCGCAAGGTTGGTGGTCACGAACAGATCGAGTATCCGATACACGCTGTTGGGTGCAACGCGCTTGCCGCGTTTTTGCGAAACCAGATCTGCAATATCATAAGCCGATGCGGGTTTTTCAAATGTGGCGAGCACCGCGAAGATATCCGCGCGCATATCGGTCCACTGCTCGCCCGCCTCGACCAACGCCGATTCGGCGGCATGGGCAAGCGACGCGCCTGCATGCTCGTGATGATGATGAACTGCCATGTTGATGATGTAGGCTTTGACAGCCAGTCGGTCAATTGCCCGTCAGGCAGATGCGCGATGGTTCAGGAAATGTCCTAGCGCGAGGCAGATGACGCCAAGGACGGTCCAGACGATCTCCATCAATCCATGTGGCAATGTCAATGCGCCCGCCATCATGCCGATGCCGGCTGCGCCAACGATCGCTGGCGTAAACAGCCCATGATCCCAAAAGCCCTTACCAAGGGCCAGTACGCCGAAGAGAATGGCCAGCAACAGGCCGGCTTCATGAATGATCGAGTTGAACAAAACACCGCTCGCCGATGCCAGAAAGGCCAGCAAAAACATGGTGACAAGGCAATGTACAAGGCACAGGCCAGCAATGCTTAAGCCAAGCCCGTCCCATCGCCATTTTTTCCATACCTGCGTCATTGCGGTCGCACTACACCGATTCGTTAGACGTTACAACATTACATCGCATAAATTGCAGCCATTATGACCATTTTTGCAACCTCTGTCCGCTTGCAGCTTGCTGAAATCAGGGGCATATCGCGGATTATGAACAAAGCTCCGCATTCTGACACCGCAGCCAATCCGTGCCCATCGCGCCCTCAGGCGCTGATTACATGGCTTATGAGCGTGGCGGTTCTCGTCTTCGCGATCGTCGTTGTGGGCGGAATTACGCGTCTGACCGAATCGGGCCTGTCCATCACCGAATGGAAACCCATCACGGGCACCTTGCCGCCGCTGAACGAGGCCAGCTGGCTTTCCGAATTTGAAAAGTACAAACAGATTCCGGAATATACCGAGATTAACGGTCCCGCCGGTATGACGCTGGCGGAGTTCAAATTCATCTATTTCTGGGAATGGGTCCACCGCTTGTTGGGGCGGGTTATCGGATTGGCCTTTGCGCTGCCGCTGGCGTGGTTCTGGATCAAGCAGGCGATCCCGAGCGGCTATAAGCCGCGTTTGCTTGCGTTGCTTGCGCTGGGCGGTCTGCAAGGGACCATTGGCTGGTGGATGGTGTCATCTGGCCTGTCCGCGCGCACCGATGTCAGCCATTACCGGCTTGCCGTTCATCTTTTGACCGCCCTCACAATCTTGGGTGGCCTTGTTTGGACCGCGCTTGATTTAAAGGAACTGACGAAAAATCCATCGGCAAAGCCCGCGCGTATCACTGGCTTTACGGGCAGCATCTTGGCGATATTGTTTATCCAATTGCTCTTCGGTGCGTGGGTTGCCGGGCTGAATGCCGGATATGTCGCGAACACATGGCCATTGATGAACGACCGTTTCTATCCAGATGGCGTCGATACCGCCAACGGCGCATTTTATGCTTTGGTGAATGACCCCTATCTCACCCATTTCGTCCACCGCTGGTGGGCGTGGGTCGCGGTGATTGCGCTGATCCTGATGGCACGGCGGGTCAAGAAAGCGGGCGTTCGTGGGGCTTCTGCGGCGATCCATAGCGCCTTCGGCATCCAGATGCTGCTGGGCATTGCGACCGTGATGACGGGGGTCAACATCGTCCTTGCCGTTTCGCATCAGGCGGTCGGCGCCCTTTTGGTTGCGGCGACGGTCTGGGGTGCGCATGTCTTGGGGCGTGACACAGCCTAAACGCCGGAAGGTATTATTATACCCGTCGCAAAACCCTTGCTTTTGCTTGACTATTGGCCGGTTCATCGCCATTGGCACCGCTTCGCGTGCGGGATCCTGTGTGATTCTGTGCAACACTAAAATTTCGAAAGGTGCGATTAGCGATGAAAACGCTATCCAGAGTTACGAAATCGATCCGTCCACAGGACGTCGAGAAATCGTGGATCCTCATTGACGCAGAAGGTTTGGTTGTTGGCCGTGTTGCCAGCCTTATCGCCAACATCCTGCGTGGTAAGACAAAGCCAAGCTACACCCCACACGTTGATTGCGGCGACCATGTCGTTGTCATCAATGCGGACAAGGTGAAGTTCACCGGCAAGAAACTGACCGACAAGGTTTACTATCGCCACACCGGTTACATCGGCGGGATCAAGGGCATCACTGCGGGTAAGGTACTTGATAGCAAGTTCCCTGAGCGCGTCCTTGAAAAGGCCGTTGAGCGCATGGTTCCACGCGGTCCTTTGGGTCGTGCCCAAATGCGCGCGCTGCATCTGTATAATGGTACCGAGCATCCGCATGCCGGCCAACAGCCAACGACGCTCGACGTCGCTTCTATGAACCGCAAGAACAAGGTGGGTGCATAATGTCTGAAACTGCAAATTCGCTCGCTGATCTCGAAACCTTGGGCGCCGACGTTCAGGCACCAGCACAGATTGCTGCTGTCGTTCGCGAACAGGAAATTGATGCGCAAGGCCGCGCTTATGCAACTGGCCGTCGTAAGGACGCGGTTGCACGCGTTTGGTTGAAGCCAGGCACCGGCAAGATTGTCGTCAATGGCCGTGATCAGGAAGTTTACTTCGCACGTCCTTCGCTGCGTCTCGTCATCAACCAGCCGTTCGGTGTCACCGAGCGTACGGGCCAATATGACGTCATCGCAACCGTCAAGGGCGGTGGTCTTTCGGGTCAGGCTGGCGCGGTCAAGCATGGCATCGCGCAGGCACTGTCGAAGTATGAGCCACTGCTGCGTAGCGCTGTGAAGTCGGAAGGCTTCCTGACCCGCGATAGCCGCGTTGTCGAGCGTAAGAAATACGGCAAGGCCAAGGCGCGTAAGAGCTTCCAGTTCTCGAAGCGTTAAACCGAAAAATCGGTTTTTCCGAACAAAATCAAGGGCTTGCGAGAAATCGCGAGCCCTTTTTTGTTGTTACTTTATTGCCCCGGGTGCGTGCTGAAAGCGGCCGCCTCGATATACTCCTTAAATCGCGTGCACTAACGCCCACCGCATAGTGCCGTGTAAATTTACGCGAATATGAGTTTGTAGAGGTTGACGAAATAATCCTTGGTGGTGGCAGTGCCGCCATATTGCCAATACACGGCCTCAAAATTCCCATCGCCGTCAAAATCATCGAAACCGATCAGTTTCCCGCTACCTTGAGAAGGCGGAAGGGACACGTTGAAATTACGGAATGATGCACCATTCTCATTTATGAAAATCCTGAGCGTGCCGTCCTGCCGGGCAAAGACTATATCGTCTTTTCCGTCTTTGCTGACGTCTTTGACATAGAGCGCTGGAGACCATTGTAAGAACCCTGCGTAAATATCAGAATTGTCCTGCCTGATGGCTGTACTGGAAATATCGACGAATTTACCGGCGTCGTTTCTGATGATCTGGAGATAGTCCCCGCCATAATAAGGGGAATATCTTGAGTGGGAGATTATGAGGTCGAGATCCCCATCCTTATCCATATCCGTGGTTCGCGTCTCCATATGGAGAGTGTTTTCTGTACCATAAACCGTTGCGGGAAGCGGCGTCTTGTCATCGAAACTGAAATTACCCTTATTGTTCCAGAATACATAACTGTACGCCGAACCGTGCCCAAACCCGGCAACAATATCGTCGTACTTGTCGCCGTTGAAATCGGCGAGATGCACATCCAACCACAAATTATTCTGCCCGTTGGGGATTTGGGTTGGGTTGAGCAGCGGAATCGAGTTCAGTTGATCCAGAAAGCTGCTCGACCTTGAAGTGAATGAACCTTCGGCGTTTTGAAACAAGAACAAGGGTTCAAACCCTTCCCTGTGGCGCCAGTTGGCAATCAGGATATCATGCTTTCCGTCACCATTAATGTCCCCTGTCGCCATTGCGTGGGCATCGGTTCCATTCGCCGCAAGACCGGATTGGGTAGTCAGGCGGGGAATAAGGTCTGCCCGTACCCGCGTCCCAGTTGCACCGCCTAAGGCCAATACTGCCGTGCCATATGCCGTGGGATCATTATAAACCCCAGACACGTTGTGCGCGACGAAGAATGCTGCCGGCGTTCCGTTGACGGTTAAAGACGCAGATCGCCGTGCGCCAAAAACGGATGGGAATTGGTCGTTAACGGCCTGCCGAAACTCTAATCTACCGTTATCATTGGAAAGGTAGATATATGGTAAGCGCGCAAAAACTGGCGTCCCATATGCCTTGTTCAGCGGAATGATCAGTTCGGGGAACCGATCCTTCTGGAAATCTAAAGCTATGCTCCCTTGAGGGAAAATGTCCGCAATACCTCTGGGGTTAGTCACGCCACCGTAAACATATTCGGGGACCACGTCGGATGAGGATGCTGTGTGAATTTGATATGATTTGCTGAGGGTCGCGTTCGTGTAGGCGACGGGTGGTGTCGGTGTTGTGGGGTTCGAGGGTATCGTGATGATCGGAGAACTGGGCGATGTGCTGCCACCGCCTCCACAAGCGGAAAGCAGCACGCATGCCACCAGCACCCTAAGACGACGTAGTTTCAATCAACTTCCCCCAAGAATAAATGCTTGCATCACTTCCCAGCAAATACGCTGGAAATTTGGCGACCCTTGTGATCGTAAACATAGATTTGGCTGCCTCTACGCACGCTGACCGTGCTGGATGTATATCCCTTCAGTCCGTCATTCGGTCCAGTGCCGGCAAATACGGAGCATAGCTGACGCTGTCCGGCGCCATAGACATAAACCTGACTGCCTCTTTGGACAGCTGTGACTATCTCGGACACATTCCACCCCCATTGTCTGCCCTCGAATTACAATGCGTTGAACCAAGACGTTAGGCAAGCGGCGATGTTGGCGGAAGGCTTATTCAATGCTGTGGGTAACAGGGGTATCGCAACACCCGTTTGTCATTGTGTTTCCGATGGTTAAACGGCACATACCGCGCATGATCAAATATATCCTTGTTGCTTTGCTCCTTGCGCTCGTTGGTTCCGGCTTATGGCTCTGGAACAAGAGCGACCCACAAAAGCTCGATTTTGCGGACCGGTGGGCACCGGGCGCGGCCGAGTTTGATGGAGCGCCTGTGACGGCGATCGCTTACGGAACCGACGCGCGGCAGAAGCTGGATATCTATGCACCTGAAGGCGCCGCATCCGCGCCTTACCCCGTCCTTATCTTCTTTCATGGTGGCTCGTGGCGCGATGGCGAGCGGGAAGGCTATGGCTTTTTGGGTCGTGCATTTGCATCGCGCGGATATGTCACCGTCATTGCCGATTATCGCAAATCGCCAAAGGTTCGCTTCCCCGCATTTGTGGACGATACAGCTGCCGCCATTGCGTGGGTGCACGCAAATATTGCCAAGCATCAGGGCAACAAAGACCAAATCTTCCTGATGGGACACAGCGCCGGCGCGCATATCGCGATGATGACAGCGCTTGATCCGCGCTATTTGAAGGCGCAGGGCCTTGGGACGGATGTTATTAAAGGCGTGATCGGGCTCGCTGGCCCATATGATTTCTTGCCGCTCACGACCGATTCATCGAAAATTTCCTTTGGCCAATGGCCCGACTTAACCGAGACCCAGCCGATTACATATGCGCGCGCCGATGCGCCGCCTTTGTTGTTGCTGACGGGGGACAAGGACACTGTGGTTAAACCACGCAACAGCAAGGTCCTGTCGGAACGGATTGCCGCGCTGGGCGGGAAACAGCAGCTGAAAATTTATCCCAACGTTGGCCATTCCGACATCATCATGGCGGTCGCCCGCCCCTTCCGGGGCAAGGCATCTGTCATCCATGATGTTACGACCTTCATAACGACGCACGAACCGCGTTAAGCCGCGTCTGCGGTTTTTGGTGCAACTATTTTCTGCCGATAGGAAATGACCAGCAGCGCGGCGTTGACCGCCGCTGCGCCTAACATCGCGAATGCTGCGCCAACCTCGGCATAAATGGGCATCAGCCAGATCATCATCAGCACCACGACAATAGCACCGGCAAGGCTGCACAGCATCACCCGGCCTGCCTTGCCCGCGGTGAGCAGCGCAGGCTCCAGCCCCAATGTGGCAAATTGGACGGCGGTGGCTGTGCCCAAGATCAATACCAACGGATAAGCGGCGACAAACTCTGCGCCAAATATCCATATCAAGGCGGGTTTTCCCGCGAAGCCAACAATCGCCAATACGAGCACCGCCGCAACGCCGGACACTTTAATCATGCGGCTGAGCAAATTGCTGGCATCTTTGGCGTCGACAGTGTGGGCGACGCGGGCATATTCGGTGAATATTGCCATCGATATGGCGTCGCCGACACGGGCAAACACCTGACCCAATTGATAGCCAAGCCGGAAAAATCCAGCCGCCGCTGCACCGACGGAGAAGCCGACGACCACCGCAACCACTTGTTGGCTGGTTAGCTTAAAGCTGGATCCCATATTGGACCACAACGCGAATTTTGTAATGCCGGGGAAGCTTTCCTGAAAGCCGTGCAGCGTTGGCATACTGCTGAGCCGCAGCGGCAATTTAAGCCGGCGCAAAACATTCACCCAAACCCATATCGTTGGCACCATTTCGGACAACAGCCACACCGCGAGGAACCCCCATGCTGTAGGCTGTGTCAGCACCAATATGCCGGTGCCGATAAGGCGGATGATAGGCACCAGCATGTCCGGAATGGCGGCATCGCCAAAGCGGTCGTTGATGCGCAGCAGCCCTGTCGGTGTCGAACGGGCGGACAGCACCAAAAGGGTCGTGAAGCCGACCACGGCGATTGCCTCTGAATCACTCCAGCCTTGATTATATGCAAGCGCCCATGCGCCGACCATCGCGACCAGAAACGCCAACAATGCCCCTATTATATCAAGGATTAGGCAAAACCATGTCAGTTCGGCGAGCTTTCGATCGGACTTTGTGTGTACCAACGTCGTGCCATAGCGGATCAGAATTTGCCACGTCTGGAACGATGTGAAGCTGGATATCGTCTGGGCAAAGCTGAAGATCAGCATGAATTTGCCAAATTCTGCCGCACCCAAGCTTTGGGTAGAGACGGCAAGGTAAATAAGGCTGAGCACCGCGGAGGTGGTCTTTGGCAAGAACAGCCAAGCGCCCGATTGCAAAATGCGCCGCCCACTCCCCTGTTTTTGTTCAGCCATTACGCCAGACCCCCGATCAGTCTGCGGGACTAGTGCACTTCCGCCGTTAATCAAAGCCATGTCATGACGTGCCGGAAAAAAATTGAACGCGCCGCAAACTGGTCGCAAAAATCTATCAATGGCGATAGATGCCGCGATGTATGAATAATCCACGACACAAGAAGGCTGCTGCGTCCGTCAAATCGGACGTTATTTTCCTGTTCAACCATGATGCGGGCCACCAAGTGGCGCATTTGGCGGGGATAGCCGGCGCATTTGCGTTGCGCGAAAAATGCTATCGGGCGACTGTTGCCTTTGGCAGCGACGTGACGCGAAAAGAGGTCGAAAGGCTGCTGACGCCTGAACAGATTGCCGCCTTGCATTGGCGGTCACTGGCGTTACCCGAATGGCTCAAGACGCTCACAAACGGCCTGAACAGGCTTGTGCCCGTTCACCGGATATTGCGTTTATATTGGCATAATGCGTTCTTACGAACATCCGTCGCCATCGTATCGACCGAACGCACCTGCCTGACCCTGAAACGCCATTGGACCAAATTTCGCCGTCGCAAACATTGCCCTGCCTTTGTCTGTGTGCCCCATGGGGCGGGGGACCGGAATGTATCTTTTCACCCTGCATTCCGGGACTTTGATCTGTTGATGGTCAGTGGACAAAAGGTTGTGGACCAGATGGTGGATGCTGGCGTGTCCACGCCCGAACGCTGCCGGATCATCGGTTACCCAAAGTTCGACATATTGCGGGGGCGCACCCCTGAAACATTTTTCGACAACGGCAATCCGACGTTTTTATATAACCCGCATTTCGATCCCCATATGTCCAGCTGGTTCGATCACGGGGCGGACATATTGGAATTTTTCCACCAGAATGCGGACCGTTACAATCTGATCTTTGCGCCGCACGTGATGCTATTTTACAAAAAGGTGCATATTTCGCCCGAATATCGCGTGACCCGCACGCGGCCAGACATTGATCCCAAATATTATGATGCGCCGAATATCCGGATCGATGTGGATAGCGCGCGCCTGTTTGATATGAGCTACACCCTGTCCGCAGACGTCTATATTGGCGATGTTTCAAGCCAGGTGTATGAATTTCTGCATCGCCCGCGCGCCTGTTTTTTCATTGATACGCACAGTGCGGTCGCGCCCGGCGCTCCGCCCGAATATGATTTCTGGAACAACGGCCCGGTTGTCCGCACGGCCAAGCAGTTGATAGCATTGTTGCCCGATCATGCGCAGATTGCCGCCCAATATCGCAATGCGCAGGAGCAGCGGATGGCCTACACCGCCGACCAAAGCAATCCGCGTCCAGCCTCGGACCGCGGTGCGGAGGCTTTGGGGCGATATATTGAAAGCTTAGCTAGCTGAAGCGGACGACTATGCGCTGCGGAAATCGAGCACGCCCCAATTGGCCTCGGCAGCCGCCTTCATAAAGTGTTTGGATGGGTTCACCGCATAGCCTTCGTCTGCGAAGTCTAAAGTGAACCGGTCGCTCAGATCGTCCGAATAAAAACGGATATGCGCATCTTTGCGGTTAATGCCCTGTTGCGACAGCCATTCCTGCACACGGCGCAATTTTTCTGCGGCGTAGCAATTTTCCCCGTCGATGCGGTGCATCAGTTGGCCGTCTGCTTCGCCGATATGACGCGTTGCAATAACCGCATCAAAACCAATTTTGGCGCCTATGTGGCCCGCATAAAAATGCGGTGCAGCGGTTGCCATCACCAGCAACGCCCCGCGCGCGCGATCGGCGTCTATGCGTGCAACGCCCCCCGGCTGAAGGCCTTCGCGCACAAGCTGCTCGGCAAAATCGGCGACGATATTGGATAAAGCGTCCGGACAGATTTGGCGCCCGATGAACATCGCGATCCCAAATTGTTTCAGCGGTTTGCGCCCATATAGGCCAAGCTTATATCCCAGCATCGCCGCGATCCAGACCGGCAGTAACGCCAGCCGAATGGGCGCGGTCCGCCGGGCGTAGAATAGCAGAAAATGCGTAAATGTCGGGCGACGGGTTATCGTCTTGTCGAGATCATATATTGCAATATTCATATTTGGTCGCCAAGCCCCACCCCAAGGTATGCCAAATGTGTTGGCGTGCCCCCCGATTTGGATGCGTTTAGGAGAAGCTGTTTGCAAGCGCAATGGACCTGCATCGTCCTTGCCGGGCAAAGGCCTGGTACGGATATGTTTGCACAGCATTTCGGGCTTGAGCTGAAAGCTCTTGTGCCCGTGCGCGGCGAACCGATGATTAGCCATGTCGTGCGGACGCTGCGTGCGTCGCCGCTTATCGGTGAAATCATTGTCCTATGTCAGGAACCCGATGCGCTGCGTTCCGCGGTCGATGCCGCAGGCGGCGCAACGCTCGTCGAAAGTCTGAGCAGTATATCGCTGAGCATCAAACGGCAGGTGGATGCATTAGGATTTTCGTCGCCGATATTGGTGACCACCGCGGACCACCCCTTGTTAACCGTTGATATGATCGCCGAATTTCTGGGTAAAGCCGATGGCGACGTTGCCATTGCGATGGTGGAGCGCAAGACGATGTTGGCGCAATTTCCCGACGCCAAACGCACATGGTTGCGTTTTTCGGACGGCGCATGGTCTGGCGCAAATCTCTTTGCATTGATGAGCCCCAAGTCCGCATTCGCGCTCGATTTATGGGCAGAGGCCGAACAGGATCGCAAGAAAGCATGGCGCTTGTTCATGCACTTTGGGGTGCGGCTGGCCCTGCGCGCGCTCACCCGCACGATTGGATTGCGGCAGGCGTTGACCATTGCGGGCAAACGCCTTGGCCTTGTTGCTACGCTGGTGCCGATGTCAGACCCTGTCGCTGCAATCGACGTGGATAAGGTCAGCGACCATATATTGGCCGAGCACATTCTTATCGACCGCGAAACATTGGCGCGTTCAAATATGGCTGCTTGATTAGCGGCCCATTTTCTTTTGCCGCCGTCTTTGCACGGACGAGCCGATACCCATGGCTTCGCGATATTTCGCTACGGTGCGGCGGGCAATGTCGAAGCCTTTTGCCGTCAACAAATCGACCAGCGTGTCATCGGACAGTATCTTTTCGCCCTCGGCATCAATCAAGGATTTGATGTGGCTTTTGACGGCCTCTGCCGACGCGCCCTCACCGTCGGCGGATTGAACGCCCGATGAGAAGAAATATTTGAGATCAAAAAGGCCGCGTCCGCAATGCAGATATTTGTTGCTCGTCACCCGGCTGACGGTGGATTCATGCATGTCGATGGCATCGGCCACTTGTCGCAGCGTGAGTGGCCGCAAATGGGCGACGCCCTTGCGAAAAAAGCCGTCCTGTTGCTTCACAATCTCGGTGGCGACCTTGACGATGGTGCGCTGTCTTTGATCCATGGCTTTGATGAGCCAGTTCGCATCGGCCATGCAGTCGCTTAGCCAGGCTTTTGTGGCTTTGTCTTGCCCAAGCTCGGCAACATAGCTGCGGTTGATGAGAATGCGGGGCAGGTTGGCGCTGTTCAGTTCGATCGCCCAGCCTTCGCCGCGCGGCGTGATGAATATGTCGGGCGTGACGGCAAGCATATCTTCGCTTTCGAACCGGCAACCGGGCTTTGGATCATAGCCGCGCAGTTCTATCAACATATCGCGTAGGTCTTCGTCATCGACGCGGCACATGCGCTTAAGCTGGTCAAACGCACCCTTTGCCACCAAGTCGAGATTGTCGATAAGCTTGGCCATGCAGGGGTCATAGCGATCCGCCTCGCGCGCTTGAATCGCTAGGCATTCGGACAGGTTTCGCGCGCCAACGCCGGTTGGATCGAACCGCTGCAATTCCGAAAGCGCCCCCTCCATTTCCGCCATGGCAACGCCAAGCCGGTGGGCTGTCGCCATCAGGTCTTCGCCAACATAGCCCGTGGGTTCGATATGTTCGATAATCTGCTGGACCAGAAACAGCTGCCGTCCGGAAAGGGTGGACCCTGCCTGCGCCATCAAATGTTCCCGCAGGTTGATATCGCGCGCGGCAAAGCTGTCGAAATCAGGGGCGTCGGCGTCAAAGCCGCTGGGCGCTGCGCTGCCCGAAAGCCCAAGCATGCCATCGGCCCCGCCCACGCTGTCGGATGGGGTGTCATGGTGGAACGTTTCTGCGCTGAAATCGACATCCAACGCGTCCGATGTGCCTTGGCCATCGCCACTGAGCAGGTCGTCACTGGCCCGCTCGCGACTGTCGTCCAAAGCGGGTGCGAAGTCCTCGGTGGGCACATCAGGGGCAGCGTCGCTGCTGCCTGTTTCCAAAACCGGATTTCGTTCCACCTCGTCCGCGATGAATGCTTCAATCTCGAGCGACGACAATGCCAGCAGTTTAATCGCCTGCTGCAGTTGCGGTGTCATCACCAGCGACTGGCTTTGGCGAAGATCGAGACGGGGTGCTAATGCCATGACGTTATGGTTCCGTCATCGCTGCAAATCACATTGCAAAACTCTCGCCGAGATACAGGCGGCGCACATTGGGATCAGCGACCAACGCCTCGGGTGACCCTGCGAACAGAACCTGTCCACCATAAATGATGCACGCGCGGTCAACGATATCAAGCGTTTCGCGCACATTATGATCGGTAATCAGCACGCCGATGCCGCGGGTTTTGAGTTCTTTCACGAGGTCGCGAATATCGGAAATGGATATCGGGTCGATTCCGGCGAAAGGTTCATCGAGCAACATGATTGACGGGTTGGCCGCCAGCGCGCGGGCAATTTCGCAGCGCCGCCGCTCGCCGCCCGAAAGCGCCATGGCGGGTGCACTGCGCAACCGGGTGAGGCCAAATTCGCCAAGCAATTTTTCCAACCGCTCGTTGCGCGCGTCTGCATCGGGCTCTGCCATTTCCAGAACCGCGCTGATATTTTGTTCAACGGTCATACCACGGAAAATCGACGTTTCTTGCGGCAAATAGCCCAAGCCCAAAATCGCGCGGCGATACATGGGCAGGTTGGTGATGTCCGCACCATCCAATGTGATGCGGCCGCTGTCGGGCTTAACCAACCCCATGATGGAATAAAAGCAGGTGGTCTTACCCGCGCCATTTGGGCCAAGCAGGCCAACCACTTCGCCCTTTGCAACCGAGAGCGACACATCGGTCAGAACCGCGCGCTTGTCATAGCTTTTGGCGATGGAAACGACACCCAGTCCGGATTGCACGCCGTCTTGCATCGTCGCATCCGCAGCGGGAGAAGTTGCAGTCATGCTATCCATATCCAAATTTCGCCCGCGATTTTGCCGTTGATATCCAACAGACAGCTAATGAATGCTGACCCATTTTGCAATTGGCATGATTTATGCTGCCCCGTTTTAGAGGCTGTTTGGGGCTACCCCCCTAATTTTTGCGCTGTGGAACGCTAAACGAACCGGTAACGCGGCCGCCCGAATTGGTTGTATTGGCAGGGCCACCGGCATTGAGGGTTGATCGACCTGAATTGAGATCGATGACAAGCCTACCACCGTTTAGCCGGTTGCTGCCTTGCACCAGATTCAGTAAGGCCCGCCTGCGTTGCAGTTACGCCGCCAGCAAGAACGACGCGGTCTGCGCGGTCTTGCAGTTCCGAGGATCCAGCATCGAAAACGACTGGTGCGTTGGTGTTATGGTTACGAATACCCTGCGCGGTCGACGCCGAAGACAGCACCATAATGCCCGCAAATGCGGCGGCCAGTCCAAAGGAGATAGAAGCTTTGCTCATGTTGGCCTCACTTAATCGCATTCTGGTCGATACGCAAACGAACGCCGCCATCTAGCCGGATAATGCGCGTATCGAGGTCAGCGCGCAATCGTCCGGCATGGAAGGTTCCGACCTTCGTGCGGCCGCTCACTGGCCCAAAGCTTTGCATCGTCCTGTCTTTCAACGACAGCTCCACATTGCTGGCCACCATGTCATAGCCCGGCGATTCAACCGCCAATGGGCCCGTCACGCGCATGGTTTCCTTGCCAAGGTCATAGCTGCCGCGCTGTGCGATGATGGAGGCTGGGCCGTCCTGCAACGATATCCGGCCTGACAATGATGTCATGTCGAGAACAGGTTGCGCCGATGTCTTCTGGACAGCGCTGCCGGCGCGCAACGAAAAGGGGCGGCCTTTACTGTCTTCACCGCGATAGAGGGCCTCAACAACGCGCAACCGCTCCCGCGACAGATTCACTTCGTCTTTGTTCAGGACAAAGCTGAGTTCCTGCTGCCCGGTAAACGGGCTGAACGCCAATATAGCGACAAGCAAACCGATGATGCTTGGCAAGACAACCCGCATCGCGCGGATAAGGCGGTCATGCCGTCCGCCGGGCAATGCCCAGCGTTGACGATAACTGCGTTCAAGATCGGCCTGTGCGGACATGTTATGTCTCTAACCCGATTAAACCTTAACTGTGCCCGAATATATCGGTCTCTGGCCAGCCAGACAGATCAAGGTTCGCACGGTGCGGCAGAAAGTCAAAACACGCCTGCGCCAAGTCTGTGCGGCCTTCGCGTTCCAAGCGCACGACAAATTCGGCATGCAGGCGGTGCAGATAGCGCACGTCGCTTGCGGCATAATCTTTTTGCGCTTCGGACAATATGGGGCCGCCCCAGTCGCTTGACTGCTGCTGCTTGGAAATGTCCGTCGACAGCATTTCCTTCACCAATTCCTTCAGCCCGTGGCGGTCCGTGTAGGTCCGAACAAGGCGCGAGGCGATTTTGGTGCAGAATAACGGCGTCGCAACAACGTTCAAATAATGCGAAATCGCCGCCAAATCGAATCGGGCATAATGGAACAGCTTCAAACGGGCGGGATCGGCCAGTACGGCACGCAAATTTGGTGCAGAAAAGTCACTGTTGCGGCCAAAACGCACCAGATGTTCATCGCCGCGTCCGTCGGAAATCTGCAGCAAGCACAGCCTGTCACGCGGGGTGATGAGTCCCATGGTTTCGGTGTCTACAGCGACGGGGCCATCGGCCAGTACGCCTGCGGGAAGGTCTTCTTCGTGTAAAAATACGCTCATGCTAGCCCCTTGCCCCACCCGACTGTGCAAGGCAAATGAAACTACAGTTGGCGCCCTGCGATTTTCGGCCGCAATATTAGCTATCGCGTAACCTTTTAATGCGATATACAAAATGCTTGCGCAATCACCAACGGCTGCGCTTGTGACGTGCAGTACAGTCGCCCTCGACTGCATAACATAGTCGTTCTGGGCGATGAGAAGGCAAGTAAGAAGTTATGGGTTTTGATCGCAAGCGTGCTGGCAAAGGCCGGGACAAAAGAGATGGTTTCGGTGATGAAAGCTATGACGGTTATCGCGCACCGTCCCCCTATCAAAGTGATTTTGGCGGCGGCCGCTCAGGTGGCGGTTACGGCGGCGGAAATAGCGGCGGCGGTGGTGGCGGAGGTGGCTTCGGTGCACCTCGGCGTGGCCCAGGCGGCCCACCAATGCCAGCGCAAGTCATCGGTTCCGGCAAAGGAATTGTTAAGTTTTTCAATGGTCAAAAGGGCTTTGGCTTCATTCAGGTCGATGGTCGTCCCGATGATGTGTTCGTGCACATCAGCGCGGTTGAGCAAGCTGGCCTGACGGGCCTTGCTGAAGGCCAGCCGCTCGAATTCTCGCTCGTTGAGCGTGGCGGCAAGGTTTCGGCAACGGATCTCGTCATTGATGGTGAGCCAATGGAAGTGACCGAGCGCGCACCGCGTCCGGACCGTCCAGCATTTGATCGTGACCGCGCTCCGCGTGGCGATGACCGTGGTGGCTTCCGCGGTGGTGACCGTGATTCGGCACCACGTGGTCCGCAGCGCGAATCGACTGGCGAACGTGCCAATGGAACCGTCAAATTCTTCAACGACATGAAGGGTTTTGGTTTTGTGCAGCGTGATGATGGCGGCGAAGATGTGTTTGTGCACATTTCTGCGCTTGAGCGTTCGGGCATGGGTCAAGTGACTCAGGGCGACCGTTTGGCGTTTGACATCGAAATCGATCGTCGCGGCAAATATTCGGCCACAAACTTGGGCCCGCTTTCCGAATAAGCGCGCTTTAGAATTTCAAAAAGGCGGGTGAAGCACAACGCTTCGCCCGCCTTTTTTTATCTATCATGCCTTGCCGATTGTCGCGGCCAGGAACCAGGCGCGCTGTTCGGCCTGGTCCGTCCAATCGTCCAGCAGGCCATCGGTCGCATTGTCGCCGGCTTTATCCGCAAGGTCCTTTGCGTCTTTCAATGCCTTAATCAGCGTCTCATTGTCGGCGTGCAGTTCCTTCAGCATCTTCGATGCATCAGTCGACGTCGAATCGTGGTCATTGATCCGTTGCTTGGCGGCGATCGCGCCAATGGACGTCAGCGTGTCCTGACCCAGCTTGCGCACGCGTTCGGCGACAAGGTCAGTCGTTGCGATCAATTCGGTCGCCTGTTCATCAAACAGCAGGTGATATTCGCGAAAATGCGGACCGGTCACATGCCAATGGAAATTCTTGGTCTTGAGGTAGAGCGCATAATAATCGGCCAGCAGGCCATTTAACGCATCGGCCAGCGCTTTTTTGCTATTGTCACCATGTGCCATGGCAGTTCTCCATCATTCGGGGGGGGAGAACATAATATAGGAACGACGCACGCTATTTACAGCACCCGCCTTGCGCCAGCGGCAATCAGCTGATGCCATTGGCCTGAGTGGTCAATACAAAGCCCCATCCCAACAACAATGCGCCAGACACCCACCTTATGGGTTTCAACGGCACAAGCTGGCGAAGCCGCGCGCGCAGGATGACCGCGGGCACCGTTGCGGCCATGATGCCGACGAACCCGCCGACCGCAGCCATGCCCCAATACGGCGTGCGGGCACTTTGCGCGGCGATGATGAACTGGCTCTTGTCGCCAAATTCCAGGATAAAAAGGCCGAAGAATGCGGTCAGAAATGCCGGGCTTTTCCACCCCGATAACGGGTCCACATTGCGCCGCCACAGCAACATGCCAGCACCCGCAAAGATATAGGCAAGGCCAGCGAACATCTTGACCGACTGCGCACTCATCCAGCTGTCGATTACCGATCCGCCCGCTGCCGAAATGCCGCAATTGATCAAGGTGGCACAGGCGAGTCCGGCAAGAATCGCGTTATTGTTGCGATACCGCAGCGCGAGCACGGCGGCGAGGATCTGTGTCCGGTCGCCCATTTCGGCGAGGAAAACAGACAGGAAGGTCGTAAAGGCAGTGTCCATATTTTCTGCTTTAGCACATCATTATCAAAATGGGATGCGTGCGGCGCGCGGACTGACCGCGCCGCGAATCGCCTTTGTTTTGGCAATCAAAGCGGGCTATGTTGAGCGCGCTCCAGCATCCGAAAACGCGACGGTACGGCAAAACGAAGATGCTGAAACCAGTGCAGCATGACGATTCAGGGGGCATTGGCCCGCTTTGACGTCTGATTTGGGGTTACGGGCTTGACTTTCACCCGCCAAACCAGCAAAGGCCCGCGTCTGTGAACAGCGCGGCCAAACCCTGCGCAGTTTTTTGCGACATTATTTGAACAAAAGGAATGGGCCATGGCGAAGCCAGCCACGATCAAGATCAAGCTGCTCAGCACCGCTGACACAGGTTTCTTCTACGTGACCAAGAAAAATCCACGCAACATCACTGAAAAGATGACGTTCCGTAAATATGACCCCGTTGTGCGCAAGCATGTCGAGTTCAAGGAAGCCAAAATTAAGTAAGCCAACGCGCTGCTTGAATAAGCTATCGATCAGGGCGCCTCGGGCGCCCTTTTTGATTCACGGATTGCCCGCACGCGGTTGGGTTCAATTATCCAATTATCCCTCGCACCGCCTCCAGAAACGTCATCACCGACACCGGCTTTGACAGATAGCCTTTTGCGCCTGCGGCCATGATCCGGTCCTCGTCGCCCTTGCCCGCATAAGCAGTCACGGCG
This sequence comes from Sphingomonadaceae bacterium, assembly GCA_021300355.1. Lineage (GTDB taxonomy): Bacteria > Pseudomonadota > Alphaproteobacteria > Sphingomonadales > Sphingomonadaceae > Sphingorhabdus_B. Next base: position 6,489 of record JAJTEF010000010.1, on the reverse strand, counting down.
AGCACGGGGATTGCCGACAGCGCCGCATCCTTTTGCATCGCTTCGATCAGGTCGATGCCGCTGACATGCGGCAGTTGAATGTCCATGATGATCAGGTCCGGCGCAAATGTCCGCGCTTGTTCCAGCGCCAGCCGCCCGTCGCGCACGCCCTCAACAACAAACTGGTGCGCGCGCAGCAAGTCGGTGAATAGCTTGAGGTTCAGCTCATTATCCTCAACGATCATCACCTTTTTCGACATTACCGCTCTTTTCCCGCTTTGCGTTCGTGGATGCCTTGGCTTAAGCGAAAGCCATGCATGAAACAAATGGCAAGTTAGACGCATCGGGTATGGCGTTTCAGGCTTTGGCTTGGGCGTTGATGGAAGAAGCACGGGCGGAGCGGCTTTTGTCGCTGACCGGCCTGACACCCGAAGGGCTGCGCAGCTCCATCACCGAACGCGGCACGCAAGCGGCGATATTATCATTTCTTGAGGCTTATGAGCCCGACCTCATCGCGTGCGCTGCGGTCATTGGGGTTTCACCGGCATTACTTGTACAGGCCCGGCAGGAGTTAGAAGCATGAGTAGGCCATTGCTAATTTCCGATTGCGACGAGGTGCTGTTGCATATGATCGTGCCCTTCCGCGATTGGCTGGACGACGCGCATCATATCCATTTTGACCTCGTCCACGGCGATTGGGGCGAGGCGCTGCGCCACAAGCATGATGGCACGGTGGTTGAGCGCGGTCAGGTCTGGGACCTTCTCAACGGGTTTTTCGATACCGAAATGCACCGCCAGCAAGCGATTGACGGCGCGGTCGAAAGCCTAAACCGGCTGCGCGAACATGCCGATGTTGTTATCCTCACCAATTTGCTCGACCACCGCGCCTGGCCACGGACCGAGCAGTTGAAGGCCGTTGGCATCGACGCGCCCGTCTATTGCAACCAAGGCGGCAAGGGCGAGGCGCTTGGCCGGATTTTGGACGAATATAAACCCAGTATTGCCGTTTTCGTCGACGATCTTGGGCATCAGCATGAGTCCGTTGGTGAACAGCATCCCGACGTCTGGCGGCTGCATTTTGTCGGTGAGCCATTGCTGTGGGATCGCGTGAAGCCGTCGAAATCTGCGCACGCGCGGCTGGATCGGTGGGCCGACGCGGAAGTTTGGATTAGGGAACGGCTGGTTGCGAATGCGCCAGCGCCCAGTTTGGAAAAGGTAGCATGATGATAGAAGCAAAATTAGCCGAGCTCGGCATTACCCTCCCTGCACCAGCAGCGCCGGTCGCATCCTATGTGCCCGCTGTCGAAGCAAACGGAATGCTGTTCATTTCGGGCCAGTTGCCCTTTGTCGATGGCAAGGTTGTCACCGGCAAAGTCGGCGATACGCGCAGTCTTGAAGAGGGCAAGGCCGCTGCCAAGGCGTGCGGAATCATGCTTATCGCGCAGATGAAGGCAGCGCTTGGCGGCGACCTCGACCGCGTGGAACGCATCGTCAAGCTTGGCGTCTTTGTCGCATCGACCCCAGACTTTACCGACCAACCAGAGGCCGCCAATGGCGCATCGGACCTGATGGAAGCCGTGTTCGGCGACGCAGGCAAGCATGCACGCGCTGCGGTCTCCGTCCCTGTATTGCCACGCGATGCAACGGTCGAAATCGACTGTGTGGTAAAAATTCGAAGCTAAGAACTGATGTGGAAAAATCACCGTAGTCCTGAGCCACCAGCGCCTAGGCGCTGGTGAAAGTCGAAGGGCGTTTTTCCGGTTCGGACCGCCCTTCGACGGACGCAGTCGTTGCACGACTGCTGCTCAGGGTAATTGGGATCAGATATCGGAGTTAGCCAAATGCCGCAGCCGCAACCGATGACCACCCTTCGACAGACGCAGTTGGTGCACAACTGCTGCTCAGGGCTACGGTACAATATTGATGTCTGAAGTCACCGCCGAACTCTTGAGCAAGGTCAGCGATATTCCCGCCGACCAGTGGGATGCGCTGAACCCGCGGGGCAATCCGTTTGTGGCCCACGCGTTTTTGGCGGCGTTGGAGGAATCGGGCAGTGTAGGCCCCGGCACGGGCTGGTCGCCTGCGCCGATCATGATCCGCGACGCGGACGGCATTCCCGCCGCTGCGCTGCCTGCGTATCTTAAGAGCCACAGCCAGGGCGAATATGTGTTCGACCATCATTGGGCGGATGCGTTTGAACGGGCGGGCGGGCAATATTATCCCAAGTTGCAGATTGCCGCGCCGTTCTCGCCAGTGCCCGGGCCGCGATTGTTGTTGCGCGATCCCGCGCTTGCGCCAGCGATATTGGCCGCCGCTGAAGCAGTTGTGGACCAAAATGGCCTATCGTCTGCGCACGCAACTTTTGTTGAAGAGGGCGAGCTGGATGCGTTTCGTGCGGCTGGGTGGCTGACGCGCATGGGCACGCAATTTCACTGGAAAAACCGCGACTATGCAGACTTTGACGGTTTCCTTGCCGCATTGTCGTCACGCAAGCGCAAGGCCATTCGCAAGGAACGTGCAGCTGCGCAATCTGCGGTGCGCATTGCGCAAATCAGCGGGGCGGACATTACGGCTGATGACTGGGATGCCTTTTGGGTATTTTACCAAGATACCGGTGCGCGCAAATGGGGGCAGCCTTATCTGACGCGTGCGTTTTTCGACCTGATCGGCGAAAGCATGAAGGACAGCATTGTCCTGTTCCTCGCTTATGATGGCGACCGGCCGATTGCCGGTGCGCTGAACTTTGTCAGCCCGGATTGCCTCTATGGCCGTTATTGGGGCTGCACCCGCGACGTGCCGTTTCTGCATTTTGAGTTATGTTATTATCAGGCCATCGATTACGCGATCGCGCACGGCTTGCCGCGCGTAGAAGCGGGCGCGCAGGGCGAGCACAAGCTCGCACGCGGATATGAGGCCGTGCCTACATATTCAGCGCATTATATCGCCAATGCAGGCTTTCGTTCCGCGGTTGCCGATTTCCTTGCCCGCGAAAGTCAGGCGATGGAACGCCAGATAGAGTTTCTAGGCGAAATGGCGCCGTTTAAGCGGAAAACATAACGCCTCTTACTGCGCATTGTCATCCCCGACTTGATCGGGGATCCATGGGCTAAGTGCGCGGTCATGGATTCCCGCTTTCGCGGGAATGACAATGAAATTTAAGCGGCAGAGAAATCGGAATCTCGCGCTTGCAATCACCTCTTTAATCGCGCAATTAAATAGGCGAGAGAGGAATCAGCCATGAGCAAACCAAGCCCCCAAGAATTAGCGGATTTCGAAAAGCAGTGCGATGCGTGGTTCGCCGAAAACACGGTCCGCGATCCGGGCTTTATGTTGCCGCTGACCTTCATGGAAGTTTCCACGGATCAGCAGTTCGATTTCCTGCGTGACTGGCAGCGCAAGGTTTATGAGGCTGGTTATTTCGGCATGTCCTGGCCCACCGAATATGGCGGCTATGGCATGCACCCCGAATATCAGCGGATCGCCACACGTGTCATGAAAAGTCATGACGCGCCGATCATGCTCAACGCGATTGCGAACGGCTGGACGGGTCCGTTGCTGCTCGACATTGGCCGCGAAGAGGACAAGCGCCGCTTCATTAAGCCGATGCTCTCGGCAGAAGAAATCTGGTGTCAGGGCTTTTCGGAACCAGAGCATGGTTCGGACCTTGGCAGTGCCCAGACAAAGGCAGTCCGCGTCGGCGATGAATATGTCATCAACGGTTCGAAGATCTGGACATCATTGGGCGACCGCGCCGATTATATGATCCTGCTCGCGCGGACATCGAATGACGGGCCCAGCAAATATGCAGGGCTTTCGTTCTTCCTCGCGCCGATGAAGATCCCCGGTGTCGAAACGCGGCGCTTGAAGAAATTGACGGGCGAATATGGCTTTACCCAATGCTTCTTCACCGACGCCCGCATTCCAGCGTCAGGCCTCGTCGGCGAAGAAGGGCAGGGCTGGATGGTCGCGATGAAGACGCTTGAGTATGAGCGCGGCGCGAAGGTCAATCCGGTCGGTGGGTATTTCGTCAAGGAAATGGACGTCATGGGCGTCATCGATATGGCGCGTTCGGCCAAGCGCGGCGGCAAGCCTGTGCTCGACGATCCCGTCATGCGCGACAGGCTGGTCGATTATATGATCGAAATTCAGGCGCTCAACCTCAACAACCAACGCCGCCGTATGGCGCCGCTGACCAGTGACCGTCCGATGGGTCTTGCGCTCATGAACAAGCTGGCGCGTACCGAGCTGGTGCGCGAGCTCACCGAATTCTCGCTCCAGTTTCAAGGAACGCGCGCGGGCTATTATGTGGGTGACGAAAATGCGGTCGATGACGGCTATTGGCACCGTTCTTACCTGAACAGCTTTTCCGCCACCATCGGTGGGGGCACCAGCCAGATCCAAAAAAATATCATCGGCGAACATGTGCTTGGTTTGCCCAAGGGGCGGTGAGCGATATTAAATACCGTAGCCCTGAGCCTGTCGAAGGGCGCTTCAATGGCGGGCACGGTTTTTGTTTAGGAGAATGCAATGTCTGAAGTCCTAACCCAAGCGCAGGACGGCGTCCTGATCATCACCATCAACCGGCCTGAGGCCAAGAACGCCGTCAACCAAGCGGTCGCGCAAGGCGTCGCTGCGGCCATGGAGCAGCTTGACGGCGACAAGAGCCTGAACGCGGGTATCATTACCGGCGCTGGCGGTACATTCTGCTCTGGCATGGATCTGAAGGCCTTTCTGCGCGGCGAGATGCCGAGCATCAAGGGCAAGGGTTTTGCCGGGTTCATTGAATCCCCACCTGCAAAGCCATTGATTGGCGCGGTTGAGGGCTATGCGCTCGCGGGCGGTATGGAAATCGCCATTGCGTGCGATTTGTTGGTGGCGAATGACAAGGCACAGTTCGGCATACCGGAGGTCAAGCGCAGCCTGGTTGCGGCAGCAGGTGGCTTGCTCACCTTGCCATCGATTATCGGCAAGCGCATGGCGATGGAACTTGCGCTGACGGGTGATTTTATCTCGGCACAGCGGGCCTATGAGATGGGCTTTGTCAATCGCATCACCGACGGCGCCGCGATTGAGGCCGCGCTTGAGCTTGCGGCCAAGGTTGCAGCGAACGGTCCGCTCGCGTTGATTGCGACCAAGCGCGTGATCAATGAGCGGCCGGATTGGAATTCGGCGGAGATGTGGAAGAAGCAAAATGAAATCTGCGGCCCCGTCTTCACGTCGAAGGACTCGCGTGAGGGCGCACTCGCCTTTGCCGAAAAACGCAAACCTAACTGGCAAGGGGAATAATATGGGCCACCCCGCCGTTCACGCAAAGGCTTTCCCCGATAAACCTGCCGTCATCATGGCGGGATCGGGCGAGACGATAACGTACAAACAGCTTGATGAACGTTCCAACCAGTGCGCGCATCTGTTCCGCAGCCTGGGGCTTCAACATGGCGACACGGTCGCGTTCTGTTTGGAAAACCGCGCCGAGTTTTTCGACCTTGTCTGGGGTGCGCAGCGCGCCGGGCTGATTTATGTCGCGATCAGCTGCCGTCTGACGGCATCGGAAATCGACTATATCTTGAACGATAGCGGCTCAAAGGCGTTGTTTGCTTCGCCTTATTTGGGTGCGACGCTGGATCAGTTGCAAAGCCCTGTGAAGCGGTTCATTCTCGGTGGGGAACATGCCGGCTGGGAAAATTACGCTGCCGCAGTTGCGAAACTGCCGACTTCGCCCATCGCCGATGAACGCGCTGGCACCGACATGTTGTACAGTTCAGGGACGACCGGTCAGCCTAAGGGCGTACGTTTCCCTTTGCCTGATGATCCGGACATTGCCGGACCAAATGCATTGTCAGGCCTTGCCGCGATGGCGTTCAAATTTTCGGGCGACAGCATCTATTTGTCACCAGCGCCGCTATATCATGCGGCACCCCTGCGTTGGTGTGCTGCGGTCCACCGGCTGGGTGGCACCGTGGTTGTCATGGAGAAATTCGACCCTGAAGCGGCGCTTGCGGCCATTCAGAAATATAAGATCAGCGCTAGCCAATGGGTGCCAACGCATTTTGCGCGCATGTTGAAGCTGCCCGAAGAGGTCCGCAACGCATATGATGTGTCGAGCCTTGATTCCGCGGTTCACGCTGCCGCGCCGTGCCCTGTGCCTATCAAGGAAGCGATGATAAATTGGTGGGGCCCCGTCATCCGCGAATATTATGCCGGGACGGAAGGCCAAGGGATTACCTTTATCTCGAGCGAAGAATGGCTGACGCACAAGGGTTCGGTTGGACGGCCATTGAACGCCATCATGCATATATGCGACGAAGATGGGGATGATGTTCCCGTGGGCGAGGAAGGCACCGTATTCTTCGAAAGCGCAGCATCCTTCAGCTATCATAATGACCCCGAAAAAACCAAAGGCGCGACCAACAAACATGGTTGGACAACGCTTGGCGATGTCGGCCGGCTGGATGAAGAGGGCTATCTCTACCTGACAGACCGCAAAAGCTTCATGATCATTTCGGGCGGGGT
>JAJTEF010000052.1 GCA_021300355.1 Sphingomonadaceae bacterium | reverse complement strand
TGCGTATTTGCCGTTGGTGCAGTCGCGGCGCTTAAAGGCTGCGCGGCGATCCCCGCGACCGCGGCTAAGAAAATCCAGCCGGAGCGCTGCAATCCATTAACCCTTTTTCAACGTCGCGCGAACGGATGCATCCGCGCTGACATAGGGTTCCTGTTTGACGACGCTCCAATAACGCAATTCTTCCAACGGAATGGCCTGCTCCGTTTCGGCGCATACGACATGGTCGCCTGCGGTCAGCATACGAAAACTGTTTGCCATATAATGCAGGCGGGCGACTTTATTCTTGGAAGACATCAACATTTGGACATTATGGCGAATCGATACTGAATGGGCAATGGACGGCTTTATCCGTCAAACAAATTGCCTTGATTGACAACAGCTTTTGCCGGCTTCGCCGGGGATATTCGCGGTGCAGGTCCGCCACTTACTTGCCCACCAACTTCGCCATCGACAAACCGCAACGTCACGTCACCCGCTTTCACCGCAGCGTCTCGCGTCATAATGGTTTTACCATTCGCATCAGTCACGCGCGCAAAGCCGCGCTTAAGCGGCGCTTCGGGATGCAATGTGCTCACCAGCCGCGTCAACGCATCAAGACGCTGCTGCCCTTGCTCTGCGCGTCTTGTCAAAAGACGCGGATGCAGCATCATTGCGGGCGCTGAAAAAGCCACTTCAGCCTTGCCAATTCTGGTCCGAAGCGATTGGCGAAGCCGTTCAGACAGGTCGTCTGTGCGCTGCTGATGCGGGGCGCCAAGGTCTGACAAGCGCGGCATCAGACGGCGCTGTGCCTCAAGCCGTTCGGCTGCAAGATCGACTTTTTTGCGTATCATGTTGGACATACGCAGCCAGAATTGCCCCACGCGTTGCAGCAAATCGCTGCGTACGGGAACGGCAATCTCGGCCGCAGCGGTTGGCGTTGGCGCGCGCAAATCTGCGGCAAAGTCGCACAGCGTTGTATCGGTTTCATGCCCGACAGCCGATATGATGGGTATCGTGCAATCGGCGACGGCTCGCACGACGGCCTCATCATTAAAGGCCCATAGATCCTCAATAGACCCGCCGCCGCGCGCCACGATGACCAGATCAGGGCGGCGCGTGGGGCCGTCATGGGGCATTGCCGAAAATCCATTAACCGCACGCGCGATTTGGGCTGCGGCGCCTTCCCCTTGCACCAATACGGGCCAGACGATCACATGGCTTGGAAAGCGATCGGCAAGACGGTGCAGGATGTCACGGATGACTGCGCCTGTTGGTGATGTCACGACGCCAATTGTACGCGGCAGTGACGGCAGCTTTTTCTTGCGTTCCGGTGCAAACAAACCCTCGGCAGCGAGCCGTGCCTTCAGCTTTTCAAACAAAAGCATCATCGCGCCTTCGCCCGCGACTTCAAGGCTCTCGACCACGATCTGATAGTTTGACCGGCCCGCATAAGTCGTCAATTTGCCCGTGGCGACAACCTCCAGCCCGTCTTCCGGGGCGAAGGGCAGGCGCGCCGCCCCACCTTTCCACATGACCGCGTCCAGCCGCGCATTTTCGTCTTTTAGCGAGAAATAAATATGCCCCGACGCCGCGCGCTTAAAGCCCGAAATCTCCCCGCGCACGCGGACATGGCCGAAGCGATCCTCAACCGTGCGCTTCAACGCCAGCGATAACTCCGACACGCTCATGGCCTGGGCATTGTCGCCGGGCCGCTCCTCGGCTAACAGGCGGGCAACTTGCGGGTCAGCATTTTCAAAGGGGTCATTTGCGGACATGAATATCTTGCTCATCGGATCGGGTGGACGCGAACATGCGCTGGCGTGGAAGCTCGCGCAATCGCCAAATTGCGATACACTCTTTGCCACGCCGGGCAATCCCGGGATTGCGGAAGAGGCGGATCTGGTTGCATTGAACATCTCCGATCATGCAGCGGTCATATCCTTTTGCGCAGGGCATGATATCGGGTTGGCCGTGGTCGGTCCAGAAGCACCGCTTGTTGCCGGCCTGGGCGATAGCTTGCGCGATGCCGGCATTCCCGTTTTCGGTCCCAATCAAAAGGCGGCACAATTGGAAGGGTCCAAGGGCTTTACCAAAGATATATGTGCCGCAGCGGGTATCCCTACAGCGGGCTATTTCCGGCATGACAGCAAAGCATCGGCACTATCTGGCCTCGATGCATTCCAAGTACCTTATGTCATTAAAGCAGACGGCCTTGCTGCGGGCAAAGGCGTGATTATCGCGGAAACCCGCATTGATGCTGAGGCAGCGATTGAAGATATGTTCGGTGGCGGGTTTGGTGATGCTGGCGCGTCCGTTGTCATTGAAGAATTTATGACCGGAGAAGAAGCCAGCTTTTTCGCACTGACCGATGGCCGCGACGTGGTCGCATTCGGTTCTGCGCAGGATCATAAGCGGGTCGGCGATGGTGATATTGGCCCCAACACCGGCGGCATGGGCGCATATTCACCCGCAATTGTTCTGACGCCTGCGTTGCAGGCCGAAGTCATGGACCGCATCATTAAGCCCACAGTCGACTATATGGCCGCGCACGATATGCCTTATTCGGGCGTGCTGTTCGCGGGCCTTATGCTGACTGATGAGGGGCCGAAGCTCATCGAATATAATGCGCGCTTTGGTGATCCCGAGTGCCAGGTGCTGATGACACGTTTTGACGGCGACCTTGCCGCGTTGATGTTGGCGGTTGCGACTGGAAAGCTGTCTGAAGCGGCGGCTCCAAGCTTTTCGTCCGACACGGCACTGACGGTCGTTATGGCGGCGAACGGCTATCCCGATGTGCCGCAAAAGGGCGGCGCGATTGATCTGGCAGTTGTGTCCGGCGCTAAGGTATTTCATGCAGGCACCGCCGAAGTAAGCGGGCAATTGGTGGCCGCGGGCGGGCGTGTGTTAAACGTTACCGCAACCGGGGCAAATGTGACCGACGCGCAGTTGAAGGCCTATGCAGCGGTGGATCAGGTTGTTTTCCCCGACGGCTTTTGCCGCCGCGACATTGGCTGGCGTGAGGTTGCGCGCGAAGCAGGGAACTAACGAAATCGCGCAAATGTTGGCGCGGCGGATTAACGCTTTCACGCCCCGCAAAAATTGCGTAACCCGTTGGCCACATTGAGGGATTTTCTGGGAGGAATATTATGTCCAACAATCTACTGATTATTATTGGTGCAGTGGCCATTATTGCCATTTTATGTTGGTGGTTGCTCGCGCGTAACGGCGCGAAGAAGACAGCTGCCCCATCCAAGGATTTAGCGCCACCTCCAGCGGCAGTTGTTCCGGCATCGCCTGCTGCTAAGGCGGCGGACGGTCCTGCGCCAGCGAAGAAAACCGCGAAAGCCAAGGTAAAGGCACCAGCGAAAGCTGCGGCAACGAAGGCCGCGCCAGCAGCTGTCGCGAAGCCAGTTGCGGCAAAGGCCAAAACGGCGAAGGTGCCTGCACCTAAAGCTGCACCTAAAGCTGCACCGAAAGCCGCAGCGCCGAAGCCAGCGGCACCCAAGGCTGCTAAAACGAAGGCCGCAGTCGCCAAGGTCCCCGCACCCAAGCCAGCAGCAAAGCCTGTAGCAGCAAAAGCAAAGGCCGCGCCTGCGCCCAAATCTGCGCCAAAAGCTGCCGCGGCGAAGGTAAAGGCAGAAGCCGCACCCAAGCCCAAGGTCGCCAAACCAGCAGCCAAGGCTAAAGTATCGGTCCCTGACAATCTCGAATTGTTGAAGGGCCTTGGTCCGAAAGTGAACACTATGCTCAAGGCATTGGGCGTAACCAGCTTTGCCCAAGTGGCGAGTTGGACGGCCGCTGATGTTGCGGAAATTGATGGCAAGCTCGGCGCATTTGCGGGCCGCATCAGCCGCGACAACTGGATTGATCAGGCCAAATATCTTGAGGCAGGCGATGTCGCCGGTTTTGAAAAGAAGTATGGCGCGCTGGGTGGCGAAATCGCCAAAGGCTGACCTGATTATTTCTTAATGCGTTTTGGCCTTGGCTGAAGGTCGCCGCCACAATTGGGGCAGCGGCCATTCAGCGGGCCATTCACGCAGGGTGCGCAAAAGGTGCATTCATAGCTGCAAATCATGGCGTCGCCGCTGTCCATCGGCAGTGGCGATGTGCATCGTTCGCATGAGTCTCGCATTTCTAGCATTTTATCTTCCCTATCGCCCAACCCGTTGCAAACCCGTGCCGTGCATTTTCAACCACTGGTCCGCAGCCTTGCGGTTGCCTTCAAAGAGGACATCGAGCCACGCGTAGAAGTCGGGGCTGTGGTTCATATGCCGCATATGCGCGACCTCATGGGCGATGACCGAACGGCGCACAGATGCAGGCGCCATGATTAGCCGCCAGCTGAGCGAAATGGTTCCCCGGCTGGAACAGCTGCCCCAGCGGCTGCGGGGATCGCCCAGCGATAAGCGTGGGACTGGTTCACCGGCTTTGTCGCAATAATGTGCGATTTCTTTGGTGAAAATCCGGCGCGCTTCGCCCTTGAGCCATCGTAAGATGCGGGCTTCGACCGACTCCCTTGGACCACCCAAACGCAGCATGCCTTCGCCGCAGCGAATGCTGCGCGGCCATTCTTCGCGCCATTCAATCAGGTGGCTTTCGCCTTCGACAGCGATTTCGCTGCCAGGGGCAATGGGGGCAATGTCAGGCGCGCTGTTTAACCGCGTGGCGATCCATTCGCGTTTCTTTTCGACAAAATCGAGCGCCACATTGGTCGGCGTATAATGCGGCATCGTTATGCGGATTTCGCGTTTCACGGCATCGGCGCGCATCGAAATCCGCTTTGCCCGCGGGTTGCGGCGAATGCGCACGGGTACGCTCTCCCCTTCTATGACCACTTCAGGATCAGAGAGGCTGTTCGACAATATGGTTTTCAAGCGGCCCAGCATGCAGTTCCGATATAGCCCGACCTTTGACCGACATGCCAGCGTCATGAATCGTCTGGCGGCTTCCGCTTACCAGATAATGCCATTCGGGAAGCGGTTTGCCCGCCGCGCGTAGGACATAAGCGCAGGTCGACGGCAGCCAGACATAGTCATCAATCTTGTCCGCGGTCAGCCGAAGACATTCGGGCACAATCGCCCGACGTCCGCGATAGTCGGCACATTGGCATGTCTGTAGATCAAGCAATTTGCAGGCGACATTGGTGGGGTAGATGCGGCCGGTATCTTCATCTTCCACCTTGTTGAGACAGCATTTGCCGCAGCCATCGCACAATGCCTCCCATTGTGCGCGGTCGAGGCTCTCTATCGGAGCTTCCCAAAAAGGCGCGTCGTTCAAATCAGCGCACCCATTTTGCCAATTCCGCCTCAACCAAATTAGGCGCGCCTTCATTGATGTCGGTATTGGGTACGTCAGCGGGCATAAGCGCCAAAGGCTTGCCATCGGGCCCCATCAAATAAGGTGTCTGGCTGTGGCTCATCAGATAGCTTTCGGGCGAGGACCCTTCGACACGGCTGGAGTAAATCGCAAATTTCTTTGCTGCGTCCGCAATTTCGGCCTCCGTTCCGGTGAGCCCAATTGCGCGTGGATGAAATGCGCTGACGAACTGTTTCAGCACCTCTGGTGTGTCGCGTAGCGGATCTACGGTAATGAAAATCGGTTGAATCTTTGCGCCAAGTTCCGGATGGCTTTTCTCATATGCCTTTAACCCTGCCATCAGATTTTGCATGTCGGGCGTGCAGATATCGGGGCAGTTGGTGTACCCAAAATAAACGATGCGATATGCGCCGTCGAATTCCTTGAAGGTCCGTTTTTTCCCATTTTGATCGGTCAGCGCAAAATCACCGCCAATGGTAGCGCCGGCCAGCGGTGCTTCGCTCAATGGGGGCTGTGCGGGGGGTGAATCACATGCCGACAGCAAAAGCGCGGCGGAGAGCGTGAAAATCAGTTTTTTGTTCATAGCGGGGCCAGACATGGTCTGCTAAAGACCAGTTATCAAGTATGTTGGACATTTAAATGGGGCATCGTTTGTTGAAAAAGCCATTTTTTCTCGCCTTAGCCGCAGGGTTGATCTTGCCGATGGGCGCGGGCGTTGTTGCGCCTGCTGCACAAGCGCAGTTTTCCGACAGCTATAATTTCCTAAAATCCGTGCGCGATCGTAAGGGCGAGGAAGCAGAAAAGTTTCTGGCACAGCCCGGCACGGTGATTATCAACACGCGCGACAATTCAACGGGCGAAACCGCGCTGCATATCGTCATTCAACGTCGCGATGCGTCCTGGCTTGGGTATCTTTTGCAAAAAGGCGCGAACCCCAATTTGGCAGATAAAAAGGGCACGACGCCTTTGATGCTCGCCACGCAATTGGGCTTCATCGATGGCATTGATTGGCTTTCGCGTAAAAAGGCGCAGATTGACCAGACCAATCGTGCCGGAGAAACCGCGCTGATTTTGGCGGTGCAACTGCGCAATGCAGAAGCGGTGCGCATGCTTTTGAAGGCGGGTGCAAATCCGGACAAGAAGGATAGCCGGGCGGGATATTCTGCGCGCGATTATGCGCTTCAGGACGGACGCGCGAACGCCATTGTTGCGATCATCGAAAATAACGGCAAAACCGATGCGGCAAAGAAACCCGCTGAGCTGGACTTTTCGGGCATATCTGAACCGAAATAAGGTCCGTCTGCGCGCAATGCGCTGGACGGATTATCCGGGGATAAACTTCATCGCGACGCCATTCATGCAATAGCGTTTGCCCGTTGGCTTTGGGCCATCGGTAAACACATGGCCAATATGCCCGCCGCAGCGCGCGCAATGCACTTCGGTGCGTGGCACGCCGATTTTATAGTCGGTTTTGGTGCCTATGCCGCCGGCCAGTGGCGCATAGAAACTTGGCCAGCCCGTTCCGCTTTCAAACTTGGTAACAGACGCAAACAGCCGCTGGTTACAGCCCGCGCAGACAAATGTGCCCTTGCGCTTTTCGCCGTTGAGCGGGCTTGTATAAGGCCGTTCGGTATCTTCGCGGCGCAACACGCGGTAGGCAGCAGGCGACAAGCGCTTTTTCCATTCCGCGTCGCTATATGACACCGCATAGTGCGTTTTAGCGGTTGCGCTCTTGCCGCAGCCAAAGACTAGCACCGCGGCCCCTGCACTTGTGAGTGACAGAAATTTGCGTTTGCTCAGCTGCATGACATGTTCCTTTGGACGCTCCGGCTATGCATATACCGGAAACGCCCAAAAGGCTTCATATCAATAGCGCGACAGTTCCACGTCCATCTTGCGATAGCCATGGACGAAGCAGCCCGCCACGCGGTCGGGTTCACCCACAACATTTGGTCGCAGGCGGCGCGCCGCCATTTCTTCAAGCAAAATGCGGATCTGCAATTCGGCCAATCGTGCGCCGACGCAGCGGTGGATGCCATATCCGAAGGCCAAATGGCGACGCGCGTTTTCGCGATCAACAATCAACTTGTCGGGATTATCGAACACCGTCTCATCACGGTTGGCCGATAGGTACCACATGCCAATCTTGTCACCAGCCTTGATGGGCGCGCCGAACAGGTCATGGTCTTGTGTGGCGGTGCGGCGCATATGCGCCAAAGGCGTCTGCCAACGAATGATTTCGCTGACGGCGTTGGTGATGAACTGGGGATTTTTCTCTAGCTTTTCGCGCTCGTCAGGGAAGCTGTTCAGTCCATAAGGGTAACCCGACATCGAATTGCGGGTCGTGTCATTTCCGCCCACGATCAGCAGAATGAGGTTACCCATATATTCAAACTGGCTCATGTCCTTCATCGGCGAATGGATCATGCGGCTGATAAGGTCGGGCGCTTCGCCGCGATTTTTGCGTTCTTCCCACAGATTCTGGAAATAGGCGCCCATTTCAAACATTTTGGCAAGTCGCGCCTGACGCGTCTCTTCGGAACGGAACAGTTCGACGTCGCCCGCCCAATCGGACCATTCGGTCAACTTGCGGCGGTCTTCCCATGGGAAATCGAACAATAGCGCCAACATCTGTGTGGTCAGTTCGATGGATACCAGGTCGACCCAGTCAAAGGTTTTGCCAACCGGAAGCGAGTCCAAAAGCTCGCCCGTGCGGCGCCGGATATCGCCCGACATGCGGTCCATTTCACCCGGTGTGAAGGCCGGTGCGATGACACGGCGTTCTTCGGTGTGCTTGGGCCGGTCCATCGCAATGAACATCGGCATGACGATTCTTTGGTCTTCGGGGATTGGCTCGGCGAGCGCATCGTCGTCGATTAAGGTGATGCCACCATGTTCGAATGACGATGAATAAATGTCGGGCAGAGCTTCGACATGTTGAATGGCTTTGAGCGTCGTGACATTCCAATAACTGCCGAAATCGGAACCCTCAATCTTGTTGATCGGCGCTTTTTCGCGCATCTCTTTAAAGATGGGGTGCCAGCGATCCTCTGTATAGATTTCGGGCTTTGTGACGTCCCAATGATGTGGTGCCTTGTTCATTTCCCAAGGCAGTGAATCGCTTTCGATTAGGGGGGCAGTTGCCATTGTTTCGACTCCTCTCAGCACCGAAACTGCCACTACTGACAGAAATGTCAATCCAGTTTTGAACCGCAACCTATTAAAGGTGACGACGCATTCATCCCGGCATTTTGATGAAGCCGAACAACCTGCGCGCACCTTCATCCTTGGCGCGGCCAGCGCTTCCTGATTTCATGACGTTTTTCTTGAAAAGATACACACCCAGTCGCAGCAACAATATCGCAAAGAAAATCTGGCCGATAATCGCGACGGCACTAAAGCCATCGAATTGCTTTACGAGCCCCTTTGCCTCTATTGCGTACATATGAAATTGCCCCGGAGAGATGGTGGTGCTGAATAAGGTTGGCGCGTGAAAAGAAACAACACAAATATAGTTAACGAATTTCAGGCCAAGGCGCAGAGTGAGGGCTTTGTCGCCTTTGGTATTGCGCCGGGTCACCTTGCGCCACGCGCGGGACTGCGACTGCGCCAATGGATCGATGAAGGCCGCCATGGCGACATGTTGTGGATGGAAAGCCGCGTCGATGAGCGTGCCAATCCCGATATTTTATGGCCCGAAGTAAAGTCCGTGATCATGCTGGGGATGAGCTATGCACCGCCACATGATCCAATGGCGCTTGCGGGCGATGACACAAAGGCGCGCATATCGGTCTATGCGCAAGGGCGCGACTATCATGATGTCGTTAAAGGCGCGCTCAAGCGGCTCGCCAGCTGGCTGGCCCACTCCGCAGAGGTCGGCGTCAAAGTGTTCGTTGATACCGCGCCCGTTATGGAAAAGGCGCTGGCTGAGGTGGCGGGACTTGGCTGGCAAGGCAAGCACAGCAACATCGTCAGCAAAGAACATGGCAGCTGGCTGTTCCTTGGGGCAATTTATACGACTGCAGAGCTTGCCCCGTCACTGCCCGCGGCCGACACATGCGGCTCGTGCCGGGCGTGTCAGGACATCTGTCCAACCAATGCCTTTCCGGCGCCATATCAGCTCGATGCCCGCCGATGCATCTCCTATCTCACCATTGAGCATAAGGGCCCCATCGACCGCGAACTGCGTCCATTGATGGGCAATCACATTTACGGCTGCGATGATTGTCTGGCCGTGTGCCCGTGGAACAAATTTGCCGAGACTGCTGCAGCACATAAGGCATTTTTGCCCCGCGAAGCGCTGGTCGCGCCGCGCATTGCGGATCTTTTGGCTTTGGATGATACGCAGTTTCGCCAGCTGTTTTCTGGCTCGCCCGTGAAGCGCATTGGCCGCGACCGCTTTGTGCGCAATGTGTTGATCGCCGCTGGCAATGGCCGTGACCTTGGCGTGCTGCCCGCGGTCGAGATGCTTATGGATGAC
>JAJTEF010000009.1 GCA_021300355.1 Sphingomonadaceae bacterium | reverse complement strand
TGCAATCACGATTGTAATCAGATACAATAATATTGTCGTCGCTATGCCGGCAACCAGCGTGCCCAACAGGCGATGCCCCAACCGCAAAATCCACGGCACTACGAGGGGCATGGGCCGGCTGGGCAGCACTCATCCAACAATCAGGGTCGCTTTTTGAACAATAAGGTCATGCGGTCGGATTCACCGATGGCTTCGTACTTTGCGCGGTCGACATCTTTCAAACGCAACGCTGGCGGAAGAGTCCAGACGCCATCCGGCCAATTTGCGCTGTCCTTTGGATTGGCGTTGATTTCGCTTTTGGCGACCAGCTCGAATCCGTTCACTTCCATGAACTTGATGATATCGGCCTCACGCATATAGCCCTTGGTACCGTCGGTATAGCTGAACGGCGCGTCTGCCTTGGCGCGATGTTGTTCGATGCCGAGCAAGCCATCATCCTTCAACAGGTCGCGCATTGCCTTGATTTCGGCGTCCGCGATGTTCCAGTTCATCATATTGTGCATCATGCGCATCACAAGGATGCGGTCAAACGACCCCTTTGCGCCGTCGGGAATTTCGCTGAGCGAAAACGCGTTGAAATCTGTCGCCGGACGTCCGGATACGGCCGCGACATCAGCAGGGAACTTTGCAACGCCCGCAGCGATGCCGGCTTTCTGTTGATCGCTGAAAAAGCTTTTTGTGCCGAAATACAGGCCGGTATATTTGCCTTTTTCGTTCACATAACGGCCAAGGATACGCGAAACCCATTCACCACCCGGCGCATATTCGCCAATGACATGGTCAGGGTGCAAACGGAAAAATTCAAACGTTTCGGCAGGGTGGCGATATTGATCGCGCTTGGCATCGGCACCGCGCGACGGGTCGGCGAGGATTTTTGCAAGCCGTTCGCTATGTTCCTTATGCATTTTGTCATGCTCGGCTTTGCTCATGCTGTGATGGTCAGCATAAGCGGGTGCTGCAAGCGCAGTGGCGGCGAGGGCAATCAGAAAAGTCTTTTTCATTGGGGGTGTCCTCTTGGTTGGTTGTTTTGGGATTATGCAATGTTTCGCGTCGATATCCAATATCATCAAACGGGCACGTGTTGGCTTGAACAATGAAAGCTTCCGCCGCCGGTCAATACCGCATCTGCCATGACACCGATAACGTCGCGTTCGGGGTAGACATTTGCCAAGACTTCAATCGCGGCATCATCGTTCGCGCCGCCATAAATGGGCACGACAACAGCGCGGTTGCCGATGTAGAAATTCATATAGCTTGCCGGCACGATTTCCCCGTCTTGTTCAAAACGGCCAACCGACGGCATCAGCGTTACTTTGCATCCGAACGCTTCGGCGCGCGCGCGGGCATCTTCAAAGACGGCGCCGTTTGGATCGTCGATTCCGGCACTGCTGGGAACCAAAATATGGTTCGGGCCAACAAAGCGCGCCAGATTATCAATATGCCCGTCGGTATGGTCGTTGGCGAGGCCGTCGCCGAGCCAAAGCAATCGTTCGATCCCCAAGTCCGTGCGCAGCCGGTCTTCAATGGCGGCTTTATCGAGGGTTGGGTTGCGGTTGGGGTTTAACAGGCAATCGACGGTTGTCGCGGCAAGACCTTCACCGTCAACGTCAATCGATCCGCCCTCAAATATCCAATCCGCCTGTGCAATTTCAAAACCGAAATCCGCCGCCAATTCATAGCCAATGGTTTGATCGCCGGGATAGTCGAACCGGTTTCCCCAACCATTGAAACCGAAATCACGGGCAATCCGCCGATCCCCATCTTTCACGATGATGCAGCCTGTGTCACGCAACCAAACATCGCCAATTTGGCGCAGCTCGACATGGACGCCAGCGTCAACCAGCCCCTCGGCGACGGACTTGGCATCTGCGTTGCCGGCAATCACATGCACCCGTTCACCTTGGCCCGATGCGTGTACCGCATTGGCAAAGGCGGCCATCTGCTGTTGCGCGCGTTGGAGCGGCGCACCCCAATATTCCGCAGAACTGGGAAAGCCAATCCAGACGGCCTCATGGGGCGCCCATTCGGCGGGCATACGGAACGTCATTGGCTTATTTCCCGTTGCGGCTCTTGTCGCGGACAGCGCGGAATTCGTCGCCTTCATTCCAGTTTGGCCATGCGTCGGTCATCGCCAACATCCGCCCGATGCGATAATATAGTTTCAAATCGGACATGACGCCCGACCAATCCCATTTTTCGTCAAATTCGTCGCCGGGGGCGTGGTACCGGTTCTTTTCATAATCCTCCGCGGCGGCCATTGCAGCGACCTTACCGCCGGTGACAAGATCGTCCCCGCCTTCGAAATACACCATCGGTACGCCCAGCTTGGCAAAGCTGAAATGGTCAGAGCGGTAGTAGAAACCCTTTTCTGGCGTCGGTTCCGTTTCAGGTGTCCGTCCTTCGGACTTTGCCGCAGCCTCAAGATAGAGATCAAGCTGCGATTTGCCTTTGCCGATGACGGTCAAATTCTTCGCAGGGCCAGACATTGAGAATGCGTCCATGTTCACGCCGCCCACGGTTTGCGACAGCGGAAAGACGGGGTTTTCGGCGTAGAATTTCGAACCAAGCAGGCCGCTTTCTTCAGCCGTCACCGCAAGGAACACGATCGAACGCTCCGGTGCGCCGGCTTTTGCAAAGCCTTCTGCCAATGCGACCAAAGCCGCCGTGCCTGTGGCATTGTCGACTGCACCGTTACAGATGTCGTCGCCATCGGGCGCGGCCGTGCACCGACCGAGATGGTCCCAATGCGCCGTATACAGAACATATTCGTCGGGGCGCTTGGTGCCTTTCATGACGCCAATGACGTTCTTGCTCGCCTTGCGCGCGATGTCATTTTCGAAGTTCATCGACGCCGAGAGGTTCAGCGGAACCGCCTTAAAGCCTTTTTGCCTGGCTGCGGCCATTTGCTTGTCGAGATTTTGACCAGCGGCGGCAAAGATTTGCTTCGCTACGGATTTCTGGATCCAGCCATTGGCTTGGGTTTGGCTCTTTCCGCCATCCTTTGACTGCGCCAGGAATTGCGTGCCTGTCCAACTGGAGTTGACGACATTCCAGCCATATGCCGCAGGGGCAGTGTCGTGGATGATCAAAACGGCAGCAGCGCCCTGACGCGCGGCTTCTTCAAATTTATATGTCCAGCGTCCATAATAGGTCATGGCCTTGCCACCGAACGGGCCATCAAGACCTTCATTTTCGAAATCGGGGTCGTTGACCATCACGACGACGGTTTTGCCCTTAACGTCAACGCCAGCATAATCGTTCCAGCCTTTTTCAGGGGCGACAATGCCGTGGCCGACAAAGACCATTTCGCTTTGCTTAATATCGGTTTTGGGTGTCTCGCGGTAACTGCCGATGACATATTCGTTGCCATAGGCAAATGACATCGCCTTGCCGCTGCGGCCGCTGCGGTCGGCAATTGTGAGCGCCGATACATTTTTCGCGGTGATTTCGATCAGTGGCACATCCTGTGTCCAGCTGCCGTTATTGCCAGGCTCAAGTCCTGCCGCTTTATATTTGGCTATCAAATAAGCGACGGTCTTCTCTTCGCCGACCGAACCCGGTGCGCGGCCTTCATAGCTGTCGAGTGACAATTCGCGTGTCACGTCCTTCATGGTCGCTTCAGAAAGTGCGGGGACTTCGACTTGCGGCAGGGCGTCCATGGAGACATCCAAAGACGCATCCTTTTGACAGGCGGTCGTGAGGGCCAGAACAGATACAAGGGCCAGAGACAGCATGCGCATGAAATTCTCCTAAGGGGAAAGATTATTGCGCGCCTTCTGCCAGACCCGCCGGTCAGGCTCAAACAAAAAAGGCGGCCACAAGGACCGCCTTTTTCGTAAGATTGTTTGTAAGATTAACGCGAATAGAATTCGACGACCAAATTTGGTTCCATCTTAACTGGGTAGGGCACTTCGTCGAGCGTTGGGATACGCGCGAAAGTAACCTTGTCGTTGCCGTCTACAGAGACATATTCTGGAATGTCACGCTCAGCGAGGCCTTGTGCTTCGATAACCAAAGCCATTTCCTTGGCCTTGTTGCCGAGGCTGATGACGTCACCGACAGCAACCTGACGGCTTGCGATGTTGCACTTCACGCCGTTGATGCGAATGTGGCCATGGCTAACGATCTGGCGTGCGGCGAAAATGGTTGGGGCGAACTTGGCGCGGTATACAACCATGTCCAAACGACGCTCGAGCAGACCGATAAGGTTCTGCGAGGTATCGCCCTTCATGTTGCTGGCTTCCTGATACGCACGCTTGAACTGCTTTTCAGTTACGTCGCCATAATAGCCCTTAAGCTTCTGCTTGGCGCGCAGCTGAATACCATAATCGGAAAGCTTGCCTTTACGGCGCTGACCATGCTGGCCGGGGCCATATTCACGCTTGTTTACAGGTGATTTTGGACGGCCCCAGATGTTTTCACCCATGCGGCGGTCAAGTTTATACTTCGAGCTTGTACGCTTCGTCATTTTAAGACTCCAATTGCTAACAACGTTGTTTCCGGTCCCGCGCGACACATTATGCATGTGCCGGACACCTGCTTCACCGGAATGCAGGGTCGATTGCGAAGCGGCGCCTATGGCTGCAGATCGGCGATATGTCAACATCTGGCTCGACTTTAGGCATGCTCAACTTTAAAGGCGCTGCCATGAGCAGCACTGATAGCCCAAAAAATGCCGAGAGTTGTAACAACATGGTTGACGTGCGGGCAGGCGTTGACGCCGTCGATGCGCAGTTGGTCAATCTGCTGGCGCAACGCTTTGGTTATATGGATGCCGCAGCGCGCATTAAAACCGAACGCAATGCGGTTCGGGATGAAGCGCGCAAGCAACAGGTGCTGGCGAATGTGAAAGACGCCGCACGCAACGCTGGCATCCCCGCAGAGGTCGTGGGCGACTTATGGGAGCTTTTGGTTGAAGCCTCCATCGCCTACGAACTCGAAAAGTGGGATGCCAATCGCGCTTAAGCGTTAAATGCCGGTGTCCATTTGTGGCGGCATAGTAGTGCCGGCCTTGCCTTTGACACTAAGCTCAGACGCAGATTCTGCCTGATCCCATTGCTCTTGGGTCTTGCATAGCTTCTTTGCGATGCGGCTGCCGGTGAGGCCGGTTGTTCTGCAGATCTTCTTTGGTTTTGCTTTTGGTGCTTCCTGCGCGACTGCATCTGTGGCGCGTGGCGTTGCTTCTGATGTACCCGATGCGGCCAACAAAAGACTAAAAACTAAAGTGCTAATCATGGAATGCTCCTCGTTGCGCATGGGTGTAAACAGCCTGGTTGCGGTCACCAAGTCTCTATTTTTCGGTTGGTCGCATTCTGTTCAATGTTGTCAGCACCCCGCGTAAAGTTCGCACTTCATAGGCGTTCCAGGCAGGCTTTGTGAGCAAGTTGCGCAAGGTGCGCCGTGTGACGGGCGCACGATCAATTGGTGTGAAGTAATTTAATGGCTCCAGCATCGCATCGAGCTGCGCAATCAGGCCGTCGAGTTCAAACTGTGATGCTGGCGGCTCCACATCCGTTTTGGGTGGGCTGGCAAGCGATTGGGTTTTTGACCATTCATAGGCGCACAAAATGACCGCCTGCGCGAGGTTTAGCGATCCGAACTCGGGATTGATGGGGACCGTAATGATGGCGCGCGCAACGTTGACTTCATCGCTTTCAAGGCCGGAGCGTTCCGCACCGAACAGGATTGCGCTACGCCCTTTATTGCCGACAACCTCTTTGGCTGCTGCCTCAGGCGTGATGACCGGCTTGGTGACGCCACGCTTGCGTACGGTCGTTGCATAGACATGCGCGATGTCCGCGGTCGCTTCGGCAAGTGTCGGGAAAACCTGTGCATTGGCGAGCACAATGTCTGCGCCAGAGGCGGCAGGCCCTGCATTCGGGTTTGGCCATCCATCACGCGGGGCGACAAGGCGCATTTCCGTCAGCCCAAAATTCAGCATGGCGCGGGCGGCTTTGCCGATGTTCTCGCCCAATTGCGGACGAACAAGGATGATAACGGGCGCCGAACTCATTTCTGCGCCGCTTCAACCACGCTCCCGGCGAAATCTTCAAAATCCTTCGCTTCGCTGAAGTCTTTGTAGACAGACGCAAAGCGAATATAGGCCACGCTGTCGAGCGCCTTTAATCCGTCCATGACAAACTCGCCGATGCGCTTGGACTCAATTTCGCTTTCACCCAAGGTTTCCAGCTGCCGCTGAATGGCAGAGGCCAGCTTTTCAATCTGGGCATGGTCGACGGGACGCTTACGACACGCGACCGAAAGCGAGCGTTCAAGCTTTTCGCGCTCAAACGGCTCACGCTTGCCGTCGGTCTTGACCACCGATAGCTCACGCAACTGAATGCGCTCAAAAGTCGTAAACCGACCGCCGCAACCTTCGCACTGCCGCCGTCTGCGGATAGCGCTATTGTCTTCGGTGGGACGGCTGTCCTTGACCTGGCTATCGTCGTTTCCGCAAAATGGGCAGCGCAATTATTTTTCCTGATTCTTTTTCTTGTTTACGTGACGGTAGGCAACAATACCTGCGCCAATCAATGCGCCTGTTGCCAGTCCGATTGGCGCAATGACAGCGGCTGCAGCGCCGATGGCGGCACCGCCGGCAACTTTCTTGACGGTATCCTGATCCGCCAAATGCTTGCCTGTGTGAAACGCATCCTTGGTCGCGCCCCACAATTCATCAGCGGCTTCACCGACATAATGCTTGGCTTGGTTGGGAAAGCTTTCGGCTGCAAGCTGCTCAGGCGTTTTGGCGCCACATTGCGGGCAGAACTTCATCCCTTCGCTATATTCAGCGTTGCACTCGTTACAAAATCCCATGGTTATTTCCCTTCTGTGTATTAGATGGGTAAGTCACCTATATAATTCAAGATGGGTAGATTGGGAAGCGTGTGCAAAGTGCCTCGGCTTCGTCCTTGATCCGTGCTTCGATCTGGCCGTCGCCAGCCTCGCCATTGTGACGCAGGCCTTCGACGACATCGGCGATCATCCTGCCGATCTGACGGAATTCTGCCGGACCGAAACCACGGGTGGTGCCAGCTGGCGTGCCCAAGCGGAGACCGGACGTGACAAACGGCTTTTCTGGATCGAACGGTATCGAGTTTTTGTTGCACGTAATCGAAGCGCGATCGAGCGCATGTTCGGCATGCTTGCCCTTGGCTTCTTTGGGCCGCAGATCGACCAGCATCGAGTGGTTGTCGGTGCCGCCGGACACGATATCAAGCCCTTGTTCCTGCAATGAAGATGCAAGTGCCTTCGCATTTTCGACGACATTGGCGGCGTAGCTTTTGAATTCTGGCTTCATCGCATCGGCAAAGCACACAGCCTTTGCCGCGATCACATGCACCAATGGCCCACCCTGCAGCCCCGGGAAAATTGCCGAGTTGAATTTTTTGGCCAGCACCTCGTCATTGGTCAATATGATGCCCGAGCGAGGTCCGCGTAACGACTTGTGCGTTGTGCTGGTTGTGACGTGCGCGTGCGGCACAGGCGAGCTATGCGCGCCGCCTGCAACCAGCCCGGAGATATGCGACATATCGGCGAGTAGGTAAGCGCCAACTTCATCCGCAATTTCCCGGAATCGCGCCCAGTCCCAGCCCCGCGAATAAGCTGTGCCGCCGCAGATGATCAGCTTTGGTTTGTTTTCTCTGGCGATGCGCGCGACTTCGTCCATGTCGATCCGGTGATCATCGCGGCGGACACCATATCCGATTGGATTGAACCATTTGCCCGACATGTTTACCGGCGATCCATGGGTCAAATGCCCGCCTGCGTTGAGATCTAGGCCCATGAACGTGTCGCCGGGCTGCAGAAGCGCGAGGAACACCGCCTGATTCATCTGGCTGCCGCTGTTGGGCTGCACATTTGCAAATTCACAGCCGAACAATTGCTTCGCGCGCTCAATGGCGATGGTCTCGATTTCATCGACATATTCGCAGCCGCCATAATAACGCTTGCCCGGATAGCCTTCGGCATATTTGTTGGTGAGGATCGAACCTGTGGCTTCGAGCACGGCGCGCGACGTTATATTTTCCGACGCGATCAATTCGATCTTGTCGTTCTGCCGGCCCAGTTCCTTCGCTATCCAGCCCGCGATTTCGGGGTCGCGTTCCGTCAGGCTTTGCGTAAAAAATCCAGAATTTTGGATGTCATTGACGGCTGCACTGCTCATGATGGTTCCTTGGTCGTGTTTGGGTTGGATAGTTTGTCGACGCGGCGTTGGTGGCGATCGCCGCCAAATTCCGTTGTTAAAAAGGCATCAAGGCAGGCCTTGGCCATTTCAATGCCAATCAGGCGCGCGCCCATGGCAATAACATTTGCGTTATTATGTTCGCGGGCAAGCCGCGCTGACAATGGTTCGGACACCAAAGCGGCGCGTGCGGAGGGATTGCGGTTCACCGCAATCGAAATACCAATGCCTGAACCGCATAAGGCAACGCCGCGTTCTGCGGCGCCGTCGGCAACAGCGGCCGCAAGTTTGTAGCCATAATCGGGATAGTCGACCGAACTTTCATTATGCGGGCCGAGATCGCTGACATCATGCCCTGCCGACAGCAGATATTCGACGAGCGCTGATTTCAGCGCAAGGGCAGCGTGGTCTGAGGCGATAGCGATACGCATGGTACATCCTGTAGCAGCATGAGTCGGAATACGCTCCCCCTATGGCAGAGCGTGGCAAAAGGCTATGCGGTATTTGCCCGATTGCGTGGCTTATCCACCGGCTTTAGAGAGGCAAAATGTTAAACGCCGTTTTATCCATCGCCATGCTGTCCGCGTTCCTGCTTCTCTATGGCGCTTGGAAACGATGGAGTCGCGATGGCGCAAGTCAGCAAATGTGGCTGATGATCGCTGCGGCTCTCGTTATTTTTGCCAATGTTGCGATTTGGGTTGTGCCCGACCAACAAGGCAAAAGCCTTGTTACCGAAGCGCAGTAACTCACTTAATCGGTGAGTTCGGGTCCAACCGGAAATCGAGATAGTTGTTCACGGACGCCATCAGCATATCCATTTCATTTTCAAAGAAATGGTTCGCGCGCGGGATTTCGTCATGGTGAATGGTGATGTGGCGCTGCGTGCGCAGTTTATCTACCAGCTTTTGAACGGCGTTGGGATTAACGACTTCGTCATTCACACCCTGAATGATGATGCCCGATGATGGGCAAGGCGCCAAAAAGCTGAAATCATACATGTTTGCAGGCGGCGATACCGAGATGAAACCGCGGATTTCCGGACGGCGCATCAAAAGCTGCATGCCAATCCATGCACCAAAGCTGAAGCCAGCGATCCAGGTCGTGGACGCTTCGGGGTGGAAGCTTTGCACCCAATCGAGCGCCGATGCGGCGTCAGACAATTCGCCGATGCCATTGTCAAATTCGCCTTCGCTGCGGCCAACACCACGAAAGTTGAAACGCAGTACGCCAAATCCGCGCGCTACAAATGTTTTGTACAGCTGCTGCGTAATCCGGTCGTTCATTGTCCCGCCCGCTTGGGGGTGCGGATGCAAAATCATTGCAATCGGTGCACGTGGGCGCGGTGGCGGAGAAAAGCGGGCTTCGAGGCGGCCTTCGGGACCGGGAATAGCAATAGCAGGCATATTATTGTTCGATTCTTAGATGGGTGCCGAGCTTTGCCCGAAGGTTCGGGCTTTGCAGGATTTCGTAGAGCTATATAGAAGCAGTGACGATTTTCGCAACTGTCATGGAAATAATGCCCGACCAGCCCCGCATATATTTGGATCACGCAGCGACAACGCCGGTCATTCCGGCGGCGCGCGAAGCGATGGCCGACGCACTCGCGCGATGGGCCAATCCGTCCTCTCCGCATAGCGAAGGCCGCGCAGCCCGCGCGGCGTTGGAGAACGCCCGCACGCGGGTTTCTGCGGCGCTGAATTGGGATGGTGAAGTCATTTTCACCAGCGGCGCAAGTGAGGCAATTGCGATTGCGCTGCGCGGCCATGATGCGATTGCCAGCGCCGTTGAACATGATGCGGTCTTGGCTGTGGCAGGCGCAACCCGCTTGCCCGTCGGCCCAGACGGTTATGTTGACCTGAACGCGATCAAAGGCGCTGCTCGTTATGCGGTGCAGTCCGTGAACAACGAAACCGGCGTTATTCAACCGATGGCGGAGATCGCCGATATTGTGCGGGCCAATGGCGGACTATTGTTTGCTGATTGTTCGCAAAGCGCTGGCAAAATGCCGTTGCCACATGCTGATTTGATGTGCGTGTCCGCGCATAAACTGGGCGGGCCGCCGGGAATGGGCGCTTTGCTCGTCCGCAACCTTGGGCTGCTGTCGCCAACAGGTGGGCAGGAGCAAGGGTACCGGCGCGGCACCGAAAACTTGCCCGCCGCAATCGGATTTGCGACTGCCCTTGAGGCGGGTTTTGCACGGATGGAAAAAGCCGTTCGGCTGCGCGACATGTTGGATGCGGAGATCACTGCCAGCGGCGGCATCGTGGTTGCAGAAGCAAGCAGTAGGCTTGCGACCATCGCCAGCTACCGCATGCCCGGCGTTGCGGCCTCAAGTCAGCTGATCAACTTTGACATGGCGGGCATCGCGGTCTCCGCAGGAAGCGCTTGTTCATCAGGCACTTTGAAAACCAGCCATGTGCTTCGCGCAATGGGTTGGGACGAACGGTCCGCTTCTGAAGTCGTCCGCGTCAGTTTCAGCGCGGATACCAGCGAAAGCGATGTCGCACGGTTTTTAGACGTCTGGCGCAATATCGTCATCCGCGCCAAAGCGGCATGATCTATCTCGACTATCAAGCGACAACGCCGCTCGCCCCAGAGGCATTTGCCGCGATGGAGCCTTGGCTGAAGGATGGATTTGCCAACCCGCATAGCGCACATGCAGCGGGCAGGGCGGCCGCTGCGGCCGTTGAGGTTGCACGTGACCAAATCGCGGCGCTGCTGCCGAAGGGCGGACGCGTGATCTTTACCTCTGGCGCGACTGAGGCGATCAATCTGGCCATCATAGGGTGCGGGCTGCCCGTCACCGCCGCCGCGACCGAGCATGCTGCGGTTTTGGACGTTGTTGCATTTCGAAATGGTCGGACTTTCCCCGTCTATACTGCGGGCTTAATTTGCCCCGAAACGCAAGCGTCGGGGTCCATGGGTGGGCAGGCGTTAACGGCCATCATGCTGGTCAACAACGAGATTGGGACTATCCAGCCGATCGCCGAACTGGCGGGAGCGGCACACGCCCAAGGCAATCTGTTCCTATGCGACGCAGTTCAGGCATTTGGACGCATGCCGATCCCCGATGTCCCCGACATGATCGCCATATCCGCGCACAAAATCCACGGTCCAAAAGGCATTGGCGCCCTGTGGGTGCGCGACGGCATCGCGCTCACCCCGCAAATGCTGGGCGGTGGGCAGGAACAAGGCATGCGCTCTGGCACATTGTCGCCCGCATTGTGCGCTGGATTTGGCGCAGCAGCCAAACTGGCGGCAGAGCGCATGGACGCGGACGCCACGCATGTTTCTGCCTTATGGGACCGCGCCGCCAGTGCATTTGCGGACTGGACCATCAATGGTTCGACGGCCCAACGCTATAAAGGCAATCTCAACATCCGCCGCGACGGCGTCGACGCCGCGCGGTTGATATCGGAGTGCCGGAACATCGCCTTTTCCGCTGGATCGGCTTGCGCCAGTGGTTCTGGCCGCCCCAGCCATGTGTTGCGCGCGCTTGGCCTTACCGACGCACAGGCGAAATCATCGATACGTTTGGGTTTTGGCCGCTATACGACGGCGGAAGAGATTGATATGGCCGCAGATGCAATCAACCGGTCAGCAGAGGCAATGCTATGATCAAAGTCACGTTCATCACTGCCGATGGCACTGTCCAGAACGTCGAAGCGGTGCAGGGCCAAAGGCTGCTGGAAATTGCGCAAGCCGCGGGACAACCGTTGGAAGGCACCTGTGAGGGCCAAATGGCCTGTTCAACCTGCCATGTGATTATTGACAAGCTATGGTTCGATAAACTGCCCCGGTCGGTTGAGGACGAAGAAGACATGCTCGACCTCGCTACCGGTGCGCGGCGCACCAGTCGTTTGTCATGCCAAATCGTCCTGACACCCGATCTCGACGGACTGGTTGTGCACATTCCGGCAGAGAGCCGAAATATGCATGGTCTTTAACCGCCTTCACTTCCCATTCACGAAAAAGCGCCTATATAGGTCGGTGCTGGGTTCGCCCGGCTATGGTGATAAATTGCGGTGTGCAATAGATGCAGCGGACCCGGGGGCGGTACCCGGCAGCTCCACCAAAATCTCTGTTTGCCAGAGGTATTGGAGGGGCTGAACTAGGATCGACGTGCGTTGAAAAGCATTGTTTTTGCCCGGCATGAATAAGCCGTGAAATGGTTCATAACCAATAGGTGCAAACGATAACGAAGCACTTGCTCTCGCAGCATAATTTTGGGCCTCACGGTCTGAACTTATACTAAAAGAACGCGGCCGGACCGGCCGGGCAACAGAAAGGTTACGGCGGCCCGGGGGGTGCCGAGCAACAGAAACCCCCCACCTAATCCAGCATTTTCAGGAAAAGTGGGAGCCGGTTTTCCGGTTAAAAAATGCGCGAGCTATTGAATCGCCGAGCAACAGAATCCCCGGACTTTTCCTTATTTACTGATGCTGAGCGTTAATCCTCACCGAAGGCTGCATCAAATTCGACCGCCTGAAGCATTTTGGCGGCAGCGATAAAAACGGCGCCTGTGTACAGTATGAAGAACATTTTCCCGATGTTGCCGGGATATTGGACCATATACTCCTGCCCACGCTTCACGGCACCCAAGCCAAGCGCGTAGGTGATCATAAAGACCTCTAGTTTCGTTTTGATTGTGAACAGGCGTAGGATGCGTTTCATAGTTAACTGAATATAAAGCAATGCCCGTGCCAAATCAGCATTTGCAGCGGTGACGATGGTTAACGAAAGCGCCGATTGTAAGAAAAACCGACGCTTATGCGAGCGCGGTTAGATCGCACGTGGTTAACAGTGCCATGCGCGCCGCGCGTACCTGATCCATTAATGACGCATCGCTCAATTGGTCCGGCACAATCGACTCCGGCCAATATGCAGCAACCACGCTGGCAATCTGGTCGAGCTTAGCCTCATTGGCGATGAAGCGTGGATCGACTGTGGCGGGATCCGCAACCACACGCAGCCGCAAACAGGCAGGGCCGCCGCCATTGGCCATGGATTGGCGCACATCGACGGGGACGAGCTTGCGAATTGGGCCATTGCCCGCGACCATCTCGCTAAGCCAGCCCCAAACGCGCGCATTGTCCTGCGCCTCGCTCGGCAAGATAAGCGCCATGCCGCCGTCGGGTAGGGTCACCAACTGCGCATTGAATAGATAGCTTTGAATAGCATCGGCAAGGCTGACCCGGTCGGCTGGCACAATGATGATCTCTGTCTCGGGCAAGAGCCGCTTGATATCGGCGTAGGTCTGCTCGGGATGTTCGAACGCCTGCTCATGTGTGAAGAGGACATGTTCGTTGGCCACAGCAACGACGTCATTGTGGAACGCGCCAGCGGCAATCGCGACCTCGGATTGCTGAACGAACAATGTTTTGGCCGCATCTAGCCGGTGCGCCCGCGCAATCGCTTTCGATGCCTCAATATGCTGACGGGCAGGGAATGGACCGCCCGATTTGCCATATACAAATATCTCAATGCCAGCGTCCCCGTGCGTTCGGCACAGGCGCATGAAGTTTGCCGCGCCTTCATCGCCAAACGGCGCTGGCACGGGCCCGTGCACGGCAAAATGTACGTCATCGGCAAATGCCAGTTTCAACTGCGCAAGTGTTCCGGTCCATTCATGGCTGCGGTGCGCCATCGTCAGAAGGTTTGCCGCAGACAGATGACATTTGCCATCCGCCGTATCAGGCGCGGGCGATACCGTCGCTGCATTGGCGGCCCACATGGCCGACGCCGAAAAAGCTGCGGCGCGGATATGCGGCTCTGACGATTGCATGTCGGTCGACAGTCCGGAAAGCCATTTTTGGTTCGGCCGGTCGAGCGGCATGAAAAATCCCTGCGCTAATCCAAGGCGCAGGTTCGCGCGCATCTTTTCGATGCCCTGTAGAGCAGCAGCCTTTGGATAAGACGGGGCGCTGGCATTGTTTGACGATGCCAGATTGCCAACGCTCAATCCTGCGTAATTATGGCTTGGCCCAATAATTCCATCAAAGTTTATTTCGACCAAAGCCATGATCAAGTGCGCTCGACATAAGTTACAGCATCACCTGCTGAAATGCCCAAGGCGCGCGCACAATTGCTGTCGATAATGACATTGCCGCCTCTGTCATCGATCCAGCCATAGGCGGCCTTAAACGTATGCAGACGGCCCAGCGTTATCAGCTTTTTATCACCTGATTTATGTTCGCCAACGTCATCGCTGACGGCAGTTATTATGACGTCTTTCGCGTCACTTATGCTGCGGATTTGATCGGTACGCGCGGTCATCGTCGGGCCGCCGTCAAAGATATCGATGTAATTTTCCCAAGCAAATCCTTCGTTCTCAAGCATACGCATTGCTGCGCGGCCTGAAGGATGCGGTACACCGATGACGGTCTTTGCACTGTCGGGAAGCATGGCAATGTAGACAGGGTGCTTCGGCATGAGATCAGCGATAAACTGGTTGCCGAATTTCGCGTTGAATTCGTCTGCTTCCTGAAAGCTCATGCCGAAAAAGCGGCCGGCGACACCGTCCCAAAACGGCGATCCGCCCGCTTCGTCAATGACGCCACGCAATTCTGCGATCGTCCGGTCGGCAAATCGGGCGCGGTGGTTGCGAATGAACAGATAGCGGCTGCGCGCAATCAGCATGCCTAATCCGCCAGCCCGCTCGCCGGGATGCAGGAACAATCCGCCAACTTCAGTCGCGCCTTCCAGGTCCGTTGACAGATTAAGGATATCCGCACGAAATGTCCGTTCCAGTTCAACGCTATGCTGCGTCAGCGCGCCAATGCGATAGCTGTAGAACGGCCATATTTGGCCAACTTTGCC
This sequence comes from Sphingomonadaceae bacterium, assembly GCA_021300355.1. Lineage (GTDB taxonomy): Bacteria > Pseudomonadota > Alphaproteobacteria > Sphingomonadales > Sphingomonadaceae > Sphingorhabdus_B. Next base: position 82,535 of record JAJTEF010000009.1, on the reverse strand, counting down.
AAATATCTGGCATGTCCCGCGCACTTCGCCCGTCGCGGTGTTTTGCAGAACGAAAACATATATATTGTCGGCAACTTCCTCACCCACGCGATCGAAACCGGCGGCCGACCGCTCCAGCTTTTGCATCAGAGCCTTTCGGTCGGGTGGAAGGTTGGTGAACCCGCCGCCTGTCCTTTTGGCCATTTCATAAATCGGCTGAAGATCGTTCACATTTGCCGGACGGATGATGAAGGTCATAAAGTCCCTTTTTCTGATAAGCGCATAATCGTTAGCGTCGATAATTGTGCGCGTTCGACCAAACTTTCGACGATGAGAAATTCATCGGAACTGTGAATGCTGCCCCCGCGTACGCCCATCGTATCGACAACGGGCACACCGCAGGCGGCGATATTGTTGCCATCACATACGCCACCGCTCGAACGCCATGCCACTGGGATGCCCAGATCAGCCCCGCATTGCTTGACCAAGCCAAGCAGCTTAGCAGCCTCGTCATCAATGGGCTTCGGCGGGCGGCCGAAACTGCCGTGCAGATGCGCGCGCACATCATGTTCACGTTCAATGTCGGCAATAACCCTGCGCAAATCCACGTCCGTCTGCTGCACAATCTCTGGCGTGCGCGGGCGAAAGTTTACCCGCAATATCGCATGGTCGGGCACGACATTATTGGGACCGCCGCCGTCAATTTTGGCCGGATTTACCGACAGGCCTTCGCGCGAAAGTTGCTTGAGCCGCAGCGCAAGGTCCGCGGCCGCCAAAAGCGCGTTGCGCCCATCGTCGGGGTTCCGTCCTGCATGCGCCGATTTTCCGGAAATGATGATGGAGAAATTACCGCTGCCACCACGCTCACCCGCCAGCGTACCGTCGGGCAATGCGGGTTCATAAGTAAGCGCAGCAAGCTTGTTCTGCGCAAGTCGTGCGATCAATTGTGCGGATGATGGCGAGCCAACCTCTTCATCGCTGTTGATGAGTATCTGGTATCCCGTTTGTGCGAGTTTTCCGGACGATTCTGCAGCGTTCAAAGCGGCGAGCATCACAGCAATGCCGCCCTTCATGTCGGCCACACCGGGACCGTTTAGCGTTCCGTCATCCAGCCAGCGCAATGTCTGAAAATGATGGTCCGCAGGAAACACCGTGTCCATATGTCCGGTAAACAGCAATTGTGTCGGACATTCCGGGCGAACGGTCATCAGCAAATGCCGCCCATGCGCCACTGTGGTCACCGTTCCGTCGGATAGCACGCGATCCACAGGTTCGGGCTCAACGAGTGTTACTTCGCCAGGCAGGGCGGAGAATGCGTCCGCAAGCAAATTGGCGGTGGTGGCAAGCCCGTCAAGATTGCCCGAGCCACTGTTGATCGCGGCCCAGTTCTGGACTTGGCCAAGCATAGGTGGTTGCTCTATGGTTTCAAGCGCCTGTCGTTCGCTTGCAGATAGCGTGTGCATATCGCATTCTTAGCCTTGGATATTCTAAAGAGCCACCCCTGTTAGATGCGTTAACTCACTTCCTTTGCCAGAGCGCACCATTCGGAAATAGTTACCGTTTCGGGGCGGCGATCTTCGGCTATTCCAGCGGCGCTCAACGCTTCTAACGCGCCTGCGACGCCCTTCAGGCTCTGGCGCAACATTTTTCGGCGCTGGCCAAAGGCGGCGCCTGTCAGATTTCCGAGCACAGACATTTTGACATCTGCGGGCGCATCCTTGGGCGTGATATGCACGACCGCTGACATCACCTTTGGCGGGGGCGTAAATGCGGAACGATGAACAGGCATCGCAATCGCGGCATTTGACCGCCATTGCGCCAATATCGCGAGCCGGCCAAATGCACCCGTGCCCGGCGCTGCGATAATACGGTCTGCGACTTCCCGTTGGAACATCAACGTCAGGCTTTTCCAACGTGGCGGCCATTCCTTACCGCCCAGCCAGCCTACTGCAAGCGCCGTGCCGACATTATAAGGCAGGTTTGAAACAACGTGAAACGGTGCACCAATTTCAGCGAAGGGATCGATCTTTAACGCATCGCCTTCAATCACGCGAAGCTGGCCCGGAAATGCCTCTGACAGTTCCGCCAGGGCAGGAAGGCAACGGTGGTCGCGTTCAACGGCCAGCACCTGTGCGCCTGCACGCAGGAGCGCTCTGGTGAGGCCGCCGGGGCCGGGACCAACTTCATATACATGCTCGCCAGCCAAGCTGCCGGGAATCGCGGCAATGCGATCAAGCAGCTTTTCATCGAACAGAAAATTTTGGCCAAGCGCCTTGCTTGCGGACAAACCATGCCGCGCAATGACGTCTCTAAGCGGAGGGAGCGGCACCGTCATCCGCCAAGACCGGCAGCCGCAAGGCGATTAAGCGCCGCAGATTCGGCCATCTTAATGGCAGCAATCATCGAAAGCGGAAGTGCCATATTCTTGCCAGCAATTCCGAACGCAGTGCCATGGTCTGGCGAGGTGCGGACAACGGGCAGCCCCAGCGTAATGTTGACCGCATCATGAAAATACAGCGTTTTCAAAGGAATGAGGGCCTGATCATGATATGCGCACAAGGCCGCATCATAATGCGACCGCGCCTCGGCATGAAACATTTCAATCGCGGGTTCAAATATGTCCAGTTCTTCGCGGCCCATATTGCCTGATTCGCCAGCGTGCGGATTGAACCCGGCAACTGCCAGCCGAGGGTTTGCTATACCAAAATTACGTTGCAGGCCCTTGGCTGTCGCACGAAGCCGTTGGCGGATAAGCCGACCGTCAAGCTGTTCTGCGACGGACGCAAGCGGGATATGTGTCGTCATCGGGACAACGCGCAGGTCAGGGCCGGCGAGCATCATCACGGCGTTGTTTTTGGAAACGCCGCAACGCTCTGCAATAAACTCTGTTTGCCCTGGATGCGTGAAGCCTACCGCGTATAATTGCGCCTTGGATACAGGGCCTGTGACCAACGCGGCGGCACTGCCAGCACGGGCAAAGCCAATCGCCATTTCAAGCGCCTGATATGCGCAATGCGCGCCATCAAGATCCGGAATACCCGGGACAATCGAAATGCAGTTATGCACTTGGATGACCGGAAGAGCCGTATCAAAATGCGCAAAGGTTTCGGCGGGATCTTCAATGCGGACAACCGGACCATTCCAGTGCGGCGCGAAGCTGGCGATATCACCAATTGCGAAGAAAGGCGCCAATCCAGACGCGTGGCGGGCCTCCCACGCTTTGCCGATTATCTCCGGCCCTATGCCCGCCGGGTCACCGACCGAAACGGCCAGTGGCAGTTCCAGTCGGCCAACCGACATCAGTTATATTCGATAACAGCGTCGCGGCGCAAATCGCGTAGGTAAATCCGGGCGCGTTTGTTCACGCGCTCTTCTTCCAGCCGTGACATGATTTCGTCGAAGCTTTCGGATGAAGTTTCCTGCGGGGCATCACGACCACATAAGACGAAAACGCGAACGCCGTCTTGCAGCGAGCCATAAGGCGGTGTCGATTGTCCAATCTGCAGATCAAGCATGACCTGCTGCAAAGGTGCAGGAAGCTCACGGATTTTAATACCGTCGCGGTTGACCACATCGGCGCCCAGTTTGCGCGCCATTTCGTCGGCGGCGCCACAGCCCGTGATTTGCTGCGTTTCTTCGCTAAATTGTTTTACTGACGCTGGTCGATCAACAGCAATATCGAAATCCCGCCGGGCGAGGCAACGGCCTGAATCTCGTTAGCGTTCATATTTGCGGCAGCGTTGGCGAGCGACTGGGGCAGCTGCGCCAAGGAAAGCCATCCAAGGTCACCGCCGACCGACGCTGTTGAGGCTTCCGAAAACTGGCGCGCATATGCGACAAAGTTACCGCCCTGACGCAGTTGGTCGATGATTTTCTTCGCGTTCTCGGTGACCGCTGGCATCGTTTCCGGCGTTGCGGACAGATATATCTCGCCCAAACGATATTCCGTGGTTCCCTTGGTTGCCTTGATACGCTCGATAATGGCATTCACTTCATCGTCGCTGACATTGGCTGATGGCCGCACGTTGCGCGACAAGAGGCGGCTCCAGGAAAGCTCGCCTTTAATCTGGCGCTTCAGCGTCGCTACCGATGAACCGATCGAGATCAGATATTTTTCCACCTCATTCGCGGGCCGATTGAAATTCTGCTGCGCCACGCGATTGAAATACTGATTCACTTCAGCGTCCGTGACTTCAATCTCATTGGCGGCCGCTTCCTGAATTTGAAGCGTTTCATCAATCAGGTTCGTCACAATCTGTGCACGGAAACGCGCCAATTCTTCGGGGGGCAGCTTATTATCATTGGCAGCAACAATCAGCGCGAGGCGGTGATCGATGTCCGTGCCTGTAATAATTTCGCCATTCACCTGCGCCGTCGCACGGCGCACATTTGGGTCGTTCTTGCCAAATAGTTGCTGTCCATCTGGAATGGCCAATGTGGCTTCTGGAGATGCATCATCGCCGACAGTTTGCGCAATCAGCGGTGTCAGCGCCGTTGCTGAAACGAGCATAGCGACGAGGGACAGGCGCTTGAATAACTTCATTGATTTACATCCAGTACACAGACAGTTCGAGGGGACGGGTAAACAGACACTGCTGAACAGCAGATGAGCAGTATCATCCTTCTCCGCGAATTTATTCCGGATGCTTTACACACCGAGATTGCGAAATGCCAGACGGAACAGAAAGCTGTTCCCACGCTGCGAATCTCCGACAGGCTGGTAGTCGCGTCGCCACGCTAGGCTTAACGACAAGCAATCGTCATCATAGGCAATGCCAAGCCGGTGCCGGATGGGGTCGAAGCCATCGGAAATACTGGTCGGATCCTCTGCGGTGTCGGTCAAATCAACAATTGTGGATCCAAATACCGACCAGAATCGTGCAACACGCACGCGTCCTGCCAAACGAATTTCTTCACGATCAGTGAGGTCTTCGAGGGTCGGGCCGATATTGCGATTGAGCTTTAGATAACCCGCCTGAACATATGTGCCGCGTGATCCTATTGTGGCATCGACCTCGTTACGTCGTATCAACAAATTGTCTTTGTCCAGGCGGAAGCGGTGAGTGAGTTTTACCAAGTCTTTGAACCGAAATTCGGACCGGCCGACAATATCCGATGCTTTGTCAGATAGGCCCGTTCCATCAGGGAAAATCGACCCTCGGTCAGACAGGCGGTAACTTTGACCCAGGTTGATGTCAGCGGAAAAGTCCGACTTCCGTAATGCCCAGTCGAACCCGTATGTAATGCGCAGGTCGTCTTCAAAACGGTCGTAGCCGGGGAATCGGTTCAGCGCGAACAGGTTGCTATCTTCCAAATCGACGGCGCGCGAATCTTCATTTGGAATGTTCAAATTGGAGATCGACGGCGCTGCGACCATTTGGACGCGGGGCGTAAGAATCTGCGTACCGCCAAAGGCTTTACCGACAAAAGGCCATTTAATATCGGCTGCGGTGGCGAAAATGGCGCGGTGCTGCCACCCTGAATCGCCGCGGTATATCGCGGTCAGCGTGCTGGCATTTTCGTCGCTATGGTACACATCCCCGCGCGCGAGCGCCGTGAGCGTTAGTTCCTGCCCAAGCGCGGTTATTTTGCGCAGATCCCATTTGGCGGATGAAAATGCCCGCTGCGTGTCTTGCCCCTCGGTCCGGCTGATGGCCAGGCTGTTGGCTTGCAGCTGAATTGTACCACCGATAACGGGCGCATCGAGAAGTAGCTGTTGTCACCGATCCGTTCGGCAGCAAAGGTGGAGCGGAGCCTGTCATCCCGGCTGATGTCATAACGCCGCAAAAACGTGCGGTCCGACGCATAACGGCCTGATGCCGAAATCGACCAATTGGGATCGAGCTGGAACTTGCCTGCGCCTTCGAGATAGCCACGGAAGACATCTGCGCCGACAGGTGTCGAAGTGCCGCCTGTATTGATACGATTGCTATAGGTTCCGTATGCGCTCAGGTCGATAGCGCCATTTTTTTCGAGCGTCCGAAAATTTAGTCTGCCCAAGGGGGCTGCACCGGAAAAAGCGGTTATCGCTGCAGTAGCATCCCGATTTTCGGATAATCGCCAATAATAGGATTGCTCAAGCTCAGCGCCGTTATTCCGCGAAAAGCCGATGCCGGGTACAAGAAAGCCGCTGCCAGCTTTGGCGTCTACCGGGTGCGACAGAAATGGCAGCGGAATGACCGGCAGGCCAAACAGTTCGATCCGCGCGCCTTTGTAAACGACGCGTTTTTTGCTGGGGTCGTAAACGACCTTAACCGCTTTGACTTCCCAGCTTGGTTTTTTGGGACAGCCCTCGGCATCTAGTACTTTGCACGCCGTATATGCCGCATAATCAAGCGTATAAATGCCGTCTTTCCGTCCGCCGCGTTTGGCGGCAAGCCGGCTTTCGTCCGCCAAAACGACAAGCAGATTGTCGATCACGCCGTCTTTCAATGCGTCGGTGAGTTCAATCTTGTCACCATAAGCGACGTCGCCTTCTGGGCCGATTGCGCGGATCGCGCCTTCAGCGAAAACACGCCCGCTTTTGCGGTCCCAGATGATATTGGCTGCGCGCAGCGTATATCCATCGCGGCTGACAATCACATTGCCTGTTGCGGTGACGGTCTCTGTGTTGGAGTCATATTCAACAACAGCAGCATCGAATTCGATTTGGTCGCTGGCCGTTTGTGACACTGCTGTTGAGGGGCCCGTTTCGGCAAATGCGAACGAGGACACAGACCCGCAACCGATGAAAATCGGAACAAGCAAAAAGCGCGATAAAAAGGTGCGGGTGGCGGGGATGTTCATAAAAACCGTGCCGTCCTTTATCGCCGCTATCGCATTGGGTCCACCCATCATCCTATTTATCGCTGCATTTGCGATTAACCGTGGGAATTTATCCCCTATCTTTTGCTTTAATCCAAGGGTGAATTAGGCCTATAGACCTGTAAAACCCGTTATCCGCAAAAAGGCATATCATTTCCATGAAGATCAATTTTTCCGATGCACGCCCCCAAGATGCCGACGTTCTCGCGTTCATCGTAACAAAAACTACCTTCGCCGACTTCACATTTCCGTTGGAAAATAGCGATATCGTGCACGCGACCGCAAAATTGGCGCGTTTCGAAGGTGCGGCAGGGCAAAGCTTTCTGCTCAGAAGCATATTGCCATTCATGGCGCGAACCTGAGCGCGAAAGCGGCTGCAGAAGCGGCTTATGGCGCAACATTGCGCAACTGGCGCATGGACAAATACCGCACCAAATTGGCGGAAACATCAAAGCCGACAGTGGAAACATTGACGGTGGCAAGCGCGCCTGCAGACGCAAGCACCCTGTGGCCGAGCTATCATGCAATCGCTGAAGGCGTTGCCTTGACCAAGGAACTGGTCACCGAACCTGCCAACATCATTTATCCGGAAAGCTTTGTTGAACGCTGTAAGCACCTCGCGGAGCTTGGCGTCGAAATCAGCGTGCTGGATGACAAGGACATGGCTGCGCTCGGCATGGGCGCGCTGCTTGGCGTCGCACAAGGATCGCGTCGTCCGGCCCGTTTGCTGGTGATGAAGTGGGGCGGTACCGGCGGTTCGCAAGAACGGCCGGTTGCTTTGGTCGGCAAGGGCGTAACGTTCGATACTGGCGGCATTTCCATCAAGCCAGCTGCTGGCATGGAAGATATGAAGTGGGATATGGGCGGCGCAGGCGCTGTTGCAGGCGCGATGAAGGCGCTCGCTGGACGGAAGGCAAAGGCCTATGTCGTCGGCGTCTGCGGCCTTGTGGAGAACATGCCTGACGGCAATGCACAACGCCCCGGCGACATTGTGACATCCATGTCGGGCCAAACCATTGAGGTGTTGAATACGGACGCAGAAGGGCGTCTGGTGCTGTGTGATGCGCTGCATTGGGTTCAGGAAAAGTATAACCCTGAATATATTGTCGATCTCGCAACATTGACCGGCGCGATTATCGTATCGCTGGGCAGTGAATATGCAGGCCTATTCTCGAACAGCGATGAGCTCGCCGACAAGTTGACCGCTGCTGGCAAGGCCTCTGGCGACCCGCTGTGGCGCTTCCCGCTTTCGAAGGCCTATGACAAAATGATCGACAGCCCGATTGCCGATATGAAGAATATCGGCGGCAAGGGCGCTGGTTCCATCACCGCTGCACAATTCCTTGGTCGTTTCATCAAGGACGGCGTGAAATGGGCGCATTTGGACATCGCCGGGACCGTATGGGCCGATAAAGCGGGGCCCTTGTGGGATAAGGGCGCAACCGGCTTTGGCGTGCGTTTGCTTGACCGGTTTGTCGCGGATAATTTCGAAGGTTGATGTTGCCGCGACATGCAGGTCGATTTTTATCAACTCACGCGCGATCCTGCTGAAAAAGTATTGCCTGCCATTGCCCAGCGAATCTTGGACAATAAAGGGCGGTTGCTGATTATCAGTGATGATGCGGACCAACTGGATGCGATCTCTGGCGCGTTGTGGACCGCAAGGGCGGACAGTTTTTTAGCGCACGCAAAATCGGGGGAGAGCGATGATGATCTTCAACCGATTTTGTTGTCGCACGATACCGATGCGCCAAATGGCGCCAAATTTCTTGCGCTGGCTGACGGTAATTGGCGTGAGGTTACCCAAGATTTTGAGCGTGTTTTTTATCTTTTTCCACCGGAACAGACCGACAATGCGCGGTCGGCATGGCGGACATTGGGCGATGGGGTAGAGCGCCGCTATTGGAAACAGGACGGCGGCAAATGGGTCCAAGGGCCTTAAAGCTTGCACTCAACGTGCAGCGACGTTAGATGCGCGCCAAATTCCCCCTACAAATATGGAGCTTTTCATGTCGGTTACCCGCACTTTTTCGATCATCAAGCCTGACGCAACGCGTCGCAACCTGACTGGTGCAGTCACCAAGATGCTTGAAGAAGCCGGCCTGCGCGTCGTTGCTTCAAAGCGTATCCACATGACCCGCGAACAGGCCGAAGGCTTCTACGCGGTGCACCGTGAGCGTCCGTTCTTTGGCGAACTGGTCGATTTCATGATCAGCGGTCCAGTCGTCGTTCAGGTTCTTGAAGGCGAAAACGCCATGCAGCGTAACCGCGACATCATGGGCGCGACGAACCCTGCAAATGCTGAACCCGGCACGATCCGCAAGGAACTGGCGGAAAGCATCGAAGCGAACAGCGTCCACGGTTCGGACAGCGACGAAAACGCAGCGATTGAAATCGCGTACTTCTTCAAGCCAGAAGAAATCGTCGGCTAAACCCGATCAATCTAAGATTAATTGACACCAAGCGCGTAGCTCGCGCTTGGTGTCAATGTTCCTAACTTGGCGCAGTTGCAATTTTTCTGAAAAGTCGAGATCGACTTCGAAAAAGCCTATGGAGCCTGCAACCGATTAGGCCGAGCCGAGTATAACCAGAAATTTTGTAAGCTTTTTTGGCGCTACTGCGCGCCAGCTTTTGGCGATCCATTCGCCGATGTGGTCCCAATCGGTATCGCCCAGGTCGAGCCTGATGCCCACCCAGCCATCGCCGAAATAAGCGGGGCGGTAGTAACGCTCGGCGTCGCTATCGATCAGCATTGCCTGTTCTTCGACGCCGCTGATTTTGACCAAAAGCGCGATTTTCCCGTCGCCATGATGGTCGATGGATACATAAGCGAATTTCTTGCCGCCGACGATCCCGAAGCACGGCATTCCGTGCGACACCACTTCGTCGGCCTCTGGCTGGGCCAGCGCGATTTTGCGAACTTTTGATGTCAGATAATCGGGGTTGGTTGCCCGCGAAACATAGTCGGCCAGCGTCCGCGGATATAATTGATGCTCGGCTATCTTGACGCGCTCCGCCAATGAATCGGCAGTGTCATTGGGCAAAACGGCGACTTCCATCTGGCCAAGAAGGGGGCCTTCATCAAGGTCGGCCGTCACAAGGTGCACGCTGCAGCCAGCGATCCTATCACCCGCATCAATCGCGCGCTGATGGGTGTTTAGTCCCGTATATTTGGGCAATAGGGATGGATGGATGTTCAGCATCCGGCCGTCCCATTTTTCGACGAAGCTTTCGCTCAATATCCGCATATACCCCGCAAGCGCGACATAAGCGGCACCCACTTTGGTAATGTGGTTGTGCATTATTTCGTCATGATCAGCCCGCTTAAGACCAACGTGCGATTGTGCGAACGTTGCGACGCCTTCGGCTTGTGCAAGTTTCAACCCTTCTGCGTCGGGATTGTTGCTGGCGACCAGAACAACTTCATATCGGCTATCTGGGCGTTTTGCGGCATATAACAACGCCGCCATATTGGTGCCGCCGCCGGAAATAAGGACCGCAACACGCGCCTTAGCCATGATGGGTCGCAGTCCAATCGGCTTGAGCGCTCCAGGTTTCGATGCTGCCTGTAACCGTGCAGCCTTTTTCACCGGCTGCAATATGTCCAATGCGGAACACGGTCTCTCCCGCGGCCTCAAGTGCAGCGGTTACGCCCGCGACTTCGGTTTCAGCGACCACCACCGCCATGCCGATGCCGCAGTTGAATGTGCGTGCCATTTCCTCTGGCTCGATATGACCTTGCGCTTGCAAGAATGCCATCAAGCGCGGTTGTTGCCATGCGTCTGCATCGACATGCGCGTGCAAACCGTCCGGCAGGATACGCGGGATATTCTCAAGCAAGCCACCGCCGGTAATATGCGCCATCGCATGGATTTTGCCGGTGCGGACCATCGGCAGCAGCGATTTTACGTAGATGCGGGTCGGCGCCATGAGTGCGTCGATAAGAATAACATTCTGGTCGAAAATGGCCGGACGATCGAGTTTCCAGCCCTTGTCTGCGGCAAGCCGCCGAACAAGCGAGAAACCGTTGGAATGCACGCCTGATGATGCAAGGCCCAGAATGACGTCGCCCGCCGCGACCTTATCTGCCGTCAGCACCTGGTCGCGCTCCACCGCGCCAACGCAGAAGCCGGCAAGGTCATAGTCGCCTTCGGAATACATGCCCGGCATTTCCGCGGTCTCGCCGCCAATTAGCGCGCATCCGGCTTGCTTGCAGCCCTCGGCAATGCTGGCGACAACAGATGTGGCCACTGCGTTGTCGAGTTTGCCGGTGGCATAATAATCAAGGAAGAAAAGCGGCTCTGCGCCTTGAACGATCAAGTCATTGGCGCACATGGCGACAAGGTCAATGCCGACGCCTTCATGGCGACCGGATTCGATGGCCAGTTTCAGCTTCGTACCGACACCGTCATTCGCGGCGACCAAAAGTGGATCATTGAAGCCGGCGGCCTTGAGGTCGAAAAACCCTCCAAAGCCGCCAAGATCGGCATCCGCGCCAGCGCGGCGGGTCGATTTCGCCAGCGGCGCAATCGCGCGCACGAGCGCGTTACCGGTTTCAATGGAAACACCCGCCTTGGCGTAGGTGTAAGATTCGGGCTTCTGTTCTTTTGCGTCCATTTGTCGCCGTTAGCGAGAACAGGGTTGGAATTCCACGTCTATGTCGCCTAAAGGTGCGTTAATGACAAATTCTCGCGGAAAATGGTTTCAGATTGCAGCGATTGGCTTGCCTTTGGCGCTGATTGGTGGCGGAATCGTTGCCGCGCAAATCGAAGGGCCAAAGCGCGGCATCGCGCCAATCGCAAGCGCTGGTGATTTTGAAGTGACCGGTGTCTCCGTGAATGTCGTCGGCAATAATGCGTTTGATGCCCGGCAAAAGGGTTGGGAACAGGCGCAGCGGATTGCATGGTCGGCATTGTGGCGCAAAACCCATGGGACTGTTGGCGCTGGCCTATCCGATTCGACGCTGGACGGCATCGTCGCCGCAATCGTGGTGGAGCAAGAGCAGATTGGCCCACGCCGGTATGTTGCGAAGCTCGGCGTCTTGTTTGACCGCGCCCGTGCTGGTCAATTGCTGGGCGTCAGCGGCGTGGCGCGTCGTTCTGCGCCGTTATTATTGTTACCCGTTACCTATTCGGCAGGCGCGCCGACGGTATTTGAACAGCGCACATCTTGGCAGCGCAGCTGGGCCAAATATCGCACCGCTGACAGCACGATAGATTATGTGCGTCCAAGCGGGGCAGGCGGCGAATCGTTGCTGCTGAATGCGGGTCAGAAAGACCGTCGCAGCCGCATTTGGTGGCGCACAATCCTCGACCAATTTGGTGCTGCTGACGTGATCATCCCGATAGCACGTATCGAACGGCAATGGCCCGGCGGTCCGATCATTGGCCGGTTTTCTGCGCGTTATGGGCCGGATAATAAATATCTTGGGTCGTTTACCCTGCGTGTTTCCAACAGCGCCGGTATTCCAGGCATGATGGATCAGGCGGTCATTAAGATGGACCAACTGTTCCAGTCGGCGCTCGCCTCTGGCCCATTGCGGGCAGATGCCTCGCTCGTCCTTGAACCCGAAGTGGTCGAGGAAGAGGAATTGGAAGGCGAAGTGGAAGACCTGTCGGTTGTCGATGGGGCGGAGCCTGCGCGCCAGTCTTTGGATGATGTGGTCAGGTCGGTGTTGCAAGAAGCAGAACCTGCGCGCAATTCTGGTGCGCCCACGCCGCCGTCACCACGGCCATGAGCACCAGCATCTGACATTATGCGCCAAATTGCCTTGCCATTGGACGAACTGCGCAGCGGCGCATCGTCCAGCCTGATCATTACGCAATCCAATGCGACCGCGTTTGCCGGGCTTTCGAGCGCGGCGGGCTGGGCCAAACGCTGTGCTATTTTGACGGGGCCTGCGCGCTCGGGGAAATCGCTCATGGCGCGCTATTTTTCGGGACAGAACGGCACGGTCATTGACGACGCAGAGGCCAGTCCCGCGGAAACCTTGTTTAACGCATGGAACCGGTCGCAGGAAAGCGGTGTCCCGTTGTTGCTTATTTCGCGTTGGCAGCCTGTGGAATGGAACATCACGCTGCCCGACCTGCAATCGCGTCTGGGCTCTGCGTTGTTGCTCGACATTGGGCCGCCCGACGATGAAATGATTGAACAATTGATTCAAAAACAGCTCGCTGATCGCGGGGCTGCAATCAGCATGGATGCTTTAAGCTACGTAAAGCGCCGGATTGAGCGGAGTTATGGTGCAATCGAAAAATTTGCACGGTCCGCAAACGCACTGGCGCTGGCGGAAAATGCTCCGGTCAATCTCAGCTTGGTAAAGAAGATACTCGAAAGCTAATTCGAACCTACGACGTCGTAGATCGCCCTATTAGCGGACCATCTCTTCTTCTTGGGTGTGGGTCATTTTCAATTTCCCGTTCACCACTGCGAACGCCAGCCTGCCTTCGACCAGATCAAGCGCATCGCGGCCGAACTGTTCAAACCGCCACCCGGTCAGGACTTCTAGGTCTTCGCGCTCACCCGCAGCCAACCGTTCCAGTTCCTCGGTCCGGACGATGAGGCGCGGCGCGACATTGATTTCGCGGGAACGAATTTTGAGCAACAGCTTCAACAGGTCCGCGACAAGCGATCCGTCTTTGCCGCCGCCGGGCGACGATCTGCCGCGGTCAGGCATGTCGTCGCGCGCCATGGGCTGACTTGCTTCGATAACGGCGATCAACCGCGCGCCAATGTCATTGTCGCGCCAAGCAGGGGATAGTCCACGCACCTTGGGCAAATCCGCCTGCGACTTGGGCGGATGCGCCGCAATATCGGCCAGCGTTTCGTCTTTCATGATGCGCCCGCGCGGGATGTTCTTACGCTGCGCTTCCTTTTCGCGCCATGCCGCCATGGCCTGAAGCCGGCCCAGAACGTCGGGCTTACGCGATTGCACCTTTATCCGGGACCACGCATTTTCGGGATCATTGCGATAGTTGGCCGCGTCTGAAATGCGCTCCATCTCGTCATTTAGCCAAGCGCCACGGCCCGTGAGCTTCAGCTTTTCCAGCATCATTGGAAATATCGCCGATAAATGCGTGACGTCGGCAATCGCATAATCGATTTGCCGTTTGTCGAGCGGACGGCGCGACCAATCTGTAAATCGCGCGCCTTTGTCGAGTTGAATGCCCATCCACAGATCGACAAGGTTCGAATAGCCAATTTGTTCACCCTGACCCAGCGCCATGGCCGCGATTTGGGTGTCGAACATGGGGTAGGGCGTTTTGCCCGTCAGGTTGAAAAATATTTCAATGTCCTGCCCACCGGCATGAAAGACTTTCAGGACCTCGTCATTCGCGCACAAAAGATCGAGCATTGGCGTGAGGTCCAGCCCCTCGGCCTTTGGGTCAATCGCCGCCGCCTCATGCGTGTCCGCCAGCTGCACGAGGCACAGATCCGGATAATAAGTGTTTTCCCGCATAAATTCGGTATCAACTGCAACAAATGGGGATTTTGCAAGGCGTGCGCACAATTCTGCGAGGCGTTTGCTGTCGGAGATGAGTGGATGAATCTGCATTGCGCATCGCCGTAGCACCCATTCCCGACTTGACAAAGTGCCCCTGCACGGTTGTTAGGCGGCCTTTCCACAGATTTTTTGAATTGAGTGAACAATGCACGCTTATCGCACGCACAAATGCGCCGAACTTCGCGATTCCCACGTGGGGGAAACCGTACGCCTATCTGGCTGGGTCCATCGTAAGCGCGACCATGGCGGCGTTTTGTTCGTCGATTTGCGCGACCATTACGGCATGACGCAGATTGTCGCCGATAGCGACAGCCCCGCATTGCCAATCCTCGAAGCATTGCGCCTTGAAAGCGTTGTCACCATTGATGGCGATGTAAAGGCGCGCAGTGCCGCCACCGTGAACGCCAATCTGCCCACGGGTCAAATCGAAGTTTTCGCGCGCAATGTCGTTGTGCTCAGCAAGTCGGAAGAACTGCCTTTGCCCGTTGCTGGTGAGCAGGAATATCCAGAAGAAACCCGCCTGAAATACCGGTTCCTCGATTTGCGCCGCGAAACGCTGCACGCGAATATCGTCAAGCGCACGCAGATCATTCGCGAAACGCGCCGCCGTATGGAAGATATAGGCTTTACCGAATATTCAACGCCCATCCTGACGGCATCCAGCCCTGAAGGAGCGCGCGATTTCCTCGTGCCAAGCCGCATTCACCCGGGCAAATTCTTCGCGCTGCCACAAGCGCCGCAGCAGTATAAACAGTTGCTGATGGTCGCTGGCTTTGACCGCTATTTCCAAATTGCACCATGCTTCCGCGATGAAGACCCGCGCGCTGACCGTTTGCCGGGCGAATTTTATCAGCTCGATCTGGAAATGAGCTTCGTCACACAGGAAGAAGTTTGGGACACGATGGAGCCAGTAATGGCTGGCGTGTTTGAAAAATTCGCTGATGGCAAAACCGTCACGCCTGCTGGCCAATTCCCACGTATTCCGCATGCTAAGGCAATGCTGGATTACGGCACGGACAAGCCCGATTTGCGCAACCCGCTGATCATTCATGACGTGACCAGCCATTTCACCAAATCGGGCTTTGGCCTGTTTGAACGCATCGTCGAAGGCGGCGGCGTTGTCCGCGCTATCCCTGCGCCAAAGACAGCGGAGAAGAGCCGCAAATTCTTTGACGACATGAATGAATGGGCACGCAGCGAAGGCCATGCTGGCTTGGGCTACGTCACCCGCAAGGCTGGCGAATTTGGCGGCCCCATTGCCAAGAACCACGGCGACGAAGGTATGCAGGCGCTGTACGACGCCATTGGGCTTGGTCCCGACGATGGTTGCTTCTTTGCAGCGGGCAAGGAAGAGCAAGCTGCCAAGCTGGCGGGTGCCGCGCGCACACGCACGGGTGAGCAGCTTGATCTCATTGAAAAAGACGCATTTCGCTTTTGCTGGATCATCGATTTCCCGTTTTACGAATGGAGCGAGGAAGACAAGAAGGTCGATTTTGCCCACAACCCGTTTTCGATGCCACAAGGCGGTCTCGAAGCGCTTCAGACGCAGGATCCGCTCACCATCAAAGCCTATCAATATGATATGGTCTGTAACGGCTATGAGCTCGCCTCGGGCTCCATCCGGAACCAGCATCCCGATCTGATGGTGAAGGCGTTTGAACTGACTGGCCTGACGCAGGCTGATGTTGAGGATCGTTTTGGCGGCATGTACCGGGCATTCCAATATGGTGCCCCACCACATGGCGGCATGGCCGCTGGCGTTGACCGGATGGTCATGTTGTTGTGCGGTGTGCAGAATCTGCGCGAAATCACCTTGTTCCCGATGAACCAGCGTGCGGAAGATTTGCTGATGGGCGCACCGTCACCTGCCGAGCATAAGCAATTGCGCGAGTTGAACATTCGCGTCGTGGAACAGCCGCCCAAAGCTTCATCGTAAAGCATAGGCCGACGCCATTACGCTGTCCCTTTTGGGGACAGCGTTTTGCTTTGTCTTGTATAGCGGCTGAATAGGTGCTGCAATCGCCCTATGGCGATTGATCTTTCAAATTATGAGTCCGGTGAAAAATACGAAGGTGCCTACGATGAGGACCTGAAAGCGCTGCAGGGCCGTCTTTCGCGGCTGCAGTCGCTGCACATATTGCACGAAGCGCGCACGTTGATCGTGATTGAAGGTTGGGATGCGGCTGGCAAGGGCGGCGCGATCAAGCGCATGACCGCGACGCTCGATCCGCGTTATTATCATGTCTATCCCGTTTCAGCGCCCACGGCAGAGGAAAAGGACAAGCACTTCCTCTGGCGCTTTTGGAACAAGCTGCCCGGAAGTCAGGAAATCAGCATATGGGACCGCAGCCATTATGGGCGTGTGCTGGTCGAACGCGTTGAAAAATTCTGCAGCGAGGCAGAATGGCGGCGCGGCTATGACGAGATTAATGAGTTTGAGTCGCGACAGGGCGAAATCGGTACGAAAATCATTAAGCTGTTCTTCCACGTCACACAGGAAACGCAGGATAAGGTGTTGATGGAGCGGCTCGGAGATCCCGCCAAGCGCTGGAAAGTGACCGCAGAGGACTTTCGAAATCGCGAACGGCGTAGCGAGTATATGGATGCGCTAGCGGACATGTTTAAGCGCACCCATACGCGCTGGGCACCATGGACCGTTATCGATGGCAATAACCAGAAAGCGGCACGGATCGCTGCACTAAAGCATGTTGTGGAATCGCTTGAGGCAAGCGTTCCGCAAGATTTCCCTGATCCCAAACCAGAGATTGCTGCGTTGGCCGAAAAGACATTCGGCTATTCCCCTATTGGATAAGCAATCCCGACGACTTCCCATTCTTTGGGGCCGGTTGGCAAGGTTACCGTTTTGACATCGCCCACGCGCGCACCGCGCAGGGCGCGGGCCAGTGGCGCGTTCCATCCGATGCGGCCATGGCTTGCGTCTGCCTCGTCGTCGCCGACCAAAGTAACGATTCGCTCCACGTCGTCGATATCGGCCAAGGTAACGGTTGCGCCGAAAAATACGCGGTCGCGGTCTTCCTGCTTTGACGGGTCGAGGACCTTCCCAACTTTCATTTTCTTGGAAAGCTGGCCGAGTTCACGGTCGATTGCGCGCAGTTTCTGCCGTCCGTAAATATAGTCGCCATTCTCGCTTCGGTCGCCATTGCCTGCCGCCCAATGGACGATTTCAACAACCGCTGGCCGTTCGATAGCGAACAATTGTTCATAGCGCGCGCGCAAGGCTGCGAATCCGGCAGGGGTAATCGGGTTTGTGCGCTCCATAGCGCCTCTATGTCACCCCGGGGTTGATTTGCCCAGATAAGTGCTGAGCGGCGTTGCCGATCGCACGCGCGCGCGTTCGGGGTGGAGATGATCGTACATCACCGCATTTTCCAGCACGCGGTAAACATAATCGCGTGTCTCGCTCAGCGGGATTTTTTCGATCCATTCCATCATGCCGATGCTGCCCGTGCGCGGGTCACCATAAGCCTTCAGCCATTTGTTCACATTGCCGGGGCCGCCATTATACGCCGCGATGGCAAGGGGATAGCTTCCGTCAAAATAATTCAGCATGCGTTCGATATATGTCGCGCCAAGGGCGATGTTGTAATCTGTATCGACCGTCAGCGCTTCGGGGCGATATGCCATCGCGATTTTGCCCGATGTTTCGCGCGCGGTGCCAGGCATCAGCTGCATCAGGCCGCGCGCACCTGCGTGGCTGACGGCTGCCCGGTCAAACTGGCTTTCCTGCCGCATGATTGCATGGGCAAGCGTCCATGTTTGGTGATGCGCGGCGGGAACATTGACCGTTGGGTAGCTGTTTCCCAAAAGTTCGGGAATGCCTGCTGATCGGGCACTGCGACCCGCCATCACCGCCAGATCGGGGCGGCCCAATTTCTGGGAAAGACCAATGGCTGTGGCAAAATCATTCGGGTCCTTGGCATTTCGGGCAATGGCCCTGAAGAAATTGCTTTGGTCCTTCCAACTACCATATTTGGGGGCGAGGGCTGCGGCCAAATAGACTGCCGGAACACCTCCCTCCGCCAAAACGGGTGCGGCGGGGGTGATGCGCGGTACTGGGGGCAGGGGGCGCCGGAGCTGTTCAAGCGACAACTGGCCAAAAAAGCTCTCATAATAAGCCGCGGCTTGTTCATGATGGCGGGTGGCCGCCGCTTGATCTCCGGCCTTTGCTGCGGCTTTGCCAGCAAAGTGTAAACCCTTTGATCGGGTTTGCGCCGATTTCGCAGCGGACGCATAACGTTCGAACATCGCAACGGCATCACCAGGGCGGCCAAGCCTTTCCATCGCCGTCATGCCAGCAAGCCATGTCAGGCTGGTATAGCGATCGCGTGTGGTGATATCTTGATCGATCATGAAAAGTCCGCGCGGCGTTGCGTCGTCAACGCGTGACGCTATGCGGTACGCGACGTCATATTGGCCGTCCTTCGCGGCTGCCTGCGCATGCGTCAGCAGCAATTGATACCAGTCCTTCAGAACAGGTGCCGGCGCAGCAAGATTGGCGCGGTTCGCCAGCAATTCGCGCGCACCGATGCTGTTGCCGGAGGACCGCATAAAGTCTGCTCTGGCCGCGATTAAGCTTGCTTCACTATTGGCCAATGATCCAGCGTCCAGAACCTTTTGACTGGCATCAGCGGCCTTCAGGCGCGTGGCAAGCGCGGCAATAAAGGCGGGGCGACGTTGCGGAGATGTGTAGGCTATCCAGCGTTCTGCGCCACGGGTTGAGCCCGACCATAGCAAGCGGTCAACGCGGGCGTCATGGTCAGCGGACGTAAAATACTTGCCGGCGATGCGGAACATACGTGCTTCGTCGTCATCATTAAGGGCACCGCCGCGCCATGCCGCGCGCGCTTGTGCTTCCGCACGCGATTTATCGCCCGATGCGTCGAGTGCAATTGCGAACCTTGCGCGCCCCGCGTTGGTGAGGGGGGGTAAGCGGTCAAAAAAGGCCACAACCTGACTGGGCGACAATGACAGCGGATTGATCGCCTGTTCTGCGTTCTTGCGCATCTCATCGCTATTTGGCCAATCGGGATAGCGCATCAAAAATGACGCATATTCGCCAAAGCTGAAATTGCCTGATGCGCTAAGCATTTTCCAGCGCTGCAACGCGGCAGGGACTTGGCCCTCGCTTGGGTCATATTGCACCGCCGGGGCCTGAGGCATTTGCGCAGTGGGCGCAGCAGCAGGGGCTTCCCCCGTACCGCGCTGCCACGTTATGCCATCACTTTGTTGGGCCGCCACAGCGGTCGAAAACGGAATTATCAGCATAGATGCCGAAATGAGATGCTTTACCATGCTGGACATATTATGTGCCCCATCCTTATCAGGTGCTGAACGAACGACTATATAGCCCTTAGCGGCCTATATGGCGCAGATTGAAAGTGTAATGCTATGTTTTCGGGATCGATACCGGCTCTAGTGACTCCTTTTTGCGACGGAGCGTTTAGCGAAAAGCATTTTCGTGCGTTGATCGATTGGCAAATCGACCAAGGATCAAGCGCGCTGGTGCCCGCCGGGACGACCGGTGAGGCGTCAACGCTGTCAAACGCAGAGCATCATCGCGTGATCGAAGTGTGTATTGAGCAAGCCGCCGGGCGCGTACCCGTTATTGCCGGCTGTGGGTCGAATGACACCAATAACGCCATTCTCCATCTTAACTTTTCAAAGAAAAGCGGTGCGGCTGCCGGACTGGTTGTCGTACCGTGACTGACATTAAGCCAGAAACGGTTGCGCGCCTTGCGCAGTTGCCGACGGTGATCGGTATCAAGGACGCAAGCGGTGACATGCCACGCGTCACGGACCATCGGTTGGCTTGCGGACCTGATTTCTGCTTGCTTTCGGGCGTCGACGAACAGTCGCTTGCGTTCAATGCGGCTGGCGGGCGCGGGTGCATTTCGGTTACTGCGAATGTTGCGCCGAAATTATGTGCAGAATTTCAGGCAGCATGTGCATCGGGTGACTATAACTTGGCACGTCAACTGAATGATAAGCTGTATCCACTTCATTTAGCGTTGTTTTCTGACGCATCGCCGGGTCCAGTTAAATATGCGTTGTCACGCGTCATCGACGGTTTCCCAACCGAGTTGCGTTTGCCAATGACCCCGCCAAGCGAGGCGAGCCGTCGTCAGGTTGATGCCGCCTTGGAGAATGCAGGGCTTATTTAATGACGCGTCCAAAGCCCGAAGCATTCAACAAAGTCAAAACGGTCGCCGAAAACCGGCGCGCCCGTTATGATTTTCATATCGATGACAAATATGAGGCCGGAATTGTCCTGACCGGTACGGAAGTAAAATCTTTGCGTTTTGGTGAAGGGTCCATCGCCGAAAGCTATGCAGAAGTTCGCGATGATCAGATTTGGTTAATTAACGCAAATATCCCCGAATTCAGCCATGGAAACCGGTTTAACCACGAACCAAAGCGGCCCAGAAAATTGCTGTTGAACGAGCGCGAAATAAACAAGCTGCATGGCGCGGTGATGCGGCAGGGCATGACGCTTGTGCCTCTGTCGATTTATTTCAATGGACGCGGCAGGGCGAAAGTGGAATTGGCGTTGGCAAAGGGCAAAAAAGCACCTGATAAGCGTGCTACCGAGAAAGAACGGGATTGGAAGCGTGAGCAAGGACGCATTATGCGCGACCGTGGATGAGTAAGTTTGATACCTGGTTGCACAGGCAAGCCCCCACGCGCGACAGCTTTGAACGCAGCCGCTTTCTGCGGCCGTTTGCGCAGCGCGTGTTTCATCCCGCCCTCTGGCGCTTTACACGGCGCTCCGTCCCCCGGGGTGTAGCTCTTGGCCTGTTGGTCGGGATTTTCCTTTTGATACCGGGTGTCCAGATCGCTGGTGTCGCGCTGCTGGCGCTGCCATTTCGGGCAAATATCCCCATCGGCGCGGCGATGACGTTCCTGAGCATGCCGGCCACAACGCCATTCATTTTGCTTGGGTCGGTGTATGTCGGTGAATCGGTGCTGCGGTTGAACAATGGCTCCGGCCATTTTTATCAACTTATCGAGACATCGGCGCCGCTTTCCGCGTGGGGTGATTATGTCTGGAACGAAGCACCTTTGGCGCTTGTCCAAGGCGTCGCAGGGCTTGCGATCATATCCATCGCAGCAGCGCTGATCGGTTATGTGCTCTCGGCATGGTTTTGGCGCTGGCGGATAAGCGCCAAGTGGCGACGCCGGTCGAAGTCAATTGCGTCTCGTGGATAAGCTTTTTTAGCCTTTTGCCACACCAGCTTTCGCGCACAGCTGCCACGCAAGAGCCCGCTAAAGACGGTCCGCAACTGGGTTGGTGATTGACGGAATGACCGGCGATCAGCGCTTTTTCCTTGGCTGGGCGCAGCTAGGGCGCAGCAATTATCGTGAGGCAAATTTGCGTCAGCGCTTGATAACCGACCCGCACAGCCCGTCGGAACAACGCGCGTGGGTCGTGCGCAATCTTGACAAATGGTACGATGCGTTCCAGCCAAAAGCAGACGGGCAATTGTACCTCAAGCCTGAGGACCGCGTTCGCATCTGGTAAGGAGCCGCTTTGAACAAGATATCCCCGCCGACCCAATTCCAGATATTTGGCGGGGACATGGACCAGTCCGCCAAGCTGGATGTGCGTCAGCTGGCGGTATTGGCGCTCGCAACCTCATCGTCTCGGACGTCGTCATGCCCAATATGGATGGCCCGACAATGGCACGCAATTTGCGCGAGACATATGGCGACATCCGCCTGTTGTTCATGTCCGGTTACGCAGAGGAGCAGTTGCGCGAGACGATCAGCCTCGACAATGTGTCGTTCCTTGCTAAGCCATTTTCAGTTCAGCAAATTGCGGAAGCGGTCCACGATGCTCTCGTGAAGGCTAATTAGTTTAGGTATTGAAAATAAACGCATAAATAATTTTGTTCCGCTCTTGTTCTTTTGGAACAGAAGGTGTACATAATGGTTATTCCGGATGATGTTCCGGAACAGGCATGACGCTAAAGGAGTGGAAAAATGGCAGCAAGTCTTAAAATGGTCGATGGGAATCAGGCAAACGGTATGAAAAGTTCGGAACGTGAAAAGGCGTTGGAAGCGGCGCTCGCGCAGATTGATCGCGCCTTCGGTAAAGGCTCGGCGATGAAGCTGGGTAGTCGTGAGGCTATTGCTATTGATGCAGTGTCTACAGGCTCGCTTGGCCTGGATATTGCGCTTGGCATTGGCGGCCTACCTAAGGGACGGGTCATTGAAATTTATGGACCAGAAAGCTCGGGTAAGACCACGCTGACTCTGCATGCAATTGCAGAGGCGCAGAAGGCAGGCGGTACGGCGGCATTTATCGATGCAGAGCATGCGCTGGATCCGGGCTATGCGAAGAAATTGGGTGTCGATATTGATAACCTCATCGTGTCGCAGCCCGACACGGGTGAGCAAGCACTTGAGATTGCAGATACGCTGGTGCGTTCTAACGCAGTCGACATTTTGGTTATCGACTCGGTTGCTGCACTTGTGCCGCGCGCCGAAATCGAAGGTGAAATGGGCGACAGCCATGTCGGTTTGCAAGCCCGTTTGATGAGCCAGGCGCTTCGCAAAATTACAGGTTCAATCAGCCGGTCGAACTGCATGGTGATTTTCATCAACCAGATCCGTATGAAAATCGGTGTGATGTACGGTTCGCCCGAAACGACCACGGGCGGTAATGCGTTGAAATTCTATGCGTCGGTCCGTTTGGATATTCGTCGCACGGGTCAGATTAAGTCTGGCGAAGATATTGTGGGCAACACGACCCGCGTGAAGGTTGTGAAAAACAAGGTGGCTCCACCTTTCAAGCAGGTCGAATTCGACATCATGTATGGCGAAGGTATTTCCAAGACCGGGGAGCTTTTGGATCTGGGCCTGAAGGCTGGAATTGTCGAAAAGTCCGGTAGCTGGTTCAGCTATGACTCGATCCGTATTGGGCAGGGTCGTGAGAATTCAAAAAGCTATCTCACGGAAAATCCTGAAGTTGCGGCACGGTTGGAAGCCGCCATCCGCGGTAAGACCGAAGAAGTCGCTGAAGTCCTTATGACAGGGCCTGACGTGGAAGACGACGTTTAAAAAATATAGGAACAAGCGCGGCCTTGCCTGAGGCCGCTGCTTTCGACCCGTCCTGGTCCACCCCGGGGCGGGTCACTTTGTTTTGCCGTGCACAGATATATGAAGTGTCGCGCGCGCCGCTGACTTCTTGACAGGCAGGGTGACTACGGCACAACTGCATCAATGACTTTGCAGATTCACCTGATTGGCTTGCCCACAGATCAAAACAGTTCTTTCGAACGTGGCGCAGCGGCTGCACCGGCGGCAATTCGCCATGCGATATTTAGCGATCGCGGTAACCTATTGACCGAGTGCGGCCTTGAAATAGGAACCGACATCGCGCTGATCGATCGCGGCGATGTGCCGCTTTTGGACGTGGATGCCGCGGCTGATGACGCGCTTATCGTAAAGGCGGTGGCTGACGCGATGGACGCGGGAGCGGTTCCTCTGCTGATGGGTGGCGATCATTCGGTAACATATCCGGTGGTTGCGACTCTGGCGGCGCGTCATGGTCCGCTCAACATTTTGCATTTCGATGCGCACCCCGACATTTATGCCAATTTTGAAGGCAATCCGCGCAGCCATGCATCGCCATTTGCCCGCATATTGGAAGCCGGCCATGCCAAGCGCATTGTTCAAGTCGGTATTCGGACGCTGAACCGGCATTGCCGCGAACAGGCGGAGCGTTATGGCGTTGAAATACTCCCGATGCTGAACTTCTCGCCGGAGCATGTTCCCGTTCTTGAAGGGCCGCTCTACATCAGCTTTGATCTCGATGGCCTTGATCCGTCGGAGGCGCCGGGTGTGGCACATCCGGAGCCGGGTGGCTTGACGGTGCGCGAAGTCCTTTCGATACTTGCCCGACAGAATGCAGCAATTGTCGGCGCGGATGTCGTGGAACTTAATCCCGACCGCGACGTCAACGATGTTACGGCAATCGTCGGGGCCAAGCTGGTTCGGGAAATCGCCGCGCGTATCTATCAAAATCATTCAGGAGAATAACCATGACCATCACAGTGCACCATTTGAACAATTCGCGGTCGCAACGTATTTTGTGGCTCCTCGAAGAATTGAACGTGCCGTATGAAATTGTGCACCACCAACGCGATGCCGTGACCAATCTTGCGCCCGAGGCGCTGTTGAAATTACATCCTTTGGGTAAGTCACCGATGATAGAAGACGCCGGCAATGTCGTTTTTGAATCAGGGGCCATCGTCGAATATCTGTGTGAACGTCATAACGGCGCACATCTGGTGCCACCACGTGGGACAGATCAACATATCCGTTACCTTGAGTGGCTGCATTTTGCCGAAGGTTCGGCGATGACGCCGATTTTGCTCAACCTGTACACGGCCCGTTTGGGCGAAGCCGCCGCGCCGCTGCACCCGCGCATTAACGAACAATTGGAAAGCCATTTCCAGTTCATGGAGGATGGCTTGAACGCCAGCGGATGGTTTGTGGGTGATACGATGAGCGGCGCCGATATCATGTTGAGCTTTCCAGCGGAGGCCGCCGTTAAAATGGGCCGTGCCGTCAACCGCCCGAATCTCACCAAATTTGTGGAATCAATCCACGCACGGCCCGCATTTCAGCGCGCGCTCGAAAAGGGCGGACCCTACGCTTATGCCTGATGGAGCGGCAAAGTGCATATCCGGCTTGCAGGGCGGCGAGTCGTTCCCTAAGTCGCTTTCGTTATGACATCGACCAATGATATTCGCCGCGGGTTCCTTGATTATTTCGGTGCTGCTCAGCACGACATAGTCTCGTCCGCGCCACTCGTGCCTTACAATGACCCGACATTGATGTTCGTCAATGCCGGCATGGTACCGTTTAAAAACGTATTTACGGGCCTTGAAAGCCGCGAAACGCCGCGTGCAGCTTCAAGCCAGAAATGCGTGCGTGCGGGCGGCAAGCATAATGATTTGGACAATGTCGGCTACACGGCGCGCCACCACACATTCTTTGAAATGCTCGGCAACTTCTCGTTCGGCGATTACTTTAAAGAACAGGCGATTACCCATGCGTGGACATTGCTGACCAAGGAATGGGGTCTTGATCCATCGCGCCTAACGACGACGGTTTACCATACCGATGACGAGGCGTTCGACCTGTGGCGCAAGATTGCGGGCCTTCCTGAAGAACGCATTATCCGTATTGCGACGAACGATAACTTCTGGTCGATGGGCGACACGGGGCCATGCGGTCCGTGCAGCGAAATTTTCTATGACCATGGCGACCATATCTTTGGCGGCCCTCCCGGAAGCCCGGATGAAGATGGCGACCGTTTTGTCGAAATCTGGAACCTCGTGTTCATGCAGTTCGAGCGGCAGGATGACGGCACCGATGTGCCGTTGCCAAAGCCGTCGATCGATACCGGCATGGGTCTTGAGCGCATCGCGGCGGTCATGCAGGGCGTGCACGACAATTACGACACCGACACGTTCAAGGCGCTGATCAATGCGTCGGAAGAGCTGACCGGTACCAAGGCGCAGGGCGACCAAATGGCCAGCCACCGCGTGATTGCCGACCATTTGCGCTCGACCAGCTTCCTGTTGGCCGACGGTGTCATGCCGTCGAACGAAGGTCGCGGCTATGTTCTGCGCCGCATCATGCGCCGCGCCATGCGCCATGCGCACATCCTTGGCGCAAAAGAGCCGTTGATGCACCGTTTGGTGGGCAGCCTCGCCGCTGAAATGGGCGCGGCCTATCCCGAATTGCTTCGCGCGCAACCGATGATTGAAGCAACGTTGAAGCAGGAAGAAACCCAGTTCCGCCGTACGCTGGACAAGGGTATCAAGCTGCTTGATGAAGCGACCACGGGTATGCAGCCCGGCGATATCCTTGCCGGCGATACCGCGTTCAAGCTTTATGACACATATGGCTTTCCATATGACCTAACCGAAGATGCGTTGCGTGCGCAGGGCTTGGGCATTGATCAGGCCGGTTTTGAAACCGCGATGAACAATCAAAAGGCCATGGCGCGTGCCGCATGGAAGGGTTCCGGCGCCAAGGCATCGGACGACGTCTGGTTCGACATCGCCGAACGCGTTGGTTCGACCGAGTTTACCGGGTACGCAGCCAATGAAGGCGAGGGGCAAGTCGTTGCCCTCGTCAACGATGGCGTTGAAGTGCAGTCTGCTGTGGCAAATGACACCGTGACCGTCATCACCAACCAAACGCCATTTTATGGCGAAAGCGGCGGCCAGATGGGCGACGCTGGCGTTATTTCAAGCACCAACATGCGCGGTGAAGTAACTGACACCGCAAAGCCGCTTGGACGTTTGCATGCCCATCAGGTGACGATTGGAACGGGCGAGATCAAGGTCGGCGACTTTGTCACCTTGAAAATCGATACAATCCGCCGTGACTCGCTGCGCGCCAACCATAGCGCAACCCATTTGCTGCACGCATCATTGCGTGAACGACTGGGCAGCCATGTGACGCAAAAGGGCAGCCTTGTTGCACCGGATCGTCTGCGGTTCGACTTTTCGCATAATCAGGCGGTGACGGCTGATGAAATTGCGATGATTGAAGCCGATGTGAACGCGCAAATCCGTGGAAATCAGGCTGTAACCACGCGTTTGATGACTCCCGATGACGCGGTCGCTGCGGGTGCGCTTGCTTTGTTTGGCGAGAAATATGGCGAGGAAGTCCGCGTGCTGACGATGGGCAAGACCGATGACACGCATTATTCGCTCGAACTGTGCGGTGGCACGCATGTCAACGCATTGGGTGACATTGCCTTGTTCACGATCGTGTCCGAAGGCGCCGTCGCAAGCGGTATCCGCCGTATCGAAGCATTGACCGGAGAGGCCGCACGCCTGTGGCTTGTTGGCCGCGAAACACAGTTGAAGAATGTCGCCGCAATGCTGAAAACCGCGCCTGATGAAGTCGGCGTGCGTATTGAAACATTGATGAGCGAACGCAAGCGGATGGAGAAAGAACTCTCCGAAGCCAAAACCGCGCTCGCATTGTCCGGTGGCAGTGGTCCCAAGGCAGAAGCCGAAACAATCGGTGATGTCACATTCATGGGCCAAGTCATCAATGGTATTGAACCAAAAGCCCTGCGCGGTTTGGCCGATGACCAGATGAAAGCCATTGGCAGCGGCATCGTCGCCATCATCGCGGCGAATGAGAACAGCAACACCGTCGTTGTCGCGGTCTCACCCGCGCTCCACGCCACGTTGACCGCTCCAGACCTCGTTCGCGCTGCGACCGAGGCGATGGGCGCCCAAGGTGGCGGTGGACGTCCCGACATGGCACAAGGCGGCGGTCCAGCTGGTGCTGAGCTGGCGCAGGCGGCATTGGATGCCATTAAAGCAAAGATTGCGGGTTAAGACGTAAGCTTGAGCTTGGGGGCCTCGTCGAGGCCGCCGGCTTCTTTAATCTGCCGCCGGAATTCGTCGCGCTTTTCGTGGATCGATGCGATCACGGGGCCCATGGCCACGCCGAGGTCGACAAGCACGGCTTCCGATAGCTGAAGCGAGCTTTCCAGCGTTTCGGGAACGGCGTCGGTTGCCCCGGCCTGATACAGGCGTGCGGCATGGTCTGCATCGCGGGCGCGCGTAACGATGGTAATATCCGGCAACCACTGGCGGACGCGCTTGACGATATGTTCGGCCAGCACCGGTTGGTCCATGGTCAGAATAATCGCCTTTGCGTGGCCAAGGCTTAGCTTGTCCAATGTTTCGGGTCGTGAGATGTCGCCAAAGATAACTTTATACCCACCGCGCCGCGCCGCTGTGACCGCATCCACATTGGATTCAACCGCAACATAAGGCTGCCCATGCTTCGTCAGCATGTCGGCCACCAAATGACCGACCCGGCCAAAGCCAATGACAACCGTACGCGGTTCCTGTGCCGGGTCTTGCTCATATATCTCGTCGTCGGTCTCGCGCAGTTCAATTCGGCGCGCCATGTCGTGGCCGATGCGTGCCAATATCGGCGTGATGGTTAAGCCAATCGCGGTTGCGACTTGCCAGAAATTGATGGTCGCAGCGTCAATAATCTGCGCCGCGCCGGCTGCGCCTAACACAATGAGCGTGGTTTCGGATGGGCTTCCCATAAGAACGCCTGTCTCGGTCGCGGTCCCCGTGCGTGCGCCGTTCAGCTTCAGCAGGCCTGCGGTAACCGCCGCCTTTATCAGAATGACGCTGGCAACGGCACCGACCAACGCTGCCCAATTGGCCGTGACAAAGCGCAGATCGACTTGCATGCCGATGCTGATCAGAAACACACCCAGCGCCAACCCCTTGAACGGCGCGGTCATGACGGCGACTTCGGT
The DNA here is from genome assembly GCA_021300355.1 of Sphingomonadaceae bacterium. Lineage (GTDB taxonomy): Bacteria > Pseudomonadota > Alphaproteobacteria > Sphingomonadales > Sphingomonadaceae > Sphingorhabdus_B. Next base: position 53,904 of record JAJTEF010000009.1, on the reverse strand, counting down.
GTGATAGTCCGTCTCGGCGATTAACAGGCCCGCGATCATTGCGCCGACGATGGGCGAAAGGCCAACCGCACCCGTCGCGAGGCTTGCCACGATCACCACCAGCAGGCTGACCGACACAAATAGCTCAGGGCTTTTGGTGCGCGCGGCCTGTCCGAACAAGCGGGGCAGGAAGAAGCGGCCAAGCACAAGCATGCCGACGATCACCAATGTGCCCTGCCAGAGAACAGTAACAATGCCCTCCCACGAATCCGAACCCGCTTGTGGAGCCAGCGCCCCCAGGACGAAGATGATCGGGACGATCGCAAGATCTTCGAAAAGCAACATCCCAAGGGCCGATTTGCCAACGGCAGAATGCGTGCCCGAAATCGGCAGCACCAGCGCAGTCGATGAAAGCGCCAGCGCAATGCCGATGCCAATCGCCGCCGTCAGGTTATAGCCAAATAGCAAAAGCCCCGCAGCAATGATGAGCCCCGCACCGAACAATTGCGCCGCGCCCACGCCAAAAACCAGACGCCGCATCTTCCACAATCGCCGAAAGGACAGTTCAAGCCCTATCGTGAACAGCAATAAGATAATGCCATATTCGCCAATGGGGCCAATGGCCTCTGGATTGGTAATGGTTACCCATTCAAGCAATGGATAGCGTTCGACCAAAGTGCCGAGGCCCATGGGGCCGACCATTATCCCCACCAAGATGAAACCGATAATCGGCGTGATGCGAAAACGGGCGAAGGCCGGGATGACGATTCCAGCCGCGCCCAGAATGACGAGCAGATCGCTTATGCTTTCGCTGTGTAGTTCACCTGCCATGTGCACTTTGTACGCCAATGCCGCATGAAAAGGGAAGGACAAGACAATAAAAAAGCGCGGAGGTCGCCCCCCGCGCTTTGTTGTAATTATGCGCTTGCTGTTACTGCCAGCTGCCCATTTTGATTTCGAGGTTGGCGCGAACCTGTTCAAAGAACTGCTCGGTCGTCATCCATGCCTGGTCTGGACCAATGAGGATCGCGAGATCCTTTGTCATGTGGCCATCTTCAACGGTCTGGATGCACACTTCTTCAAGCGTTTCGGCAAAGCGCGTCACTTCAGGTGTTTCGTCAAACTTGCCACGGAATTTCAGACCGCCGGTCCATGCAAAAATCGACGCAATCGGGTTGGTCGATGTTGCCTTGCCCTGCTGATGCTGGCGGTAATGGCGCGTTACCGTGCCATGTGCGGCTTCGGCTTCAACGGTCTTGCCATCTGGTGTCAGCAGAATTGACGTCATCAATCCAAGCGAACCGAATCCTTGAGCGACTTGGTCGGATTGCACATCGCCATCATAGTTTTTGCAGGCCCAGATGAACTTGCCCGACCACTTCAGCGCCGATGCAACCATGTCATCGATCAAGCGATGCTCGTACACAATACCAAGCGCTTTGAACTTTTCGGCAAATTCGGCTTCGTACACTTCTTGGAAAAGGTCCTTAAAGCGGCCATCATAATATTTCAGGATGGTGTTCTTGGTCGACAGATACACGGGCCATTCGCGGGTTACGCCATAGTTCAGTGAAGCGCGGGCAAAATCACGAATCGAATCGTCGAGATTGTACATCGCAAGCGCAACGCCCGGTGATGGATAACGGAAAACTTCTTCGTCAATTTTTTGGCCATCGTCGCCGTCCCACACGAGACGCAATGTGCCGGGTCCAGGAACGAGGAAATCGGTCGCGCGATACTGGTCACCAAAGGCATGGCGGCCGATCACGATAGGGTCCGTCCAGCCCGGAATAAGGCGCGGTACATTTTCGATGACGATGGGTTCACGGAAAACAACGCCGCCCAAAATATTGCGGATGGTGCCGTTTGGCGACTTCCACATTTTCTGCAGGCCGAACTCTTCCACACGTGCTTCATCTGGTGTGATGGTCGCGCATTTTACGCCGACGCCGAATTCGCGAATGGCGTTGGCGGAATCAACAGTGACCTTGTCATTGGTTTTGTCGCGATATTCCATGCCAAGGTCGTAATATTTCAGGTCAATATCGAGATATGGCAGGATGAGACGTTCCCTGATCCATTCCCAGATGATGCGAGTCATTTCGTCGCCATCGAGTTCTACAACCGGATTTTTGACCTTAATTTTTGCCATGTCAGAAAGCACTTTCCATTGGGGAGACTTGATATTGAACGGTGCCATAGCAAAGTCTGCCATATGTTCAACTGGCTACCGTAATTGTCGGAAATTGCCGGAAACGGCATCAAAGGTTGTCATATGCACCGTCATCCCCTAGCTAAAGTCTATGAGTAGACAAGAACTGACAAACCGGGGCACGGGGGTCGCGAAATGGTCGTTTCCACCTGTTCACCCTGAAGGCCGTAAATTTGGCCTGATCGCAGCTGGTATCACCCTGTTCTTTGCATTTATGGCATGGGAGACGCTCGCGTGGCCCATGGGCGCAGTGACCATATGGACACTCGCTTTCTTTCGCGATCCAGTCCGTGCAACACCCATTGATGACCGCTTTGTGGTTTCGCCAGCAGATGGCCTTGTCACCTTGATTGAACAAGTTCTGCCACCAGCAGAATTGCGCGGGCCAGACGGTCTGGGTGATCAGCCGATGACCCGGGTTTCCATCTTTATGAGCGTGTTTGACGTGCATATTAACCGGACGCCAATCCGCGGCACGATCAAACGCGTTGTGTACATCGCCGGTAAGTTTTTGAACGCTGACTTGGATAAAGCGAGCGAAGAAAACGAGCGTCAGCACTTCCTTGTGGAACGTAGCGACGGCGTGCGTATCGGCTTTACCCAAATCGCTGGTCTTGTCGCCCGCCGTATTGTTGCCTTTGTGAAAGAAGGTGACAGCGTTGCCAACGGCCAACGTATCGGCCTTATCCGCTTTGGCAGCCGCGTGGATGTATATTTGCCGCACGGAACATCGTCGCGCGTCATTAAGGGGCAGCGTTGCGTTGCTGGCGAAACGGTTATTGCGGACTTGGGTGTTGACCAAGATTTGATTGCCGTCGCACACTAATGAACGATTTTCCCTCTCGCCCTGGCATTCCGTTGCGGGCGCTCGCGCCAAATGCGATCACTGCGTTGGCATTGTGCACTGGCCTCTCGGGGACATGGTTTGCGATGCAGGGCCGCTGGGAAAATGCTGTCGCCGCAATGGTTATTGCAGGCGTGCTTGACGTCATGGATGGCCGCATCGCGCGGATGTTGAAAGGCGAAAGCCGCTTTGGTGCGGAACTGGATTCGCTGTCCGATGTGATTGCTTTCGGCGCGACCCCGGCGCTGGTCATGTACATGTGGGTGCTGCAGGATATGCCGCGCTTCGGCTGGACCATCTCCGTATTCTTTGTGCTGTGCGCTGCGCTGCGGCTTGCGCGTTTTAATGCGCGCATCGACACCGAAGACCAGCCCCATAAATTGGCGGGATTTAACACCGGCGTCCCATCGCCGCCCGGCGCGGCTTTGGCCTTGCTGCCGATGATGATTTGGTTCGAAACCGGTGCAGAATGGGTGCGTGACTATCGCTTTCTTGGGCCATGGTTGCTCCTGTGCGCGGTCTTGATGGTTTCCAATGTTGCCACCTACAGCTGGTCGTCGATTAAGGTCCGCCGCAGCCTGCGCTTTATGGCTCTCGCCTTTGTTGGTTTGTTTACCGCGACCTTGGTTGCTGCCCCTTGGGTTGCGATGATCGGGGCGACAATAGTTTATGCAGGGCTGCTGCCGTTTAGCGCCATAAGCTATGCGCGCGTAAAAAAGGCACGGCGGGCGCAAACCGAAGCCGCTTGACCTAAGCCTGTCATAGGCTATGTTCCTCATTCGTTCTATATTTGGAGTGCTGTGTTGGAGCCGTTAGTTGTCATTGTCATCGTTGTGGTTACTTTGTTGGTCGGGCTTGTCCTCGGCTGGTTTGCAGGCGGGCGTGAAAGCCGGGCGGGGCAGGAAACCACCGTGCAACTGCGGTCCATGCTTGATCAGGTCGTGGTTGAGCGGGACAGTGCAAAGGACCGTTTGGCGCGTCTGGAAACCAGCCTAGAAGAACGTGAGCGCGGTTTTGACGAGCAGATCGCTGCGCTGGGTCAGGCTAAAGAAACCTTGTCGGCGCAGTTTGGCGAGATTGGCCAAAAACTGTTGGGCGAAGCGCAAGCGGCCTTTCTTCAACGCGCCGATGAACGTTTTCATCAGGCCGGTGAAAAGAATGAAGAGCGGTTGAAGCAGCTTTTGGGACCGGTTGGCGAAAAGCTGAAAGCATATGAAGAGCAAGTCGGCAAAATCGAGAAAGACCGCACGGAAGCCTATGGCGATCTGAAGGGGCTGATTGGTGAAATGCGCCTCGGGCAGGAGCGTGTTTCCAACGTTGCCTCTGGCCTGATGAACTCGTTGCGCAATGCGCCTAAAGCGCGGGGCCGCTGGGGCGAGCAGCAGTTGAAGAATGTTTTGGAAAGCTGCGGCCTATCTGAACATGTCGATTTTGACCTCGAAACCAGCATTGATGCAGGCGATGGCCTTCGCTTGCGGCCCGACGCGATCATTCATGTCCCGGGCGGGCGGACGTTGGTTATCGACGCCAAGGTGTCTTTGAACGATTACCAAGACGCATTTGCCTCCGTGGATGATGAAGTCCGCGCCGTCGCCATGACGCGGCACACACAGTCGATGAAGAACCATATCGATGGTCTTTCGCGAAAAGCCTATTGGGACCAGTTTGAGGACGCGCCCGATTATGTGATTATGTTTGTCCCAGGTGAACATTTTCTGGCCGCTGCGCTCGAGCATGAACCGCAATTGTGGGACTTTGCCTTTGATAAGAAGGTGTTGTTGGCGACGCCGACCAATCTGGTTGCAATTGCGCGCACCGTTGCCAGCGTGTGGCGGCAAGAGGGCCTCGCACGCGAAGCCAAGCAGATTGGCGCGCTTGGTAAGGAAATGTACGACCGCATTGCCGTGGCCGCGCAGCATCTGAAATCGGTGGGCAGTGGCCTGTCCTCGGCGGTGAATAATTACAACAAATTCGTGGGCAGTTTTGAACGCAACGTTATGTCAACGGGTCGGAAATTTGCCGATCTCAATATCGAAACCGGCAAGCGCGAATTGGAAGATATTCCGTCGGTTGAAGCGCTGCCGCGTTATGGCGATGACGAAGGCAATGCGCAAATTGCCGACGGACGCGAAGCGGCGGAGTGATTGCTCCGGCGAACGTCAGCCGCGCGCTGGACGGCGAAACTGGTTCAGCACTTCATATGCCATGACCGCCGTGGCGACCGCCGCGTTTAAGCTGTCGGCTTTGCCCTGCATCGGCATTTTGACGAGCAAGTCGCATTGACCTTCATAATCGTCGGGTAGACCCTGCGCTTCGTTGCCCGTCAGGATGAAGCACGGGCTGGTGTAGCGCGCAGCTTGATAGTCTGTGTCGGTTTGCAGGCTCGTTCCGACCAGCTGACCATCGCCCGCGCGCAACCAGGTCATAAACTCGTCCCATCGACACTGAACAATTTTTTGCGTGAAAATAGCGCCCATGCTCGCGCGGACAGCCTCAACCGAAAATGGGTCTGTGCAGTCATCTATCAGAATAAGCCCGCCGGCGCCGACAGCGTCGCCAGTCCGCAACATTGTCCCCAAATTGCCCGGGTCGCGCATCGCTTGCGCCACGAGCCAGATCGGCGCGGTCGCGCGCTCTATATCGGCAAGCGCGGTGCCATGGTCACGATAGACACCGACGACCGCCTGCGCGTTATCTTTACCGGACAATTTTGCCATGATTTCGGCGCTGGTTTCAATCACGTCCCCGCCGTTGCGCAGAACCTCGTCCTCAAGCGCGATTTCCAGCGCGTGTACGGGCCGATCTTTGACCCGGAACAGCATTTCGGGGAGAAAACCAGCTTCGCGGGCTTCCGTCATAATGCGGAGGCCTTCGGCAAGAAACAGCCCGGCGCGTTTCCGCAATTTCTTTTCCCGCAGTCCGCGGATTTCCTTCAGAAGGGGATTGGAAAATCCGGTAATCTCACGGCGCATCAGTCTTCGCCAAAGCCGTCGACGACCAGCCCGATGAGTTTTTCAATCGCGGGCTCGGCCTGGTCGCCTTCGACGTGAATGGTAATTTCACTGCCCTTGGCTGCGCCGAGCATCATTAGGCCCATGATGGACGTGCCCGTGACAAGCTGGCCGTCTTTTTCGACTTCAACCTTAATGCCCTCGGGCAACCGGCTAACAAAGGTGACAAATTTTGCACTGGCGCGGGCGTGCAGCCCTTTCACATTCACGATTGTTGCTGACCGGCTGATGCGGGTCATTTCGATGCCTCAAGCACTTCGGACGCCACGCTGATATATTTTCGGCCCGCTTCACGCGCAGCGGCGACAGCCTCTTTCACATCCAGGTTTTTGCGGGCGCTATCGAGGCGGATCAGCATCGGCAGGTTTACGCCGGCGATGACTTCGACCCTGCCGGTCTCGAGCAGCGAGATAGCCAGATTGGAGGGCGTTCCGCCAAAAAGATCGGAGAGGATTATAGCGCCTTTGCCGGAATCAACCTGTTTAATGGCCGCAGCTATTTCATTGCGGCGGGCCTCCATGTCGTCATGCGGACCAATGCAAATGGTGGCGATGTCTTTTTGGGGGCCAACAACATGCTCGAGCGCGACGAGAAACTCGGCGGCAAGCTTGCCATGTGTGACTAAAATCAAACCGATCATGTGATGTCGTTACCCTGTGGTGCGCTATTCTTATTTGCGCCGTTAGCAGGCTCCTCAATTGCGTCAATCGGCCTTGAGGTCAGATTGCGGTGGTTAACCGCTGGGTCAAAGCCATCTTCACGTAACCAACGCCCGAATTGTTCGGCCACATGCACGGACCTGTGACGTCCGCCGGTGCAGCCAAAGGCAATGTTTACATACGCCTTACCTTGCGCGTCATAGAGCGGCAAAAGATAGCGGAGCAAGTCGCGTATCTTTTCCATCGCCGCATCATAGGCCGGGTCAGCTTCGACATAACGCGATACACCTTCATCCAAACCCGTAAGCGGCCGAAGTATATTGTCCCAATGCGGATTGCGCAGAAAGCGTAGGTCAAAAACCAGATCGGCATTGTGCGGAATGCCCCGCGAATAGCCAAAGCTGGTTATGGTAATAACGGAATGTGGCGATGCTTCGTTGTTGAACTGCTCGCGGATTGCCTGTTGCAGGTCATGTGCAGACAGCTTGCTGGTATCGATGACCGTTTCCGCCCAGCGCCGAAATGGCTCCATCAACGTGCGTTCAATCGCGATGCCGTCCATGGCCGGGCGGTCCGGCGCCGCGGGGTGACGGCGACGCGTTTCTGCATAACGGCGTTCAATTTCAACGCCTGCGCAGTCAAGAAACAGCGTCCTGATGGTCAGGTTGGGCTGGGTCTGCAGCTGTTTGATCTGTTGAATAAGCGTTTCGGCGTCAAAACCGCGGGTCCGGCTGTCAAAGCCAAGGGCTATCGGGATATCTGGGCTCGCCTGACGACCGGTAACGGGTATTTCAAGTAACTGGCTGGCAAGGCGGATCGGAAAATTGTCGACGGCCTCCCAACCTAAATCTTCAAGCGCCTTCAAAACGGTGGTTTTGCCTGCGCCAGAAACGCCCGTCACAATCAATATTGTTTGGGGGGTAGAGGCTGTTTTGGCGTTCACGATGGCAAGCTTTCTTCTGCAGAAACGGCGGATGTAAATTCGGGCAAGGCGCCGCGATCGAGAACTGCCCGCAACGCATATTCGACCTTGATCGGGCTGCTTTGTTCAAATGGATTTAGCTTGGACACGGCAACGACGTAATCACCAATGGTGGTGTGCGCAATGTCTTCAGGTAATCTGTCTGGTGCATCAACGAACTCCACGACGAGGCGAAGCGGCGCAGACGCTATGAAATCGACATCAAAGATGCCGACGCCGCGCACTTCGATCTTTCCGGCAATATTGGGGGCGACGGTAAGTATTGGGGTGTTGTCACGGGTTTTCAGAAAAACGACATCATCGCTGATCAAAATAGCGCCGCGATCGATCAGCCGGAGCGCGAGATCGGACTTGCCGCTGCCCGATTCGCCCATAATCAGCACAGCATGGCCACCGATGGATATCGCGGTGCCATGGATCATCTGTGGCATTAGCGGGTCGCCACCGCTGCGCAGGGAAGGGCGATTTCAAAGCAGGCCCCGCCTTTACCATCCACGCGGTCGCGCACATTGATGCGGCCATGGTGGCCCTCAACAATCGTGCGCGCGATGGCCAGCCCCAGCCCGCTATGTTTACCGAAATTCTCCGTTGGCGGGCGTTCACTGTGGAACCGGCGGAAGATGGCTTCTCGTTCCTGCGGCGGAACGCCGGGGCCTTCATCGCTGATGCGAATAATCACTTCTTCGTCGGCCAGCGTAGCCGATATTTCCACGACTGCGCCCGGTGGGGAAAAGGACACCGCGTTGTCGATGAGATTGGTGAGCATGCGTTCGAGGCGGACATCTTCCCCCATGACCGTGGCGATTGTCCGCCGTGGCCGTGCGAAGGCGATGTTCACATCCTTGTCGCTGCCACGGTCTTCGCGCGCCTGAAGCAATTGTTCAATCATATCGCCCAAGTCGATGGGTTCGAACTTTGCCTTGGCCAGTTGCGAATCCACGCGGCTTGCGTCTGAAATATCACTGATCAAACGGTCCATGCGCTGCACATCGGCTTTTGCGACATCCATAAGCTGTTTGCGCAGGGCCGGGTCTTGAATGCGCTCTGCGCCATCCAGTGCCGACCGTAAGGACGCCAGCGGGTTCTTAATCTCATGCGCGACATCCGCTGCAAATGCTTCTGTCGCGTCAATACGCTGCCTAAGCGCAATGCTCATGTCGGACAGTGCGCGTGCAAGCATGCCGATTTCATCACGGCGCGAGGGCAGGCGCGGAACGGTGACTTCCTGAGCGCGGCCAAGCCGCACCTTGACCGCCGCGCGCGACAGATGCCGAAGCGGACGCACGATGGTTCGCGCGAGAAATATTGAGAGCATTATGCCAATGCCAAGCGCGATGACAAAAAACATCCCGACATTGAACCGCTCAGCCCGGACAAATAGGCGAATATCGCGTTCATTGGATGTTGTCAGAACCGCAAAGCGGCCATCGCGCGACCGAGAGCCGGCGCTGATAACATGTGTGAGGTCAGGGGCAAAAGCGACCGTAGACACTGCGTCCGCTGGCTTAGGCTTTAGTACATGTTGCCAAGCATCGGCCGTATCGACGCGCGGTTCCGCAAATGGCTGCAGCACAGCGGCACCCACCAAAAAGTCGAACATCTTATCAATGCCGCGCGCGATGACTTTTGGTATTGGTTCCTTGTCAGGATCGCGGAAGACATATGTCGGCGGACGGCCGGCGAAGCTGTCCAGTATCTTTTCGCCATTTTGCGCATAGACCCGAATCCGCGATTCATGCTCTTGGCCAAATTCGTAGATATACGCGGCGCGCTTTTCGGGTGCGACCAAAGACAGGCTTTCGGCAAGGAACGTTGCCTGACGCCGCGCAGCGTCTCCGCGTTCCGCAATCAGGCGTACGCGGTAGCTGTCGAGGAAAAACAGCCCTGCGCCCAGCAGCGCCAAGACGAAGAGATTTACAGCAAGGATGCGGGCGGTGAGCGAAAGCCCCCGGCTCCATCCCAGCTGAAGATCAGCGGGCTCAGCTGTCTGCAAAGCGATATCCTGCACCGTAAAGCGTATCTATGGCCGCAAATTCGGCATCGACTTCACGCAACTTGCGCCGCAGCCTTTTGATATGGCTGTCGATGGTGCGGTCGTCGACATACACGTCATCCTGATATGCGGCGTCCATGAGCTGATCACGTGTGCGCACAACGCCCGGCCGATTGGCGAGCGCTTCCAATATCATAAACTCGGTCACCGTTAGCGTCAGCGACTTCCCATCCCATTTTACATGGTGCCGCGCGGGATCCATTTGCAGCTTGCCCCGCACCATTGGTTCAAGCTCAGGCTCAGCGTCGCCGCTGCTGACGCCGCGGTCATAAGTGGCGCGGCGCAATATGGCTTTCACGCGCGCCACCAACAAGCGTTGGGAAAAAGGCTTGGTGATATAATCGTCGGCACCCATGGCCAGGCCAAGTGCTTCATCCAGCTCTTCATCTTTAGATGTCAGAAAGATAACCGGCATATCGCTTTTTTCGCGCAACCGCCGCAGCAATTCGAGGCCGTCCATGCGCGGCATTTTGATGTCGAAAATGCCAAGATCTGCAGGGTTTTCGAGCATGGCCTTCAACGCGGTTTCGCCATCGGAATATATCCGGGTTACATAGCCTTCTGCTTGCATAGCGATTGACACAGACGTCAGGATGTTTCGGTCGTCGTCGACCAAGGCGATGGTTGCACTCATAGGCCAACTATAGGGGGGCAATGGCTTCGGTTCAATCACTTGCTCTCTTGGTGCCAATGTGACGGGTTATTGAGGCTCTTTTGCCACTAAATAATGAACCACATTTGACCTCGTTGCCTCCATCGTATACCGGCTCCAGCGGAACAGTGCATACGTATGCCCTAGATTCGCAACTTTTGCCGGAGTAGCCAATGTCGACACCTTTAAATATCTCGCTTTCGCAACAAGGTTTTGACACAAAGGCGCAGCTGCATTGCAACCTCGGCACAGCGCCTTTGGTGGAAGCCGCGCTGGCGAATGATGAAGGCATTTTGGCCAAAAACGGTCCGCTCGTGGTAAAAACGGGTGCGCATACAGGGCGCTCTGCCAAAGACAAGTTTATCGTGCGTGACGCCGAAACCGAAAACAGCATTTGGTGGGGTAAAACCAACGTCCCGATGGACCCTGCGCATTTTGCTGCGCTGAAAGAAGATTTCATTGCCGCGCTTGGTGGCAAGGACAAATTGTACGTCGCGGACCTGTTCGGTGGTTCGCAGCCAGAGCACCGCGTCAATGTACGCGTAATTAACGAATTTGCATGGCACAATCTGTTCATCCGCACCTTGCTGGTGCGCCCGACGCAGGAAGAGCTGACCAGCTTTGTACCGGAATATACCATTATCGATTTGCCAAGTTTCCGTGCAGACCCTGCGCGTCATGGTTGCCGCAGCGAGACTGTTATCGCTGTGAACTTCACCGAAAAGCTCATTCTGATCGGTGGCACTGCTTATGCGGGCGAAATGAAGAAGTCGGTTTTCGGCATCCTCAATTACCTGTTGCCGGTGAAGGGCGTGATGCCAATGCATTGCTCCGCCAATATCGGCGCGGATGGCGACACTGCGGTATTCTTTGGGCTGTCAGGCACCGGCAAGACGACATTGTCTGCAGACGCAAGCCGCACACTGATTGGTGACGATGAACATGGTTGGTCCGACACTGCGGTGTTTAACTTTGAAGGCGGTTGCTACGCAAAAATGATCCGCCTCTCGGAAGAAGCCGAGCCGGAAATCTTTGCCACGACAAAGCGTTTCGGAACGGTGCTTGAAAATGTCGTTATCGACCCGGAAACCCGTGAACTGGATTTCGACGACAATAGCCTCGCGGAAAACAGCCGTGGTTCTTATCCAATTGAGTTCATTCCGAACACATCTGAAAAGAATATGGGGCCAGTTCCCAAGACGATCATCTTTCTGACCGCGGACGCTTATGGCGTTTTGCCTCCAATCGCGCGCCTCACGCCGGATCAGGCCATGTACCACTTCCTGTCGGGTTACACGGCGCGTGTCGCTGGCACAGAAATCGGGGTGACTGAGCCCGAAGCCACATTCTCCACCTGCTTTGGCGCGCCATTCATGCCGCGTCACCCAAGCATTTATGGCAATTTGTTGAAAGAACGGATCGCCAAGGGTGCGGTACAATGCTGGTTGGTCAACACCGGCTGGACGGGTGGCAAAGCAACGATGCCCGGCATCAGCCGTATGCCAATCAAGGCAACACGGGCCTTGCTCAACGCTGCGCTGGACGGAAGCCTGAATAACGCAGAATTCCGTAAGGATCAGAATTTTGGTTTTGAATTCCCCGTTGCAGTTCCGGGCGTCGACAGCGGCATCCTTGATCCGCGCGAAGCTTGGGCGGACAAGGCGGAATATGATGTGACGGCACGCGGACTTGCTCAGCAGTTCGTCGACAACTTCGCGCAATTTGCAGATCATGTTGACGAAGGTGTAAGGCAGTCGGCACCAAAGGTCGCTTAACCCGTCCGAACATCATCGGACAACGCAGAAGGTCCGATAATGTCTGAATATTCCATTCGCCTGTTTGAAGATGACGCTGCGGTCATCGCGATCGGCGAAGGCTTGCTTGCGCGTAGCTTACCACGCGCGGATTGGACGCATGAAGCGCATCTGGCGGCGTGTACGTGGCTGGTGCGCAATCGGCCGGATATCGCGATTGCGCGTGCACTGCCCGCCATTATTTCGGCCTATAACGAGGCCGTCGGCGGCGTGAATGACGATACCCAAGGCTATCATGAGACGATTACGCAGGTGTATATCGCGGGCGTGAAGGCACATCTGGCAGAGGTTGGGATGCAGCTGCCGTTGCACGAGGCCGTGAACGCTCTGCTGCTTTCCCACCGGGGACGCCGGGACCTGCCGCTTCAATTTTATTCGAAGGAGCGGCTGTTTTCGGTGAACGCGCGGCGGGGCTTTATCGAGCCCGATCGCGCGAGCCTTGACCTGATTTAGAGCGCGTTGGGTTCAAAAAAGGTGGGTCGATTGCGTCCTTCGATTAGTCGAGGCCGCCTTCAACCAACAACACCGCGCCGTCAGCGCCTGTGACGCGCACACGGGATCCTATTGCGGCATCGACGCCGCGGGCGGACCAGACGCTGTCGCCCACCTTAACGCGGCCATGGCCGTTTGTGATCGCTTCGACCACGGTCACGATTTCACCCGTCAACCGCGCGCCGCGGTCGTTCAACTTTGCGTCCTCAGTTTCGATGGGGTTTTCCCGCAGGAACTTTTTGCCGGCAAAGACCGTTAACACCGACAATATGGCAAACATTGCGACTTGATTGGCGACGGTGATGGGAAGGAAGTAATCCAACCCACCGACAATCAACGCGGCAAGACCAAGCCACATCAGGAAGAAGCCGGGCGCAACCATTTCGGCAACGCCGAGCACCAACCCCAGCGAGAGCCAGAACCAGTGCGTTGAAATTGTGTCGAGCCATTCTGCCATGTCTTACTCCGTAATTTCGATGTCTTAACTGCAGATCTTACCGTAGCCCTGAGCCGTCAGAGCGCCCGCGCTGACGAAAGTCGAAGGGCGCGTGTCGGTGGAGCGCAGCGTCTGTCTTACATGCGTCCTTCGACGGGCACAATCGGCTTGCGATTGTTGCTCAGGACGACGGGCTTTGTCTCCGTCCCACAGGCTTCACTTTTCTTTTGTCGCGAGCGCTTCCTTGGCCAGTTCGCCAATTCCGCCGAGCGTCCCGATCAACTGTGTGGCTTCTACAGGGAACAAAATGGTTTTTGCATTGGGTGATGTTGCGAACTTGCTGATGGCTTCGGTGTATTTCTGCGCGATGAAGTAATTCAGCGCCTGCGTGCCCGATGTCGCGATGGAATCGGAAACCATGACTGTTGCCTTCGCCTCGGCCTCTGCTTCGCGTTCGCGGGCTTCGGCGTCACGGAATGCCGCTTCCTTGCGGCCCTCGGCCTGAAGGATGGCGCCTTGCTTTTCACCTTCAGCACGCAGGATTTCTGCGGCGCGCATGCCCTCTGCTTCAAGGATTTGCGCGCGCTTTTCACGCTCTGCCTTCATCTGCCGCGCCATTGCGTTGGAGATATCGGCCGGCGGGCGAATATCTTTCACCTCAACACGCGTGATTTTAACAGCCCATGGGCTGGTAGCGTGGTCCACCACCGACAGCAGGCGGCCATTGATATTATCGCGTTTCGACAAGGTTTCATCAAGGTCCATGCTGCCCATCACGGTGCGCAAATTGGTTGTCGTGATTTGCATGATGGCGATATATAGGTCGGACACTTCATATGCGGCTTTGGCTGCGTCGAGGACTTGGAAGAAAACCACAGCATCAACGCCGACCATGGCGTTATCCTTTGTGATGATCTCTTGCCCTGGAATGTCGAGAACTTGCTCCATGACGTTTACCTTGCGGCCAACGCGATCAAAGAACGGGATGATGGCGGTCAACCCGGGTTGCGCGGAATAGGTATAACGCCCGAACCGCTCAATTGTGAAAACAAAGCCTTGCTGCACAACGGTCACGCCCATCATCACAAAAATGAGGACTATCAGCGCGAGTAAACCGAAAAAATATTCCATAGAACGCTCTCCCTTTTAATAGTGAGCTGTAATTCGGTGGGTTTAACAAATAGTTTCATGAAAACGATCGAGGGGGTTTACCATTTCATCGCGGTTACGCAGGGAGCATGCGCAGGCCGACAATATGGGAGCGAACATGGATATCTTGCAGCAGCTGAAATTTACGCGGTCGGCGCTTTATATGCCGGCATCCAATGCACGCGCTTTGGAAAAAGCGCGGTCATTAGATGCAGATATGCTGATCATCGATTTGGAAGATGCCGTCCCACATGAGTCAAAGGCGGATGCGCGTGCGGCAGCTGTGCAATATGCCGCAGACGGGGTCGCAGGCAAAATAATCGCCATACGGGCAAACGGCGCCGACAGCGTATATCATGTCGACGACATCGCCGCTTTGGCGCAAAGCCGCGCGAACTTCATTGTTGTCCCTAAGGTCGAAGGCCCAGACGACATACCCGATGCTGGCAAGCCCATGTTGGCGATGATCGAAACGCCAACGGGATTATATGCCGCGCGCGAGATTGCGGCGCATCCTATGGTTGCAGGATTGATTGCGGGCACAAATGACATTGCGGCGGAAACCGGTATTCGGCCCGGCCCATTGCGCGAAGGGCTGGAGCTTGCGCTGCAGACCATCGTGCTCGCCGCATCCGCATCGGGCAAGCCGCGTTTTGACGGCGTGTGCAACCGGCTGGATGACATGGACGGCTTCGATGCCGAATGCCGCCAAGGCGCAACTTACGGTTTCACGGGCAAAACGCTTATTCACCCCAATCAAATCGCTATAGCCAATCGGGCCTTTGGCGCCGATGCCGCTGCAGTGGCCGAGGCGGAGGAATTAATTGCGGCGAGCCGAGGGGGCGCGCAGCGGTTTAAGGGTCGCATGATTGAATCGATGCATGTACGGAGCGATCATTTATGCGTCTTGCCCATTTTGCAGTCTTTGTCAGTTTTGCAGCAATGTCCGCGGGTTCGGTGCACGCCAAAGCGGTGAGCGAAGCGGACCTGCGCGCACATATCGAAATTTTGGCGAGCGATGCGTTCGAAGGCCGTAAACCCGGCACTGAAGGCGAGGCAAAAACGGTTCAGTATATTGCGCAGCAATGGGCGACATCAGGTTTAAAGCCCGCGGCGACCGACGGCGGTTGGTTTGATGCCGTTCCATTGATCCAGCGCGGGCAGGGCAGTGCGGAATATGCATTTACGGCCAAGGGCCGCAAACTGCGCATTGCTTCCCAAGAAATCATCCTGATTGGTAAGCAGGCCGATTATGCGCGGACAGATTTGCCGCTTATCTTTACCGGTGCAGGGGTCAAGGCCGATGGTTCGGTTGCGGCCGATGTTGCGGGCAAAGCTGCCCTTGTGCTGTTTGACGCCGAAAATGTGCCAAACAATATGAAGTCACCCCGCGCGCGGCGCGAAGCGCTGATCGCTGCGGGGGCGGAGGCGGTTATCTTCATTGGCGACGGGCAGGGAAGTTGGCCGTCACTAAGACGTTTGTTGCTATCGCGCCCTGTCGCGCTGGAGAGCCGCGAAAAGCGCGCGCCGCTGGAAGGGGCCATGAGCGCCGAGTTTGCGGTCGCGATGATAACCGGCGCCGGGCAAGATTGGGATAAATTGCGCGCACATGCCAAGGCCAGCGATTATGCGGGCGAGCCACTGGGTATTGACGCAGATTTCAAAGTCACGACGGACATTTACCGGTTCAACAGCTCAAACGTTGTTGGTAAAATTGCTGGTCGTAAAAAGGGAAGCGGCGCTGTTTTGTTCATGGGACATTGGGACCATTTGGGTATTTGCGCGCCAGAAGGTGCGCCTGACCGAATTTGTAATGGTGCCGTGGACAATGCCAGCGGAATTGCCGTGCTGAACGAAATCGCGGAAAGCTTGGCGAAGAAAAAGCATGATCGCGATATTTATTTTGTTGCGACGACTGCGGAAGAGAGCGGCCTATTGGGGGCTTATGCTTTTGCTGAAAAACCAGCTTTGCCGGTTGACCAGATAGTGATTTCGCTAAACGTTGACACAATCGCGATTGCGCCACGCGGGTCAAAAGTTGCGATCATCGGTCGCGGAACCACTTCATTGGACGCCACGGTTGAGGCGGTGGCAAAAAAGACAGGCAGGGCGATTGAAAGTTCAACTGACGCAAATGCCTTTATCCAACGGCAGGACGGCTGGGCGCTCGCACAAAAGGGCGTGCCGGCACTGATGGTAGGCGGTTCGTTTGCCGATCTGGAACTGATGCAAAAGTTTCTGGGCAGCGTTTATCACGGCCCTGATGATGAGCTTACGGACAAGACGGAGCTTGGCGGCGCGGCGGATGACGCTGACCTGCACATTGCGCTTGGCCGCTATTTTGCGGACGCCAGAAAATATAAATCCAAGAAGGCTGGCGAATAAGGCGCTTACTGTTTACATGGGCCGCCACGAATCAAAGCTTAAAGCGGTGGCACAATGAAAGAAATTTCCCTCGGACTTACATTTGACGACGTGCTGTTGCAGCCCGGGGCATCGGACATTTTGCCAAGCCAGGCCGACACCCGTACGCAGCTGACCAAAAGCATATCGCTGAACATTCCAGTGCTATCGTCGGCAATGGACACCGTCACCGAAGCGCGCATGGCGATCGTCATGGCGCAGCTTGGCGGCATTGGTGTTCTGCACCGCAACCTAAGCATCGAAGAACAGTGCGCCGCCGTGCGTCAGGTTAAACGCTTTGAGAGCGGCATGGTGGTGAACCCCATCACCATCGCACCCGAAGCGACCTTGGCGGAAGCGCAAGCATTGATGTCGGCGCATTCCATCTCCGGCATTCCGGTTGTTGAGGCGAGCGGTAAACTCGCTGGCATCTTGACCAATCGTGACGTGCGTTTTGCTGAAAATCCGGCGCAGCCTGTGTCCGAGTTGATGACGCATGAAAATCTGGCGACGGTTGCATCGTCGGTCACGCAAGAAGAAGCGCGCCGTTTGCTGCATCAACGCCGCATCGAAAAGCTTTTGGTCGTCGATGACGCCTATCATTGCATCGGCCTGATTACCGTAAAGGATATCGAGAAGGCTGTTCTATATCCCAACGCAACAAAGGACGGCACAGGACGCTTGCGCGTCGCTGCGGCGACGACTGTCGGCGAAAAGGGCATGGCCTATACCAAGGCGTTGATTGACGCAGAGTGTGACCTCATCGTCGTCGACACGGCGCATGGCCATAGTGCGATGGTTGCGGCTGCGGTTGCAGAGATTAAGCGTATGGCACCTGAAGTTCAGGTTGTTGCCGGAAATGTGGCGACTGCGGCGGCGACACGCGCGCTGATTGACGCGGGCGCGGATGGTATCAAGGTTGGTATCGGTCCCGGCTCCATTTGCACCACCCGCGTTGTTGCGGGCGTTGGCGTACCGCAATTGACTGCAGTTATGGTATCGGCGGCAGAAGCGGCAAAATCGGGCATTCCAATCATCGCCGATGGCGGATTGCGGACGTCGGGCGACTTGGCCAAAGCACTCGCGGCCGGGGCATCGTCGGTGATGGTCGGCTCGCTGTTGGCGGGAACCGAGGAAGCACCGGGCGAAACATTCCTGTATCAGGGGCGTGCTTATAAAAGCTATCGCGGCATGGGCAGCGTTGGCGCGATGGCGCGTGGCTCTGCTGACCGCTATTTCCAGCAGGACATTAAGGACCAGCTTAAGTTGGTTCCAGAAGGCATTGAAGGGCAGGTGCCTTTCAAGGGCCCCGCACGCGACGTCATTCATCAACTTGTCGGCGGCGTCAAAGCAGCTATGGGTTATACCGGTTCGCGTACGATTGCGGACCTTCAGGAACGCGCGCAGTTTGTGCGCATCACCAATGCCGGATTACGGGAAAGCCATGTACATGACGTTACAATCACGCGGGAAGCTCCAAATTATCCGACGCGTTGAGGCATGAGACCTGCTGCTCGCCTGCAGTCAGCCATTGAATTGGTTGACCAAATCATCCTTTCCGCACGTGATGGCGGCGCTTCTGCTGACCAGCTTGCGAAGCGCTTTTTCGCCGAGCGGCGTTATGCCGGTTCGAAAGACCGCCGTGCTGTCCGCGATTTGGCGTGGGGCGCGATCCGCCGCTTTGGCAAAAGGCCGGTAACGGCGCGGTCTGCCTTTGTAGCAATGGCGGATGCCGATCCGGAGCTGGCGGCATTGTTCGACGGGACCGATTATGGTCCAGCGGCGATTGAACCCGGCGAAGCGCGATCAACAGGTGGCGGGCTGCCCAAATGGATCAAACCTTTGTTTTCCGCCCATGTTGACGAGGCCGAGCAGGCAAGCCTGCTTGACCGTGCCCCTATGGACTTGCGCGTGAATGCGTTGAAGGCAAGCCGCGCCGAAGTGTCGGCGACGTTTCCCGACGCTGAAGTCCTTCCGCATCTCGAATATGCGCTGCGCCTGCCGGGCGGGACTGCGATCGATAGCCACCTTGCGGTGGAAGACGGTCAGGTGGAAATTCAGGATCTGGGAAGCCAGTTGATTGTAGAGGCATGTCAGGCAAAGGGTTTAGGCACTGTGCTTGACCTGTGCGCTGGCGCTGGTGGTAAAACCCTCGCGCTTGCCGCAGCTATGCGAAATCAGGGGAGGTTGATCGCAACGGACACAAACCGCAACCGGCTGGACCAATTGAAGCCACGGGCCAACCGGTCTGGTGCCATCAATATCGAAACGCGCTTGCTCAATCCGGGCAAGGAAAAAGAAATGCTGTCGGAATTTGTCGGTGGCTGCGACCTTGTCCTCATTGACGCACCTTGTTCGGGAAGCGGGACATGGCGGCGCAATCCAGAGACGCGCTGGCGCTTGGATGCGGCGCGGTTGAAGCGCGTTGTTGATGAACAGGCGAAGCTGTTGGACATTGGCGCCGACATGGTCGTGCGTGGCGGTTATCTTGTTTATGCCGTGTGCTCGCTCATCGAGAGTGAGGGCAAGGGCCAAGTGGCTGCGTTCTTAAAATCGCATTCGGGCTGGCGCGCTGCGGATACGGGCGTGTCGATGGGCCGTGCCGACGGCGATGGCGTGTTGTTGACCCCGCTTCATGATGGCAGTGATGGATTCTTCTTCGCGAGGCTCCAAAAGCTGTGATAGCGTTATGCTCTAAACGGATATGGATATTATTTATGCGCTTTTCTCCCGCGGCCATTGCCCTGTCACTCACCTTAGCGGTCATGTCGAGCGCGAGCATTGGCGGACGCGCGGATGACGATATTGACGCCCGCTCTATAGCCCTGATGCAGACGGGTGATCAGGAATCGGCCGCTGGACGGTTCGACAATGCCATCAGCTGGTATGAATCCGCACTTGCGGTCGACCCGCGCAATCGCCCTGCGTATATTGCGATGGCCCGCGCGGTGAAGGCCCAAGGATTGAATGGTAAAGCGATCCGCTTTTACACAGAAGCGTTGGAGCTTGAGCCCAATGATCAGGTTGCATTGGCCGAGCAGGCAGATGCCATGATTGCCAAAGGCGCAATTGAGCAAGCGGGTAAAAATATCGCGCGGCTGAAAACATTATGCCGCGCGGACTGCAGCGCTGTTGACCGGCTTGCGCTTGCATCCAGCAAGGCGAGCGAAAAACCGCAAATGCAGGCAAGTGCCGCCGATACGAAACCAAGCGTCGCTAGCGTGCCGGTTCCGCAACCCAATTAAGAGCGCGGATGCGTTCAGCACACTGAACAGCGTCAAATCAGGTCTACAAACTCCGCGAGAATATTCTCGTACAGCCGCTTTTTGAACGGCACGATCAGTTGCGGCAATTGCGGTGCATCGATCCACTGCCACTTGCTAAATTCCTGATGCGACGTTGCGATGTTGATATCGGCATCGGTGCCTTTGAAGCGCATCAAAAACCAATGCTGGCGTTGCCCGCGATATTTGCCCTTCCAAATGCGGCCAATCATATCATCGGGTAAGTCATAGAAATGTTCATCACGGCTGCGCGCGAGAATATCGACCAAATCGGCGCGCACGCCGGTTTCTTCGAATAACTCGCGGAGCGCCGCAGTCTCTGCATCCTCACCATCGTCGATGCCACCTTGCGGCATTTGCCATGCATCGGTTCCGACGGGGCTGTCCAAGCGTTGCCCGACAAATATCTTCCCCTGCATATTGGCGAGCATGATGCCCGCACAGGGACGGTACGGTAAATCTTCCAAAGATATGCTCATGCTGTTGCCGCCACTTCTGCAAGCAGGTCTTTCAGCGCGGCGATATTGCCCTCGATGTCCGATTGGACCGATGGGATAGCCTGACGGATGTTGATATGCCCGTGAATATTGCCCTCGGCACTGCGATGTTCAACCCGCACGCCGTCCTGCTTCAACTTTTCAACATAAGCGATGCCCTGGTCGCGCAACGGATCAAGGCTTGCGGTGGTAACAAGGCTCGGCGGCATGCCCTGCTGGCTGAAATTCAATGGCTCGGAACGATAGTCTCCGGGCGTTGCGGCGTGGCCTTCGCCAAAATAGGCCATTGCTTCTTCGGTGAGCAAATAGCCGTTGGCAAATTCGCGCATGCTCGGCCAGTCAGCATCGAGTGTGACGACGGGGTAAATCGGATGTTGCGCCAACACCGGCACGGCCGCCGGACGGTCGCGGAGCGCCATGGTGGTGACAATAGCTAGGTTCCCGCCAGCACTGTCGCCGGAGGGAATGAGCCCAGTCACTTGCCGTCCAAGTTCCGCAGGGCTCGTCGCAATCCAGCGGGTTGCGGCTTCACAATCTTCGGCTGGGGCAGGGAATGGATGTTCGGGTGACAGTCGATAATCGATGGAGATGACCGGCAAATCGAGGAGGCGCGCAACTTCGGCGCAATAGGGTTCATAGGTATACAGGCTGCCGATAACGAATCCGCCGCCATGGTAAAACACCATGACAGGGCCAGCTTCGCGCTGTTCGCGGCTGTCATATAATCGCGCGGGGATGGCTCCGGCGGGGCCGGGAATCGATAAATCACGAATAACGGCAAGCTCGCCAACGGGGGCATCCGCAACGTCGCGCATCGCAGCGGTCATCGCGCGAGCGTCATCAACGGGCACTTGCCAAAATTTAGGGCCGGGTACCGCGTTTAGAAATTGCAGAAACAATGCCACGTCTGGACGGACATAAGGTGGGGTATCGGTCATCGTGTTCTCCATTTCTGTCGCTTCCTAGGGTGGCTTGGCCAATGCGTCCAGCATATCCACCGATAGTTTTTCTAACATTGCAGTGCGCCGCGAATGGGATTAGGCGCAAAGGCAATAAAGTTGCAATTAAAGACGGGCTAGAACGCATGGCTACGGCATTCAAAGACGAACAGACGAGCGGACATACTCCAGTGCAAAGCGACGCTGTCGTTGTGCGCTTTGCAGGGGACAGCGGCGACGGCATGCAGTTGACCGGGGGGCAGTTTACGCTGTCGTCGGCATTGGCGGGCAATGACTTTGCCACATTCCCTGATTTTCCTGCTGAAATCCGTGCACCAATCGGGACGCTTTTCGGTGTTTCGGCGTTTCAGATTAACTTTGGTTCGTCCGCAATCGACACCGCTGGTGATCAGCCAGATGTGCTGATCGCGATGAACCCCGCCGCACTGAAAACCAATGTCGGGTCTTTGCGCGAAGGCGGTTTGATTATCGCGGACACAGGCGAGTTTAACCAGCGCAACCTGGATAAGGCCAAATATACCACCAACCCGTTTGAAGATGGCAGTCTTGCGAAATGGCAAGTGCTGGCGTTCGACATCAGCGCGCTGACGCTGGAAGCCGTCAAGCCGTTTGGCATGGGCAACAAAGACGCGTTGCGTTGTAAGAATATGTGGACGCTTGGTCTTGCTTTGTGGATGTTTGACCGTGATCGTCAGCCTATCATTGATTGGCTGAACGCCAAATTTGCAAAGAATCAGGTTTTGGCCGACGCCAATATCGCGGCGCTGAATGCTGGCCATGCTTATGGTGAGACTGCTGAACTGGCTGGACCGCTGAAGCAATATCATGTCGATGCCGCGCCTGCGCCTGCGGGTCTGTACCGGACGGTGACGGGCGCTGAGTCCATTTCTTATGGCTTGGTCGCTGGCGCACAACTCGCTGGCCTCAAGATGTTCTTCGGCGGATACCCGATTACACCAGCATCCGCGATCTTGCATCACCTTAGCCGCTTGAAAGAATATGGGATCACCACCTTCCAGGCTGAAGATGAAATTGCCGCGATTTGTTCGGCCATTGGCGCAAGCTACGCGGGGCAGTTGGGCGTTACCAGCTCGTCTGGTCCCGGCATCGCGTTGAAGGGTGAGGCTATGGGCCTTGCTATCATGACCGAGCTTCCCTTGGTCATCGTCAACAGCCAGCGTGGCGGCCCTTCGACGGGTCTGCCAACCAAGACCGAGCAGTCCGATCTGTATCAAGCGGTGTATGGCCGCAACGGTGATGCACCGATGCCCGTGATCGCAGCGCGCTCGCCGGTTGATTGCTTTGACTGCGCGGTCGAAGCTGTGCGGATTGCGGTTGAGTATATGACGCCAGTGATGCTGCTTACCGATGGCTATATCGCCAACGCGGCTGAGCCTTGGCTGGTGCCCGATCTCGAAGAGTATACGCCATTCCCCGTCGAGTTTCTGGAAAGCGTGCCCGAAGATGGGTTCAAGCCCTATTCGCGGGACCATAAGTTGAAGCGCCCATGGGTGAAGCCCGGCACGCCCGGATTGCTGCACCGCATTGGTGGTATCGAAAAAGAAGTCGATACCGGCCACATCAACTATGCACCCGCCAACCACCAAGCGATGACCGACATTCGTTCGGCCAAGGTAAACAATGTCGCCGACAGCATTCCCGACCAGATCGTCGAGCAGGGCGCAGCGGGCGCAAAGCTTGCTGTCGTTGGCTGGGGATCAACCTATGGTCCCATCAAGCAAGCGGTGCGTCGCAAGCGTGCAGAGGGCGTCGATGTCGCGCATGTCCACATTCGCCATATCTGGCCCATGCCCAAAAACATGGCCGAGTTGTTGAAGAGCTTTGACAAGATCATCGTCCCTGAAATGAACACGGGCCAGTTGAAGACCATATTGCGTGACCAGTTCCTTGTGGATGCGCAGCCCGTGAACAAAGTGTCCGGTCAGCCATTTACTATCGCCGAAATTGAAGCCGCGATTGGGAGTGCTTTATAATGAACGATATGACCCCCGTGAAAGCGACAACGCCCAAGGATTGGGAAACCGACCAAGAGGTTCGCTGGTGCCCCGGCTGTGGTGACTATGCGATTTTGAAGGCTGTGCAGCGCACCATGCCTGAAATCGGCGGCACGCCTGAAAACACCGTGTTCATCAGCGGCATCGGCTGCTCTTCGCGTTTCCCATATTATATGGAAACCTATGGCTTCCACACCATCCACGGCCGCGCACCTGCGGTTGCGACGGGTGTAAAGCTCGCCAATCCCGATCTTGATGTGTGGATTATCACGGGCGATGGTGATGCGCTGTCGATCGGCGGCAACCACACGATGCATTTGCTGCGCCGCAATCTGGATTGCCAGATCATGCTGTTCAACAATGAAATTTACGGCCTGACCAAGGGCCAATATTCGCCAACATCGCGCGTTGGCACCAACAGCCCGTCGACGCCTTATGGCTCGGTTGACCGTCCAGCCACGCCATGTGCATTTGCGCTCGGTTCAGGCGCACGGTTTGTTGCGCGTGGCTTTGACGTTTCAAAGAACCTGCCGGAAGTGCTGAATGCAGCGCACGCCCATCGCGGCGCGGCGTTCATTGAAATCTTCCAGAACTGCATTGTGTATAACAAGGACGTGTTTGAAGACTTCGCTGCGCCAAAGGGTGCCGACGGCCATCAATTGTGGCTGCGTAATGGCGAACCGATGTTGTTCGGCAGCGAAAAATCCGGCGGTACCAAAGGCATCGCGCTCGACAATGTTGGGCTGACGCTGAAGGTTGTCGATGTGGTCGATGGCGATTGGCAGCGCGCGGGCGTTATCGTCCATGACGTGACCAACCGCTCGCTCGCGCACATGCTTGTGGAAATGCCATTCGGCGAATTTCCCATGGCACTCGGCGTCCTCTACGACGACCCACGCCCGACCTTTAACGACGCCGTCATCGCGCAGAATGAATCGGCCAGTGCAGGTAAAGCACCTGACCTGGGCAAGCTGCTGGCAAAGGGACAAACTTGGACCGTAGCTGAAGGCCATCCCGAGATTTAATTGATTTTCACGCAGAGGCGCAGGGTCCGCAGAGATTTCAAATTTCTGCTCGGCGCCTCTGGGTGAACAAAATAGTTTATGGCGATAACGCCGTATTGCCATTTGGGTTTGGCTACGCCAGCTAACCCGCATGGATAATCTCACACATAGCCTTGTTGGCGCGCTCATCGGGCAGATGGGGTTGAAGCGTCGGACTGGCCTTGCCATGCCGACGCTAATTATTGCTGCGAATATCCCCGATATTGACGCCGTGGCGACTTTGCTGGGCGGGCAGCAGCATTTGGCGATCCGACGCGGCCTCACGCACGGCCCAATCGCGATGCTGGTGCTGCCGCTGATGTTTTGGGGAATCATGCTGTGGTTCGATCGCTGGCAGGAAAGACGCGGAAAGCGGCCTGAGACAAGGTTGCCGGTACATAAAGGCTGGTTGTTGGCGCTGGCCTATGTTGGATGCTTAAGCCATCCGCTCTTCGACTGGTTCAACAGCTACGGGATCCGTTTGCTTGAACCATTTTCGAGCCAATGGTTTTATGGCGATACGCTGTTCATCATCGATATCTGGCTGTGGGCTGCGCTGATATGCGGCGTTTGGGTTTCGCTTCGCCGCGAACGTAAGGGGCGCGCAAACTGGCGCGCACCGGCATTGACGAGTTTTGCCGCCATTTGCGCTTATATCTTAGCCAATGGGCTCATTACGGGGAGGGCGGAGCAATTGACCGCCCAAGCCGTTCAGAAACAGCATAAGATCGTGCCGACTCTGGTTGTAGCAAACCCTGTCCCAGTGCAATTTTGGAAACGTGAAATGCTTTGGCGCGACGACACATATTATGGGCAGGGCACTTACACGCCGTTTCATGGCGCGCGCATCGATGACGACATTCGCGCCCATTATATGGGACGTGAAGATGCCAAAGCTTTTGAGACACATATTGTCCGCGGCTCGCCCCTGTTGTTTTGGTCACGCATGCCGGTGGCCGAGATTGTCGGCGACGGTACGGAAAAGACGTTGAAGGTTTCCGACCAGCGCTTTTCTAACCCGCTGGTTGGCGACCGATTCAGTATGTTCTTTCCCATTGGAGTTGAAAGCAAATGACGGCCCCGGTTATCGTTTGGCTGCGCCGTGACCTGCGTCTCGCGGACCAAGCTGCGATTGCAGCCGCAGTGGCAAGTGGCGCGCCGGTTATTCCCATCTACATCCTGGATGACGACACGCCAAAGCATCGCAAGATGGGCGCGGCGTCGCGTTGGTGGTTGCACCATAGTCTGACGGCGCTCGACGCAGATTTGCGGGCGTTGGGTTCGCGGCTGATTTTGCGCGCCGGTAAATCCGATGACGTTTTATGCGCACTCGCTGAAGAGACCGGTGCGTCGGCCATTCACTGCATGCGGCATTACGAACCATGGTGGCGGAATGCTGAAAAGGCCGTCGCAGCTGGACTTGGGGCAGGGTGCGCATTCGTCTGCCACGACGGCAACTATCTATTGCCCGCCGGAAGCGTGACCACAGGCAGCGGCGGGCAATATAAGATCTACACGCCATTCATGCGCGCGCTCTGGCAGCATATGCCGCCGCCCGTGCCATTGGCAGCCCCTACGCAGTTCACTGCACCCCAGACATGGCCAGAGAGCGACAATATCGATTATTGGGCCCTGTTGCCCACCGAGCCCGATTGGTCCGGCGCTATGGCCGATATGTGGACTCCGGGTGAGGCTGGTGCGCGCGAACGGCTTAAGGATTTTGCCGATAAGGCCAAATTTTATGACGAGAAACGCAATCTGCCATCGGTGGCGGGTTCGTCATTCCTGTCACCGCATCTGCACTTTGGCGAGATTTCGCCGGCGGCGTGCTGGCATGCGACCATGCATGCGGGCGGGTCGGTTGACGTGTTCCTTAAGGAACTGGTGTGGCGGGACTATGCGCAGAATGTGATCGTCCAGATGCCCGAATATGGCGCGAAGAACGCCCGCGACGCGTTCGACAGGCTGCCGTGGCGCGATCTATCCGATCCAGCGGTAAAGGCTGATTTCGTGGCATGGACCAAGGGACGGACGGGTTATCCAATCGTCGATGCCGGGATGCGGCAATTATGGGCGACCGGATGGATGCACAACCGCGTGCGGATGATTGCGGCGTCGTTCCTGGTCAAGCATCTTCTGATTGATTGGCGTGAGGGAGAGAAATGGTTCTGGGATACGCTGGTCGATGCCGATTACGGCAGCAACAGCGTCAATTGGCAATGGACTGCGGGGACGGGCGTAGACAGCAATATGTTCGTGCGCATCATGGCGCCATTGTCGCAGTCAGAGAAATTTGACGCCGCCCGTTACATTCGCGAATGGGTGCCGGAACTTGCGGGCTTGCAAGAGCCGTATATTCATGACCCCGACGAATATGGTGCACGGCCAAAAAGCTATCCGCGCAAAATCATTGGCCACAAAGCCGCGCGTGAGCGTGCGTTAAAGGCGCATGAGGTGGTGAAAGGGTAAACCAAAAAGATGCCCGTTATCCAAGCAATATCGTCATCCTGAACTTGTTTCAGGATCTTACTTTTTCAAGGTTGTTTTGATTAAGACCCTGAAACAAGTTCAGGGTGACGGCAATATTTCTAGCTCTCGACGACTAGTCTGTGCCCGGTCTCAAACTCGGTCGTCAGCATCGCGACGATCGCATCCGCAACGACAGATGGTTCCTTCACCGTCGCCGGGTCTTCGCCTGGATAGGCCTTTGCGCGCATTTGGGTGCGTGTACGGCCCGGATCCACAATGGCCGTGCGCACAGCGGACAGGTTCTTCACTTCCTCGCCATAGCTGGCGACGAGCGTTTCGAGCGCCGCCTTTGATGCGCCATAGGCGCCCCAAAATGCGCGCGGTGTTGCACCGACCGAGGATGTCAGCGCGACGAGGCGACCCGCATCTGATTTGCGCAACAACGCATCGAATGACGCAATCAGCACCTGCTGCGCAGTTACGTTTAGGGTGAATAAACGCGCGAATTCTGCGCCATCAATTGCTGGAACGGGCGCGAGTGTGCCGAGCATCGCGGCATTCAATACCAAGACGTCGAGCTGACCCCAACGTTCGGTCACTGCTGTGGCGAGCCGTGCAATGCTGTCGCCGTCGGTGAAGTCCAAAGGCGCAATCGTCGCACTGCCACCTGCGTTGAATATCGCGTCTTCAACGGCTTCTAGGTCTTTCGAAGTGCGCGCTGTGATGATGACATGTGCACCTTGCGCCGCGAGTGCTTTCGCCGTTGCCGCACCAATCCCGCGGCTTGCGCCCGTAACCAGCGCCACTTTGCCTTCAAATAGCTTCGTCATGATTTACGCAGACTTCCGTTCACCCAGCATCATGAGGTCACCCGATTCATGCTCATCATGGTCGGTGAGGGTGGTGGGATAGTCGCCGGTAAAACACGCATCGCAATATTGCGGTTGGTTTTTGTTGCGCGAATCTTCGCCCAACGCGCGGTACAGCCCATCGATGGAGAGAAACGCAAGGCTGTCGGCTTGAATAAACTGCCGCATTTCTTCTACGTCCATACGGCTTGCCAGCAATTTGGAGCGTTCCGGCGTGTCGACGCCATAAAAGCAGCTGTTCATGGTTGGCGGGCTTGCAATACGCATATGCACTTCGGCCGCGCCCGCTTCGCGCATCATCTGAACGATCTTGAGCGAGGTCGTGCCACGCACGATCGAGTCATCGATAAGAACGATCTTTTTGCCCGCAACCAGATTGCGGTTTGCATTATGCTTCAGCTTTACGCCCAAGTGGCGAACGCCATCGCCCGGCTGAATGAAGGTACGGCCAACATAATGTGACCGGATAATACCCAGCTCAAACGGGATCTTTGCCGCCTCGGCATAGCCAATGGCTGCAGGGGTGCCGCTGTCGGGCACGGGAATGACATAATCAACATCGACGCCATTTTCGCGCGCGAGTTCCGCGCCAATAGCCTTGCGGACCGAATAGACGCTGATCCCTTCAACAATGGAATCGGGCCGTGAGAAATACACATGCTCGAAAATGCAGGGGCGTTGCGAAACGGGGATGAAGGGCTTGTGCGAATGAATTTCGCTGCCATGCACCACAACCAATTCGCCCGGTTCAACCGAACGGATGAATTCTGCGCCAACAATATCGAGCGCGACGGTTTCCGATGCAAAGATTATCGTATCGCCAAGCTTACCCATGACCAATGGACGAATACCCAACGGATCGCGGCAAGCGATCATGCCCTCTGTGGTCAGGCAGATAAGCGAATAGGCGCCTTCTACACGCTTCAGCGCATCAATCAGGCGGTCCAGCAACGTGCGGTAACCCGACGTAGCCACCAAATGAATGATGACTTCAGTGTCCGATGATGACTGAAATATTGATCCGCGACGGACAAGGTCACGGCGCAATGCAACCGCGTTTGAAATATTGCCGTTATGCGCGACCGCAAATCCGCCGGTGGCAAGGTCAGCATATAGGGGCTGGACATTACGCAGCGATGTTTCGCCCGTCGTTGAATAGCGGACATGGCCAATGGCGCTGCTTCCGGCAAGGCCGTTGATAATTTCATCGCGGTCAAAATTGCCTGCAACATGGCCCATGGCACGGTGCGTGTGAAATTCATGGTCGTCGTAACTGGTGATGCCGGCGGCTTCCTGGCCACGATGCTGAAGCGCATGTAGGCCAAGCGCAACCATCGCTGAAGCACCTTCGGCGTCATAGACACCAAAAATCCCGCACTCCTCGCGAAGTTTGTCGTCATCAAATGGGTCGGTGGTCAGCATAATTCGAATCCCGCTGCTCGTCGCTGGCCGGCGTATAGGCAACGCGTCATCGATTGTCTCCCCCTTGTCGTAGCAATGTAACAAAGAAAATGTTGGCGGGCCACTTGCCCTTGCGTTAGGCCTTGGGAATGACCGACGAGATTGAGACAGGGCTTGCCCTCACACCCAAATTTGACGCCAACGGATTGTTGACTGCAGTCGTCACGGATGCGGCGGATGGCGCCGTATTGATGGTGGCGCATATGAACGCGGAGGCACTCGCCAAAAGCATAGAGAGCCGCACCGCGGTGTTTTATTCGCGCAGCCGTCAGCGGCTTTGGCAAAAGGGCGAAAGCAGCGGCAATGTCCTGCACATCGTCGATATGCGCATTGACTGTGATCAGGACGCCATTTGGATTATCGCAAAGCCGCAAGGCCCGACCTGCCACACGGGCGCGCGCAGCTGCTTTTATCGCAGCATAAATAAGGATGGATTGGAGCCAGTCTGAGTCGCACGGCGAAAGATCGCCGCACGGTAAATTGATATCTGTGAAACGTTATTGGGCGGCGGGTTTAAATGACCTTGCCGCCCTTTAGCATATGGCGCACGCGGCCCTGCACCGGCAGCCGGTCAAATGGCGTATTGCCCGCAAGTGCGGCCATGCGGTCGCCATCGACCTGCCACGGCGCATCCGGGTCGACGAGGATGAGGTCCGCTTCATACCCTTCTGCTATGTGACCTGCATTCAGGCCCAAGATCTTCCCAGGATTTGATGCCAGCAGTTCGAACAACCGGCCCGTCGAAATCACATTGTCCCGCACGAGGTTGAGCGACAGCGCGAGAAGCGTTTCCGCCCCCGCCATGCCGGGCGCGCTTTCGGAATAAGGCAGGCGCTTGTCCTCTGGTCCGCGTGGGTCGTGCCCCGATGCAATCACGTCAATCGTACCATCGGCAATGGCTGCGATACAGGCCAGTCGATCGCTTTCCGAACGCAATGGCGGCGACAGATGGGCGAAGGTCCGGAAATCAGAAACGGCATTGTCGGATAGGAATAAATGCCCTGGCGTAATGCCGCATGTGATGCGTAAGCCCTTTGCCTTCGCTGCGCGAATAAGGTCCAGCCCGCGCTCGGTCGTCACTTGGCGGAAATGCACATGGGCGCCGCTTTCTTCTGCAAGTAATAGGTCGCGGGCGACGGCAAGTGCTTCGGTGATGGGGGATGCGCTTGATAGGCCCAGCAAGGTGGCGGTTTCCCCGGCCGTTGCAACCGCGTTGCCCGATAGGCCTGCATCTTCGCTATGTACAAAGACGGGCAGGTCGAGTGCATGGCAGTAGCGCATGATGCGCAGCAATATGCCGCTATCGGCAATCCATTTGCGTCCTGTGGCAACGCCAACTGCGCCTGCTTCTTTCATTAGTGCGATTTCGGCCATCTGCAGCCCGTTCAGGCCCTGTGTTGCCGCAGCGAGCGGGTGCACCCACAGATCGGGTTTTCCCTTGAGCGCGGCAAAGCGGACCGTTGCGGGGTCGTCGTGCACAGGCGACTGGTCAGGCATCAATGCGGCGCGCGTGATGCCGCCAAAGCGGAAAGCGGGCTTGTCGGTCTTAAACACGCCCAGATCAATGATGCCCGGCGCGATGATGAGGTCGCTGGCGTCAAGCTGGTTCGCTATCGGGGCAGCGTTCCCAACCGAGGCAATTTTGCCATTTTCGATATGCACATTCAGTGGCTCGGCCTTGTCTGCGCCGGGCAAAATGGCGTGGCCGTTCAGGATGCTGATTCCAGTCATGACCAACCCTCCTGACCGCGTGCTTTTCGGGTGAGTATATCGAGGCACGCCATGCGAACGGCGACACCCATTTCAACCTGTTCGGTAATGGCGGAACGTTCAACATGGTCGGCGACATTGCTTGCAATCTCTACGCCGCGATTCATTGGACCCGGGTGCATGACGAGCGCATCGGGCTTTGCCAACGCTAGGCGGCGTTCATCAAGGCCATATAGGTGGAAATATTCGCGGGGCGAGGGGATGAAATCCCCCTGCATACGTTCATTCTGAAGCCGCAGCATCATGACGACATCCGCGCCATCCAATGCCCCATCAAAATTGGTAAATGTCTGCGCACCAAAGGCCTCGATACCGCTCGGCATCAATGCAGGTGGCGCAACGACGCGGACTTCAGCGCCCAATGTTTTGAGGCAAAACAGGTTTGAACGCGCAACGCGGCTGTGCAGCACATCGCCGCAGATGACGACGGTTTGGCCCTCAACCCGTCCTTTGCGGCGCATGATGGTCAGCGAATCGAGCAGCGCCTGCGTGGGATGTTCGTGGCTTCCGTCGCCTGCATTGATGACAGGGCAATCGACTTTGCTTGAAATCAGCTGCACCGCGCCGGAACTGCCGTGGCGGATGACAATGGCATCGGCGCGCATAGCGTTTAACGTCATTGCCGTGTCGATGAGCGTTTCGCCTTTTTTGACGCTCGATTGCGCCGCGTGCATATTCACGACATCTGCGCCAAGCCGTTTTCCGGCAATTTCGAACGACAGCAATGTGCGTGTCGAATTTTCAAAAAAGGCATTGATAATCGTAAGGCCGGACAATCGGCCATCATGCTTTGCAGGGCCGGAGCGGTTCAAGGCCACCCATTGCTCAGCCTCTTTCAGGATGTAGAGAATTTCCCATTTCTGAAGTCCAGCGATACCAAGCAAATGCTTGTGCGGAAAAGCGCCCGACCCGCTTGGAAAGCTGTCGGCTGCAAAAGGCTGTGTCCATGTCATTAAAGCGGTGCTCTTAAAGGGAAGGGGGGCAATACTCAATCATTTTGTCGGCTATGTCTTGGCCGGGCAAAAACCGTCACCCAATGGTCAGCGCATCTATTGCGCCTTGTAGGATGAATGCCGCTGCGCCGCTGTCGATTTTTTCGGCCCGTTTTGCGCGGCTCATGTCGGCGGCAATCATGTCGCGCTCAACCGCTTGGGTCGACCAACGTTCGTCGCGCAACAAAATCGGCAGGCCAAGATCAGCGATGTTGCGCGCAAAAGCCCGGCTTGATTGGCTTCGGGGGCTTTCACTGCCATCCATGTTGAGCGGCAAGCCAATGACGATACCGCGCGTGGGGCGGGTCGCAATCGCGGCGCTGAGTAACGCCTTGTCTTTGGAAAACTTGCTCCTGCGGATCAGGTCGGCGGGCGATGCGAATGCCCAGCCCGCGTCGCAAAACGCCGTGCCAATCGTTTTGGTGCCGATATCCAGCCCTATCAACACGCCGCCTTCGGGCAGCTGTTCCAGAAAATCGGCGACGGCATCAAAAATCATTTCTGAAGAAACTTCCACAGTCGCAACGTGGCATCCGCCCGCACATTCGCCCAAAACAGCGGGAAATCATACACATGGTAATTGTTGCCGGGCAGGACATATGGACCAACTTCGGGCGGGTCACCGATCAAAAGAAAGCCCTTTGCGTCGCATCGTGCGGGTACGGCACCGACAACCAGCTCGCCGGCTTCCATCGACGCATCTGGTTTTAACGTGCCCAAATTGGCTTTCATGTCTGCCGCAGCTGCTGCGCCACCGTTCAAAGGATTGGTGCACAACATCGCAGTGCCTTTGCGGGTTTCCCGGTTGAAACCTGTCGTTGCGTCGTAGACTTTTGATATGCGGTCATATTCTGCCGGTTCGGCAAAGCTCTGCCACGCCATGATGCATCCCGTTTGATCCGGACCCGAACATGCGGGCAGCCCCATCGCAGCGACATCATTGTCCACGGAAATTGGCCAGCCAACAACATAAGCGGCGACGATTCGGTTGGCGATTGGTTTGCCTGCAACGCGATCCTTCAACAGATGTGTAAGGTGCAGCGCGCCTTGGCTATGGCCAGCCAATATAATCGGCCGGTCTTTTTGCACTTTGGCTACAAATTCATCGAACGCCAAAAGAACGTCTTGATACGCGGCGTCCAACGCCAGTTGACCCTCGGGTTTGGTGGTTAGGAACGAGCCAATGGCGGCCTGACGATAGCGGGGCGCCCACATTTCGCCGGTGCTGGCAAATGGCGAGGCCAAGCCGCGCAGGAACAACTTGGCGCGATCCTGCGATTCTGAGTCGTCCAGCGGGGCATTCCAATGGTCCCTGCCGATATAGGATGTCGGGTGAACGAAAAATATTGCCGCTGATCCGCGAACTTCTGGCTTAGCCGCGCCCACAGGCAACCAGTCGGCTGGATTTTCCGCCTTACCGGGCCGCGCAAACCACATATCGTTGCTGGCATATTTGTTCGGTTCAAACGCCGCCTGCTTTTCGAACTTTGCCGTTGGCACGAATGCCAGTTCGGTAAGCTCGGCCTCGTAAATGCGGATAACGAAACCGCCCGCAATGACGAGGACGATGAGCGCTGCGACGATATAAATGAATTTGCGAGCCAAGTTTATGTCCTGAAATTTTGAAGCGATTTAGCCGATTGGACGAAAATAGCATCGGAAAATTGAATACAGCCTGAAAGATTAAGCTTTTCCGTTGAAGCGGGGCAGGCGCAATGCTAGCGGCTGGCTTATGTCTGTAGATAAAGATACCGTGAACAAAATTGCACGGCTTTCGCGCATCGCGATTAGCGATGCAGAGGCTGACAAGATGGTCGGCGAACTCAATGGCATTCTTGCCTGGGTGGAGCAATTGGGCGAGGTCGACGTCACTGGCGTTGAGCCGATGACGGCTGTCATCTCCAATAAGCTGCGCCTGCGCGACGACGTCGTCACCGATGGCGATGTCCGCGACAAGGTGCTTGCCAATGCGCCAGCGAAGGAAGGCAGCTTCTTTGGCGTGCCCAAGGTGATTGAATAATGACTGATTTTTCGAGACTGCGCGTAGCTGCCATTCGTGATGGCGTCGCCAGCGGCGAATTCAAAGCCGTTGAGGTTGCTGAAGCGCTGAACACGCGCGTTGCTGCGGCAAAGGCGCTGAACGCCTTTGTCGTGGAAACGCCTGAAATGGCCGTTGCGGCTGCGCAAGCGGTTGATGCCGACCGCGCGGCGGGCAAGCCGCTTGGCAAAATGGCAGGCGT
Organism: Sphingomonadaceae bacterium; assembly: GCA_021300355.1. Lineage (GTDB taxonomy): Bacteria > Pseudomonadota > Alphaproteobacteria > Sphingomonadales > Sphingomonadaceae > Sphingorhabdus_B. The sequence continues at coordinate 19,619 of JAJTEF010000009.1, read as the reverse complement.
GCCGATTGGCATGAAGGATTTGTTCTGCACCGAAGGCGTGCAGACGACCGCCGCAAGCCATATGTTGGAAGGCTTCGTGCCGACTTATGAGTCGACGGTATCTGCCAATCTTTGGAAGGCTGGGGCAGGGATGCTGGGCAAGCTCAACCTTGACCAGTTCGCCATGGGTTCGTCGAACGAAACCAGCTATTTCGGCAATGTCATTTCGCCGTGGCGTCGCAATGACGGTGGCAACGCCGCACTTGCGCCGGGTGGTTCATCGGGCGGTTCGTCCTCTGCCATCGCGGCGCGGTTGTGCCCCGCTGCGACGGGTACCGACACCGGCGGCTCGATCCGCCAACCAGCGGCATTTGTCGGCATTAGCGGTATCAAGCCAACCTATGGCCGCTGCTCGCGTTGGGGCGTTGTGGCGTTTGCCAGTTCGCTTGACCAAGCTGGCCCAATGGCACGCGACGTGCGCGATTGCGCGATCATGTTGGAAGCCATGGCAGGCTTTGATCCGAAGGATTCGACCTCGCTCGATTTGCCTGTGCCCGCATGGGAAGCAGGCCTGAACAGCGATCTGAAGGGCAAGCGCATCGGCATCCCCCGCGAATATCGCCTTGATGGTATCGACGAAGATATTACCAAGATGTGGGATAATGGCATCGCATGGCTGAAGGATGCAGGCGCGGAAATCGTCGACATCAGCCTGCCGCATACAAAATATGCGTTGCCTGCGTACTACATCATCGCCCCCGCTGAAGCGTCATCGAACCTTGCGCGCTATGACGGCGTCCGCTTTGGTTTGCGCGACTTGCCGGAAGGCGCTGGCCTGCAGGACATGTATGCCGCAACGCGCGCCGCCGGTTTCGGCGAAGAAGTGCGCCGCCGCATCATGATCGGCACCTATGTGCTCAGCGCTGGCTTCTACGACGCATATTACACGCAGGCGCAAAAGGTCCGTGCCTTGATCGCACGCGATTTCGACAATGCGTGGGCAAGCTGTGACCTCATCCTCGCGCCAACCGCGCCAAGCGCGGCCTTTGGCTTGGGTGAGAAGAATGCAGACCCATTGTCGATGTATTTGAACGACGTGTTCGCGGTGCCTGCCTCATTGGCTGGCTTGCCCGCGATGTCGGTTCCGGGTGGCCTCGACAAGCAAGGCCTGCCTTTGGGGCTGCAGATTATCGGTAAGGCGCTTGACGAACAGGCTGTGCTCAACGCCGGCCTCGCAATCGAGCAGCGTTCAGGATTTACGGCGGAAGCCGGAGAGTGGTGGTAATATGAGCGAGTACCGCATCCAGGGAAACACCGGCGAGTGGGAGGTCGTGATTGGCCTTGAAGTCCATGCGCAGATCACCAGCGAGTCTAAACTCTTTTCGGGCTCATCCACCGGTTTTGGCGCCGAACCCAATAGCCATGTGAGCCTTGTTGACGCAGCGATGCCCGGCATGTTGCCTGTGCCAAACCGCGAATGTCTGCGTCAGGCTGTGCGCACCGGCATGGCGATCAATGCGCAGATCAACCGCTGGTCGCGCTTTGACCGCAAGAATTATTTTTATGCCGATTTGCCGCAGGGCTACCAGATTTCGCAGCTATATCACCCCATCGTGGGTGAGGGCGAAATCGAGGTTACGTTAAACGAAAAAGACCCCGATAGCCCGACCAAGAAAATTGGTATCGAGCGCATCCACGTCGAGCAAGACGCAGGCAAGTTGATGCATGATCAGCATCCGACAATGTCTTTTGTCGATTTGAACCGCTCGGGCGTCGCTTTGATGGAAATCGTGTCGCGTCCTGACATTAGCAGCCCGCAAGAGGCTGGAGCGTATCTTAAGAAACTCCGCTCTATCCTGCGCTATGTCGGATCATGCGACGGTAATATGGAGCAGGGCTCCATGCGCGCTGACGTTAACGTGTCTGTCCGCAAGCCCGGCGGTGAACTGGGTACGCGCACAGAGACCAAGAACGTCAACTCCATCCGCTTTATGATGCAGGCGATTGAGTATGAAGCGCAGCGTCAGGTGGATCTGATCGAAGGCGGCGGCGCAGTGGTTCAGGAAACCCGCTTGTTCGACCCGAACAAGATGGAAACGCGGTCGATGCGGTCGAAAGAAGACGCGCATGACTATCGTTATTTCCCCGATCCCGATTTGTTGCCAGTCGAACTCGACGACGCGTTTCTGGAGGAATGCCTTGCGTCCTTGCCAGAACTTCCCGACGCCAAACGTGCGCGTTATGAAGCATTGGGCCTTACCGCATACAATGCGGCGGTTCTGACGGCAGAAGCCGAAACGGCGTTTTGGTTTGAAGATTTGTTGGCCGAAGGCGTCGATGCCAAGCAGGCGTCGAACTGGTTGATGTCCGAATTGTTCGGTGCGCTGAACAAGCTGGGCAAGGTCTTGGACGAAAGCCCGGTCAATCCAAAGCAAGCGGCCGAGCTTCTGGGCCTTGTCGCCAATGGCACGATCAGCGGCAGCATCGCCAAGCAGGTCTTTGAAATCATGCTTGAGACGGGGCAGGGTGCATCTGCGATTGTCGAAGAAAAAGGCCTGAAGCAGACAAACGATACAGGCGCAATTGAGGCAGAGATTGCCAAGATCATGGCCGCCAATGAAGATAAGGTCACCGAATATCGTTCGGGCAAAGACAAATTGTTTGGCTTTTTCGTGGGCCAGACGATGAAGGCGATGCAGGGCAAGGCCAATCCGCAAATCATCAACGACTTGCTTAAAAAGGCACTTGGTTAACAGGTGATAAGGGCGCAGCGGCGGTTTTGCCGCTTCTGCCCTTGCCCTAGCGGGCCTTTCCCGTTAGAGGCTCCCGTCGTTTGTGAAACGGCAGCTTTTCGTAAGCGGGCGTGGCGGAATTGGTAGACGCACCAGATTTAGGTTCTGGCATCGCAAGGTGTGGGGGTTCGAGTCCCTTCGCCCGCACCACGAAATAGGGAAGTTCCCGGCTGTCGTTGAGCCCGAAAGCCATTTAACGTTTAAGGTGAGGCGAGCCGCTTTGCCTGCAGATAGAGAAGATATTATGCAAACCGTCGAGACACAGAATGAAGGCCTGAAGCGCGCATATCGTATGACGATTACCGCGAAAGACGTCGAATCACGCATCGATGCCGAGGTAAAGAAAATCGCGCCTCAGGTGCGTATGCCCGGTTTCCGCGCTGGAAAGGTTCCAGCCAATCTGGTCAAGAAAATGCATAAGGACTCGCTGCTTCAGGACGCGCTGAACAGTTCGATCCAAGAAGGCGTCCAAAAGGCGATTTCGGATAACAAGCTGCGCCCTGCGACCCAGCCGCACGTGCATCTCGACAATGGGTACGAGCCCGGTAAAGACGCGGTTGTTGATTTCCATCTCGAAGTCCTGCCCGCCATTTCCGCTCCGTCGATCGATGGCATCACGCTTGAGCGCCTGACGGTTGAAGTCAGCGACGCACAGGTCGACGAATCGATCCTGAAGCTTGCTGAAGGTCAAAAGAGCTTTGAAGCGGCTGACAAGAAATATGCCGCAAAGATGGGCGACAGCGTCGTTATCGACTTTGAAGGCAAGGTCGACGGCGTACCATTTGAAGGCGGCAAGGGCGAAGGCATGGCGGTTGAGCTTGGCTCAGGTCAGTTGATCCCCGGTTTTGAAAACCAGCTCGTTGGCGTCAAAGCCAATGACGAGAAGGTTCTGAACGTAACCTTCCCCGAAGATTACAATGCCGAAAACCTGAAGGGCAAGGCCGCAACTTTTGATATCGTCGTTACCGAAGTGCGCAAGCCTGTCGAAGCGAAAGCAGATGACAATCTTGCCAAGATGTTCGGCCTTGAAGGTATCGACAAGCTGCGTGAACTGATGAAGGTTCAGGTTGAGCAAGAACATAACGGCCTGACCCGCACGTATATGAAGCGCCAGTTGCTTGATCAGCTTGCTTCGGATCATGACTTTGACGTGCCGCCATCGATGGTCGAAGCAGAATTTGAACAGATTTGGGCACAGTTGGAGCAGGAAGCTGCCCGCGAAGAAGACGCCGAAGCTGCGAAGAAGGAAATGGAAGCCGAGCGCGAAGAGTATCGCGATATCGCCGTCCGCCGCGTTCGCCTTGGTCTGTTGCTTTCGGAAATCGGTCAGGCAAATGGCGTTGAAGTCAGCCAACAGGAAATGAACATGCTCGTGCAGCAAGCTGCGCAGCAATATCGCCCTGAAGACCGTCAGCGTTTCGTGCAGTATCTGCAGGAAAACCCGATGGCAGCGGCCCAGCTACGTGCGCCAATGTTTGAAGACAAGGTTGTAGATTTCTTGTTCGACAAGGCGACGATCACGGAAAAGACCGTGACTAAGGACGTTCTTGAAGCAGCGATTGAAGCTGAACCAGACGCAAAGCCAGCGGCCAAGAAAAAGGCCCCTGCGAAAAAGGCTGCAGCAAAGGAAGAGGCACCTGCAAAGGAAGCTAAGCCTGCTGCAAAGAAAGCTGCTGCTAAGAAGGACGCGGAAGAAGCGCCTGCCAAGAAGGCTCCTGCCAAAAAGGCTGCGCCTAAGAAATAATCATCCAGTTTTGGATAAACGAAAAGGCCTCGGGATTCCGGGGCCTTTTTTGTTTCGGTCGTGCTGGCGTGTATCACATTTGGCTATTAATCGGCCAGAGCGGTCAGAATCTAAAACCTAATCGAGTTTTCTGGCCAAGTCGCAGCGCAATTTTGGTGAACTCTCTGTGGATTGCATGCCAGTTTAACCTTTTCCTGCTTGAAACTTTGTCTGCCCGCGCCGATGTAGGCATCAGCGTAAAAACAGAACAGCCCAGAGGTATTTCATGCACGTCCCATTTGATCCGGTACAAGCCCTAGTTCCCGTCGTTATCGAGCAATCGAACCGCGGAGAGCGGAGCTGGGACATCTTTTCGCGTCTTTTGCGCGAACGGATCATTTTTGTGACGGGTGAAGTCGAGGACAATATGGCGTCGGTGATCACCGCGCAGCTGTTGTTCCTTGAGTCGGACAATCCAAAGAAAGACATTTGGATGTACATCAACTCGCCGGGCGGCGTTGTAACCGCTGGCATGGCGATTCATGATACCATGCAATATATCCGTCCAAAGGTCGGGACAGTGTGCATCGGACAAGCCGCATCGATGGGCAGCTTCCTTTTGGCTGCGGGTGAGCCCGGCATGCGCGTTGCGCTGACCAATTCGCGTATCATGGTCCACCAGCCTTCGGGCGGTGCGCGTGGTATGGCATCGGACATTCAAATTCAGGCGAATGAGATCCTGCGCATTCGCAAGCGTATGAACGATTTATACGCCAAATATACCGGCAAGCCGTTGAAGGACATTGAAAAAGCGATGGATCGCGACACGTTCCTCGAAGCCGATGAGGCCAAGGCATTTGGTCTGGTGGATGAAGTCTTTGACAAGCGCCCGCTGAATTCTGAGGCAGGCGCAGACTGATTGCGTTAGCAATCGCGTTCAGGCCTTTGCCAAGATGGCACAGCCCATTTTGGGCTATTGCCAAATTGGAACGCATCTTTAGGATGTTGGTTCAATAAAGTACGACCCGTTTCGGCGTGGTAGCAGGACATATTATGACGAAGTTAAGCGGATCCGACACTAAGAGCACCTTATATTGCTCATTCTGTGGAAAGTCACAGCACGAAGTCCGCAAGTTGATCGCTGGCCCGACCGTTTTCATCTGTGATGAGTGCGTTGAGCTTTGCAACGACATCATTCGTGAAGAAACCAAGGGAGCGCTTACCGGCCGCAAGGAAGGTGAAGTTCCTACACCACGTGAAATATGCGAAGTTCTCGATGATTATGTTATTGGTCAACCGCAGGCAAAGCGTGTCCTGTCGGTGGCTGTGCACAACCATTATAAGCGGCTCAACCATGGTGCCAAAGGCGCCGAAGTTGAGCTGGCCAAGTCGAACATCCTGCTCGTTGGCCCAACCGGTTGCGGAAAGACCTTGCTGGCCCAGACTTTGGCAAAGACGTTTGACGTGCCATTCACAATGGCCGACGCGACGACCCTGACCGAAGCAGGTTATGTCGGTGAAGATGTTGAAAACATCATCCTGAAGCTGCTGCAGGCGTCCGACTATAATGTCGAAAAGGCGCAGCGCGGCATCGTGTATATCGATGAAATCGACAAGATTAGCCGTAAGGCTGAAAATCCCTCCATCACCCGCGATGTCAGCGGTGAGGGCGTTCAGCAGGCGTTGCTGAAGCTGATGGAAGGTACAACCGCAAGTGTGCCTCCGCAGGGTGGCCGTAAGCATCCACAACAGGAATTCCTGCAGGTCGATACAACGAATATCTTGTTCATCTGTGGCGGCGCCTTCGCTGGGCTGGAAAAGATCATTGCCAATCGTCTTGAAGGTAAGTCGATTGGGTTCGGCGCTCATGTTGCTGATCCCGATGAACGCGGAACGGGTGAAATCCTCAAGCAAATTGAACCGGAAGATTTGCTGAAATACGGCTTGATTCCTGAATTTGTGGGTCGTTTACCGGTCACTGCGACGCTGGAAGATCTCGATATCCCTGCGCTCGTCAAGATCCTGTCGGAGCCGAAAAATGCGCTCGTGAAGCAGTATCGCAAGCTGTTCGAGATGGAAGATGTCGGCCTGAGCTTCACCGATGAAGCGTTGGAAGCGGTCGCGAAGAAAGCGATTGAACGCAAGACGGGCGCCCGTGGACTGCGCTCGATCCTGGAAGCGATTTTGCTGGATACGATGTTTGATCTTCCAACCTTTGACGGTGTCGACGAGGTGGTCGTGGACAAGGATGTGGTCGAAGGTCGTAAGACGCCTGTCCTCGTTTACGCAAAATCGGCGAAATCGACCAAAGAGGATGCCGCATAAGCGCATTTTCCACTGACTGTGGCAAACGCGCCACAAGTCTTAACAAAATGTTTAAATAGGCCAATTTACACAGGTTGCTGCACTGCAATACTTTGCCTGTCCGACGCTGTCGGTTAAGGGCGAATCATCTGCGGGGCGGGGTGTCATTTTACTGTCATTCTCCGGCCCCAAGGGGATGGCGCGGTTCAATTCATATGGATGATTCGAGCGAAATGCTTGGTTGCCAGTGAATTGGCATGTGGAAACCAAAGGGGTTTTAGAAATGAAAATTCGTTATCAGCTTGCGGCGAGTGCGGTTGCACTTACCATCTGCAGCTTTTCAAGCGCTGCCTTCGCGCAGTCGACTGGTTCAGTCGAGTTCGAAGAAGAAGTAATCGTCGTTTCCGGTTCGCGTTCGCAGGACGTTGCCGGCATTCAGGCACCTGACTCGACCAAGGCAAAAGCGGTTCTTACGCAAGAGCTGATCGAACGTCAGAACCCAGGTCAGACAATCCTCGACACCATCAACGTCATTCCAGGTGTAAGCTTCCAGAACAACGATGCTTATGGCTCGTCGGGCGGTACTCTGAACATCCGTGGTTTTGACTCGTCGCGTATTTCGCTGACGTTTGACGGTATCCCGTTGAATGACTCCGGCAACTACGCCATCTATTCGAACCAACAGCTTGACCCTGAATTGATTGAACAGGTCAATGTTAACCTTGGTACGACTGACGTCGACAGCCCTACAGCATCGGCTGTTGGTGGCACCGTCAACTACCGCACACTGACACCGACTGAAGATTTCGGCGTTAAGGTCTCGGCTTCGCTCGGCGACTTTAACTTCGAGCGCCTGTTTGCCATGATCAACACCGGCAACCTGACGTCGTTCGGTACACGTGCGTTCTTCTCGGCTTCAAAGGCGACCAACGATAACCCGTTTAACAATTACGGCGTCGTCGACAAGCAACAGTATAACGGGAAGATCTATCAGCCAATCGGCAGCGATGGTGACTTCATTGCGATTTCTGGTAGCTACAACGAAAACCGCAACAACTTCTTCGGTTCGCTGCCTTTGCGCAACGACGCTGGCCGTGTTGTTGGTGCCGCTTCGTCCAACCGTTTCCCAGCGAACAATGATGAGCGGGAATATCTGATTAACTTCCCTTGCTCGACGACGGTAACCCCAGTTGCGGGTACGGCACAGTCGGCAACAACGTGCGGTACGGAATTCGACCGTCGTTTTAACCCGTCAAACACGGGCAGCATCCGTGGTGCGTCGAAATTCACTTTCGGTGAAAAGCTGACGTTGACGGTCGATCCAAGCTATCAGTACGTCAAGGCAAATGGCGGTGGCACCGTTACTGCACGTGAAGCACGTCGCGACATCGATCCAACCGGCGGCGCAGCAAACTGCACCACCGTGGTAAGCGGCGCTGGCGTTAACTGCCAGGCTGGATACCTCTCGGGTTCGCCATTCTTTGGTAAGGATCTGAACGGCGATGGCGACATCCTGGATCAGGTTACCATGATGGCACCAAGCCAGACCCAAACGCATCGTTATGGCGTCATCAGCTCGCTGCGTTATGAAATCAACGATGCCCATTCGGTTCGTCTTGCCTACACCTTTGACCGTGCACGTCACCGTCAGACAGGCGAAGTTGGCTTGTTGGACGTCAATGGTGAGCCATTTGACGTTTTCCCAGTGAACCGCCCGCAAATTGCTGCCAACGGCGTAACGCTTCAAAAGCGTAACCGTCTGTCTTATGCAATTTTGCAGCAGGTTTCGGGCGAATATCGCGGTGAATATCTGGACAGCAATCTGGTCGTTACAGCCGGTGTTCGTGCACCGTTCTTCAAGCGCGACCTGACCAACTATTGCTTCACCAGCTCAGCTGGTGGCTTTGTTGAGTGCTTCGGCGATGCGAACCAGAACACCCTGAACGCAACGCTTAACTTAAGCCAGGCTGGTCCACAAAATCGCGTGTTCAAATATGACAAGATTTTGCCAAATCTAGGCCTCAACTACAAGTTCACGCCTGAATTCAGCATGTTCGCAAGCTTTGCACAGGGCCTTTCGGTCCCAGGTACAGACAGCTTGTACAACGCGTTCTTCTTCCCGATCACGACCGCACGTGCGCGTCCTGCTCCAGAAACGACAGACAGCGTTGACCTTGGCGTTCGTTACCGTTCAGGTAACATCCAGGCTCAGCTTTCGGGTTGGTTGACGAAGTTCCAGAACCGTTTGGCTTCGGCTTATGATCCAGAACTGGACCAGAACGTTTATCGTAACCTCGGCAATGTCGACAAATACGGTATCGATGGTTCGATTTCATATCAGCCAATTCCAGAATTGGCCTTGTATGTATTCGGTTCGTACATGAAGTCGGAAATCAAGAACAACGTTGCTATCGGTGAAAACGCCGACGGTACGCCAGTTTTTGCTGCGACTGCTGGCCAGCGTGAAGGTGGTTCGCCGAAATATTCGTTCGGTGGAACTGTACGCGGTGACGTTGGACCAGTTGAACTTGGCATTACTGCAAAGCGCACTGGCCCACGGAACATATTCGATACGGGCGCAGCAACCTATTCAGGTTCGTTCATTCCAACTGGCGCTTTACCAAGCGGCGCTTTGGGCACAGTATCGCGGTCCGAAATCTTTGGTACAGCGGCGCCTGCATATTGGATGGTCAACCTTGATGCGAGCGTCAACCTTGGCTTCTTGGGCGTGAGCGACAAGACTCGCTTCCAGCTCAACGTCTACAACCTGTTCGACCAATTCTATGTCGGCGGTTTTGGCGGTGGCTTAGCGCAGAGCGCGTCATATAACCGCACCACCGGCGTTGCGACTTATGGTGGCCCAGGCTTCGTTCAAATCGGTGCACCACGCACCGTGAGCGGAACGATTACGTTCGTATTCTAAGCCATTGAACTAGAAAATTAAAAAGGGCGGGGCTGCGGCTTCGCCCTTTTTTTATGGGTAAATGCAGCTGTCGAGGCCGTCGCGTTTGACGACGCGGATGCGCGCAGCGATGCTGTTGCCGTAACGGCGCGTGAAACCGCCCACGCCGTTTACCGCGCGCTTTTTGGGTAATGGCAGAATGGCAGCCAATCGTGCGGCTTCCGTGCGTGTAAGATCTTTCGCAGATTTGTTAAAGTAACGCTGCGCGCCTTCTTCGGCGCCATAAGTGCCAATGCCCGTTTCAGCGACGTTCAGATACACTTCCATAATCCGGCGTTTGCCCCAGATTTTTTCGATCAGGAAAGTGAAATAGACTTCGGGCACTTTGCGCAGGTAACGCGTCCAACCCGACCCCTGCCACAGAAACACGTTCTTTGCGGTTTGCTGGCTGATGGTTGAACCACCGCGAATTTTTCCGCCCTGTTGATTACGTTTAAGCGCCTTTTCGATTGCTTCACGGTCAAAACCATCATGGCTGCAAAATTTGCCATCCTCGGCGGCAATGACGGCACGGACAAGATTTGGTGAAATGTCGGAAAGCGGCGTCCAGTCGCGCTTTGCACCATGACTGTCGAACAACATGGTCAGCGTCGTGGGCACGGGAACAACGGCATAAATGGCCGTCAACGCGACTGTCCCGCCGGTAAGATATATAGCCGTTTTCAGGCTGGAACGAAAGATATGGGCGGAAAACGAGCGCTTCGGTTTTGTCATTATCAAAAGCTAGCGCAGCGTTCCCCGCCCGTCATCTATTTTTACATGGGATTAAATGGTGAGCAGTAACCGCTTTTCGCCGGCAATCCGCAGCATCGCTTTTTGCAGCTTTTCAAATGCCCGCACCTCAATCTGGCGCACGCGCTCACGGCTAACGCTGTAAGTCTGGCTTAGCTCTTCGAGCGTCTGCGGCTCTTCAATCAGCCTGCGCTGTGTCAGAATATGCTTCTCACGCTCATTCAGGCTGTCCATCGCTTCGGAGAGCAGGGCATGACGCATGTCGCCTTCCTGTGCGTCTGCAACGCGCTCGTCCTGCAATGGGGTGTCATCGACCAACCAATCCTGCCATTGGCCATCGCCATCTTCGCGCATTGGGACGTTCAGTGACGTGTCACCGCCCATCGCCATGCGGCGGTTCATATTGTTCACTTCTTCCTCGGACACGCCAAGGTCGGTGGCAATTTTACGCAAGGCTTCTTGGTTCAGATCGCCATCTTCAAATGCCTGAAGGTTATTTTTCATCCGGCGCAGGTTGAAGAATAGCTTTTTCTGCGCGGCAGTTGTGCCGATTTTGACAAGGCTCCAGCTGCGCAGAATGAATTCCTGCATCGACGCGCGAATCCACCACATCGCGTAGGTCGCGAGGCGGAAACCGCGGTCTGGATCGAATTTCTTCACACCTTGCATCAATCCGATGTTTCCTTCGGAAATAAGCTCGGACACCGGCAGACCGTAGCCGCGATAGCCCATGGCAATTTTTGATACGAGGCGAAGATGTGACGTAACGAGCTGCTCCGCAGCTTTGGTATCGCCATGTTCTTGGAAGCGTTTGGCGAGCATATATTCTTGCTCAGGCTTCAAAACCGGAAACTTCCGGATTTCGCTTAGGTAACGGTTTAGGCTCGCGTCCCCCCCAAGGGCAGGTATTGTAGCCGGAACATTCTTTTTCTCAGACATGTTTTCCTCTTTCATTGTGCTTCCCACCGGGCCTCATCAAGCACCCGCTAGCAAAGCGTTCCCTTTGAAACTCTATATACGCAATTGGCTTAACAGAAGCTGCATATCCTCTGGTAAACCGCATTCGAACCGTAAAGTTTCGCCGGATATCGGATGAATAAACCCCAATGAGGCAGCATGCAATGCCTGTCGGTCGAATGGAGCCTGATCTGGTCCGATTCTGTAGGGGTTTTGTCGATTAGAATAAACGCTATCGCCGATTAGTGGATGACCGATGTGGGCCATATGGACGCGGACCTGATGAGTCCGCCCCGTTTCCAACGTGCATTCGACGACCGCGGTTTTGGAAAATGCCTCCGTCATGCGAAAATGCGTGACCGCATACTTACCCTTGGAATCGGGCAGCACCGCCATTTTTTTGCGGTTGGTCGTTGATCGGCCAATTTGCGTGCGCACCGTCCCCGCAGGTGGGGCAGGGATGCCACTGACGATTGCGATATATTTGCGTTCGATGTCATGTGCGGCGAACAATTTTGCCAGGCCCTCATGCGCGACGTCGCTTTTTGCCACGACCAACAGACCGGACGTGTCTTTATCAATTCGGTGGACAATGCCCGGACGCTGAACGCCGCCAATGCCGGACAACTTGCCCTGACAATGGTGTAACAGCGCATTGACCAATGTTCCGTCGCTATGCCCAGCGGCAGGGTGCACCACCAATCCAGCGGGTTTGTTGACGATGATGAGATGTTCATCTTCGTAAACGACGTCGAGCTGAATATCTTGCGGGATAGCTTTGTCCGGCTTGGGGGCAGGGACTTGTAATTCAAAATGCTGGCCGGACATTTTCTTGCTTCCGGCATCAGCGACGCTTTGTCCGTTGACGCGCAACGCAGCGTCAGCGATCAGGGCCTGAATACGTGCGCGCGAAAATTGCGGCAGCGCTGCGGCAAGCGCGCTGTCGAGCCTTCCTTCGCCCAAAACACCTGTAAATGTGGTATTTTCCCCAACCATCGCATACACATGGGTTATGCCCCTGCATTTATCAAGCAATGACCGGAAACAACTTCTGCATTGGGCGGCGGGCGCCGGCCAGAATGAATGTTGTGGTGTGCTGCGTGGAAGGGACCAGAAGGTCATGGCCGTGCAATGGGCCGCTAATGTTGCCGCCGATCCGTCACGGAATTTTGAAATCGACCCAGCCGCACTCATCGCTGTCCATAAGGATGCCAGAGCGGGCGGTATGCCGCTTTTGGGCTATTTCCATTCGCACCCGAACGGCTTGGCGTGTCCTTCGGCGTCTGACATCGCGCAGGCCGCACCCGATGGCCTGATATGGCTCATCATTGCAGGGGGAGCGGTCACGGCATGGCAACCCATCGCACTTGGCGCTCACGTCACAGGATTTACCCCCGTGCCGCTGATTGTGGAGGGTTGAATCGCTTGAAAACACAGTCCATGACCGCCATCAATATGCAAGTCAGCCCAAGGAACCATTTTTAATGTCCGACACGGAAATCGAATTTGCCAGCCTGCTTTGCTCGCGCCTGTGTCATGACCTTTTGAGCCCTGTCGGTGCCATGAATAATGGCCTTGAGTTGCTGGCGGACGAGCATGATCCGGAAATGCGGCAACGGTGCATGGATTTGCTGGCGGAAAGCGCGAAGGCTGCGGCCGATAAGCTGAAATTTTTCCGTCTCGCCTTTGGTGCTGCCGGCGGCTTTGGTTCAGAAGTCGACCCTAAGGAAGCGCGGATGGTGATTGAACCGCTGATAACCTCAAGCGATCGTAAGGTGTTGGAATGGGCTGTTCCTGCTCAGATGATGCCAAAAAGGGCGGTCAAAATCCTCTTGAACCTCGTGCTGTTGGCGAACGAAGCGCTGGTACGTGGCGGCACATTATTTGTGGGCGCTGAAGCAGGATTGAACGAACAGGAAATTGTTATTCGGGCGAGTGGTCCCAAAATTGTCATGGATTCCGCTGTGCGTGAGGCGCTGACGGGGAAGCTTGATGCCTCGATGATAGATTCCCGCACCGCCGCGGCCTGGATGGCGCATACGCTTGCGCTGCAGGGTGGCGGGATGATCCAGCTCGCTGAGCCCGATGCCGAACATCTCGTCATCGGCGCACTTGTGCGCACGTCGCAGGCCTAGGGCCAGGACCTATTAAATGCACCATCGCGGCGTCAAAATGGCAAAGATATCGAAGCCATTTTGGCGTCCTTCGGATTTGACCCACATTGTCCATTGCTGCGTTAGCAAGCTTGGACTTAGAACCACTAAGTCCGGCGCTTACCGCCTTGCACTGAACAATATGGCCTCAAACCGCGAAGGCGCATTTAATAGGTCCTGACCCTAAACTTTATCCGCATATAGAAGGCAGCCGGGGGCCACGCGTTCCAAAATGACGTTGATGTCATTTTTGGCGAAGGCAAAACAACCCTGGCTGCGGCCAATCTTGCCCTGATCTTGAATCAGAGATTTGTTCACATACCATGCCGGATGAATAACAATCGCGCGCGCTTCGGCTTGGTCATTCTGCGGATCCAAACCAATGAGGCGGCGAGACTCGCCATATTGCCCGATATAAGTATCGCTGACGAGGTAACTGCCAGCTGATGTCGCTTCGGACCCATGAACGTTTGAGAAATTCTGGACCCATCCGCTATGGCTAGGGTCGGACCCTTTTCCATGGGCCACCAGATAGTGCGCGGATGAACCGTTCCGCAAATCCACCACGTAAAAACGAGGGTCGCGTGACGGTTTCGAAAAATCGGCAATAGCGATGAGATCGTGATTGCGAATGCGGCTTTTGTGCGTGTCCAGCGCAGCTTTGGCGCGACTGAGCAGTAAAGGTGGAACAGACCCGCCGCTGTTATTACCGGTTCCCGGGGCAAAAACGATATCTGTCGCCGTCGAGGGCGCAGCAAGCAAGCTGGCACCGGCAATGGCGGATTGGATAAAATGTCTGCGACCAATGATCATGGCTATGAGATAGGGACGAACGTTTGCAAGCGACAGTGGCCCACAGGCGTTTCGACGCAAAACTAGGACAGTTAACCTCATTGCTACCGAAGTTGTTTTTACCGATTGCAGCGAAATTCACATCGAATTCATATGAGTTGTTTGCTAAGATGCCTGAAATGAAGTGTGTTGCTGTATCTTGAGGGTTTAAAGCCAATTCCATGAAATTGAACGCGGGCATCCGGACATTGCACCTCATGTGTGCGCTTGCGCTGTTCGCGAGCGCGCCCGTTGGTGTGGTTGCGCAGAACGCTGTTCCAGCCGTGCCGACGAACATTCCTGCTAGCCCTGCTGTCGTGCCTGAAAGCGCGGTGCCGGCGCCGGTTGTTGCTCCACCTATAGTTAAACCACCCGTCGTCGCGCCTGCGCCAAAGCCCGTCCCCAAAAAAGGACCAGTCGATACGCTTAAGCCCGGGCAATATGTGTGGATCCCGCAAGACCGCTATGAGGGGCCGATGAAGATTGTCGTCGTGCTTGATACGCAGCGGGTCTATGTATTCCAAAATGACAAGCTAATTGGCTTCAGCACGATTTCTTCAGGTAAAAAAGGCAAAGAAACGCCCATTGGTGCGTTCAATATTCTGCAAAAAAATGTCGATCACAAATCCAACCTCTATAGCAATGCCCCAATGCCCTATATGCAGCGGCTGACATGGGACGGGATTGCCATACACGGCGGCTATGTGCCCGGTTATCCTGCGTCGCATGGCTGCATTCGCTTGCCACTGGCATTTGCGAAGTCATTGCGTCGGCCGACGCGTCCGCCACCCCGCCGTCTTCGCCACCAAAACCCGACACGCGCACGTAAACGCAGGCTATGTTACGTCGCGGCAGCGGTAACTTCGCCAATTGACGTTTACGCTAACGTAAAGTAGTGACGCTAGTGCACACAAGAGGGAAGGCGCCATGGAATCAATTACGCGCGAGGAAAGGCGGGCCGATGCGACCATCGATACGCCAGACGCATTTAACCGCGATTCATTCACAATCTCGGATCTTTCGAGCGAGTTTGATGTAACCGCGCGGGCCTTGCGCTTTTACGAAGACCAAGGCTTGATTTCCCCCGAACGTTTGGGGCTTGCCCGCATTTATTCCAAGCGCGATCGCGCGCGGCTTGCGTGGATATTGCGGGCCAAACGCGTTGGTTTCAGCCTTGCTGAAATCCGGGAAATGATCGATCTTTACGATCTGAATGATGGGCGCAATATTCAGCGCCGCGTGACCATTGAAAAATGCCGCGACAGGATCAATCTGTTAAAGGCGCAGCGTGATGATATTGAAAGCGCAATTCACGAACTTACCCAATTTGTGTCAACCGTCGAAAAGGCAGAGGCCGCAGACAAATCTGCCACCGCCTAATTTGATATTTCCAGCCAATTAAGGATCGAAAATGCCAAGCTACACCGCCCCCGTTCGCGATATGCAGTTCATTCTCAACGAAGTATTGGCTGTTGAACGCTTCGCCAATCTACCCGGCTTTGAAAATGCCAGCGCGGATATGGTCGACGCGATCCTGACCGAAGGCGCCAAATTTGTAGAGGGCGTTCTGCTCCCGTTGAATCAGGTCGGCGACTTGCAAGGCTGCACGCGCCATGAAGACGGCAGCGTCACCACGCCTGATGGCTTCAAAGAAGCCTATAAGCTGTACTGCGAAGGCGGCTGGGGCACATTGTCAGCGCCGGAGGAGTTTGGCGGCCAAGGTATGCCACACATCGTCTCCATGGCGTTTGAAGAGCTTATGGCAAGTTCAAACATGGCGTTCGCGATGTATCCGGGGCTTACCCAAGGTGCGGTATCGGCGATCTTGGTGAAGGGCAGCGACGAACAGAAAGCCAAATATGCGCCGAATATGATTTCGGGCAAATGGGGCGGGACAATGAACCTGACTGAGCCGCATTGCGGAACCGATCTAGGTCTCATCCGCACCAAGGCTGTGCCCAATGATGATGGCAGCTATGCCGTTTCCGGAACGAAGATTTTCATTTCGTCGGGCGACCATGACCTGACCGAGAATATCATTCACCTCGTTTTGGCCAAAACACAGGGCGCACCGGACAGCGTCAAAGGCATTTCGCTGTTCATCGTGCCCAAGTTTCTGGTCAATGATGACGGCTCACTCGGCACGCGGAACAGTTTGTCCTGTGGTTCGATCGAACATAAAATGGGCATTCACGGCAATGCGACCTGCGTGATGAACTATGACGGCGCGACAGGTTATCTGGTCGGCGAAGAACATAAGGGCCTCGCGGCCATGTTTATCATGATGAACATCGCGCGTCTGGGCGTTGGCCAGCAAGGCCTTGGCATTGCCGAAGTTGCGTACCAAAATGCCGTGCATTATGCACAAGATCGCCGTCAGGGCCGCGCGCTGACCGGTCCGCAGGATCTGGAGCAAAAAGCCGACACCCTGTTCGTGCACCCTGATGTGCGCCGCATGTTGATGGATGCCAAGGCATTTACCGAAGGCATGCGTGCCTTGTGCCTGTGGGGCGCCTTGCAAGCCGATTTGCTGCACCATGCGCAAACTGAGGAAGAACGGCAGATGGCGGACGACCTTTTGTCGCTGCTGACGCCCGTCATCAAAGGCTATGGCACAGACAAGGGTTATGAAGTCGCCACCAATGCGCAGCAAGTCTATGGTGGCCATGGCTACGTCGCCGAATGGGGCATGGAGCAATATGTGCGCGATGCCCGTATCGCGATGATTTACGAAGGCACCAACGGCGTTCAGGCGATGGACCTTGTTGGGCGGAAGCTGGCGCAAAATGGCGGCCGAGCAATTCAGGCGCTCTTCAAGATTGTCGACGAGGAATGTGCGGCCGCAAAGGGCGGGGCACTCGCGGATTTCGCAACCCGTCTTGAAAAAGCCAGTGGCGATTTGAAGGCATCGACCATGTGGTTCATGCAAAATGGCATGGCCAATCCGAACAACATCGGCGCTGGTGCGCATCATTACATGCACATAATGGGCATCGTGGCGCTTGGCCTTCAATGGCTGCGCATGGCGGAATCGGCGCAACGTGCGCTTGATGCCGGCGCTGGCAATGCGGCGTTTTACGAAACCAAATTGGTGACCGCCCGCTATTTTGCGGAGCGGTATATGCCGGATTGCGGGGCGCTTCGGCGCAAGATTGAAGCGGGCAGTGAAGCGTTAATGGCCTTGTCGCCGGAAATGTTCGCCGCAGCGTAACCGCTCAGTCGTTTCATGCTCAGATACAAAAATGCCGGGATATCACGTCCCGGCATTTTGCGTTTAGTCGACGGGCAAAAAGTCGGGAACCGATAAATAGCGTTCACCGGTGTCATAGCTGAAACCAAGAACACGTGCCCCGGCTGGCAATTCGGGCAGCTTCTGCGCGATGGCCGCGAGTGTTGCGCCGGATGAAATGCCAACCAGCATGCCTTCTTCGCGTGCGGCGCAACGTGCGGTTTCCTTGGCAACTTCAGGGTCGACCTGAATGACGCCATCCAACAATGCGGTGTGCAGGTTGGCGGGAATGAACCCAGCACCAATCCCCTGAATGGCATGCGGTCCGGGTTGGCCACCGCTGATCACTGGCGACAAAGTGGGTTCCACCGCAAAGACCTTCAAATTGGGCCAGACCTTCTTCAATACTTCTGCGCATCCAGTGATGTGCCCACCTGTGCCAACACCGGTAATCAGGGCATCAATCGGCGTGTCGGCGAAGTCTGCGAGAATTTCTTGCGATGTCGTGCGCTCATGCACGTCAATATTCGCCGGGTTTTCAAACTGCTGCGGCATCCACGAACCCGGCGTCTGCGACACCAGTTCCAAAGCGCGTTCAATCGCACCCTTCATACCCTTTTCACGCGGCGTCAGGTCGAAGCTGGCCCCATAAGCGAGCATAAGCCGCCGGCGTTCCAGCGACATGGACTCTGGCATGACGAGGATAAGCTTATAACCCTTGACCGCCGCGACCATGGCAAGGCCAACGCCGGTATTTCCGGACGTCGGCTCAATGATCGTGCCGCCGAGTTTCAGGCTGCCATCTTTCTCGGCGGCCTCGATCATGGCAAGACCAATGCGGTCCTTGATTGAACCACCGGGGTTTGATCGTTCGGATTTGATCCAGACTTCGGCATTGGGGAACATGCGCCCCATCCGGATGTGTGGGGTATTGCCGATGGTTTCGAGGATCGATTGGGCTTTCATGGATTGCTTCCTCTATATTGCGGTTCAAATGTGCGGGCGTTTTTAAGCTCGGGGAATAGCCGCGCCCACATTCCAGTGATCAATATGGCACCAACGCCGCCAAATACAACCGCGCCAACAGGGCCAAGTGCCGCCGCCGCCACACCGGACTGAAGTTCGCCCAATTCATTGGAGGCAGAAATGGCGAGGCCAGATACCGAGCTGACGCGTCCGCGCATCTCATCTGGTGTGTTCAGCTGAACCAACGATGATCGGACATAGACCGAAAGCATGTCTGACGCGCCAAGGATGATGAGGGAGATTAACGCGACCGCCATGCCAGCGCCCATGTTCAGGAACCCGATGCGCGCGTCGCCAAAAACATGACTGCCAATTTCATGGCTTAAGCCAAATCCAATCGTTGCGACGCCAAAGACCACCACCGCCCAAAGCATTTTGGCACCTACATTGTGGCGTAATGGCCTGATCGCGAGCATAAGCGCAACGACGGAGGCCCCAACCGCTGGCGCGGCACGCAACTGGCCAAGACCATCCGGTCCGACCATCAGGATATCGCGCGCATACACGGGCAGCATTGCGGTGGCACCGGCAAGCAGGACGGCAAATAGGTCGAGGGTGATGGCACCCAACAGAAATCGTTCGGACCATGTGTACCGCAGACCATCGATCATTTGCCTTATGGGATGGATCTTTCTTTCCATGCGGGGTGGATGGACTGGCTTTACACAGCTCAGGCTGATTGTGGCGGCAAACATCAAACCTGCCGAAACCCAATAAGGCAGCGACGCACTTGCGGCGAACATCAGCCCGCCTGCAGCTGGACCAAAAACCGACCCGACTTGCCACGCGATTGAACTCAGCGCGATGGCGCGCGGCAATGATGCCGGTGGAACAATGTTGGGCGCGATCGCCGACATCGATGGTCCGACAAATACGCGGGCAACGCAGTGCAATGCGGCAAACAGGAAAAGCAAGGGCAGGGTCAGCCCCT
>JAJTEF010000051.1 GCA_021300355.1 Sphingomonadaceae bacterium | reverse complement strand
CGGCGCGCGCGGGCGACAGCAATAGATATTTCTGCGTGAGCTCAAGTGCCTGCGCGCGGGATATTTCCCCGTCGAGATACATTTTCGCAATGGTCAGCCGCGCGCCCGACAACATCTCGGTCATTTGCTGCATTTTCCAATAGGCATCGGCAGATTTCGGATCGAGCCCAGCGAGCGGGTACAAAATATCGCGTTCGAACGCCAAGCGCTCCTGCGCCGGAAAGGCCAGATCTATGCCATAATTTGCGCTGCCTTCGGAAAGGACGCTGGTCGGGCTGTAGAGCGGGTTTACCGCATATTCGCTCCACCCATTTGCACGCGCAAGCCGCTGTTCAACCATCAGGTTCAAAACATGGTGGCCGGGATAGCCTTCATGACAACCCAGATCGACCGCACGGCTGACACGGATCGGAAGGTCGGTGTTAATCTGGATCAGGCTTTTGTAATTGCCCTTATAATAATTGTAACCGGACCAGGTTTTCCCCGTCACAAATTCCATATCAAAGCTTTCGCCCGCGGGCAGCGCGATGTGCTGCGCGGTGCGGCGTTTGCATTCGGCGATTGCCGCGTCAAAGACAGGTTGCAGCCGCTCTTTGGGAATGGTGTACCGCTCGTTAAACGCATCGACCCGCGCTGCGAGTGGGCCCGAACCGGGAATGAGCGTCTCAAGCCTGCTTAATATAGCGTCATAATGTTCGAGCGTCATGAGCACAGGGACGGTCGCAAACTGGCCTTTGGCTTCATCATTAAACGCGAATTTGCGGCCCTGAAGCATCTGCAGCCTTGTGTCTGCGGCCACGAGCATGCCCCGCAAGGCCAACGCGCGGCGGCGCTCGGCATCATCCTTGATCGTCGGCAGGCTTGCATCAATGGCAGCCGTCAGCTTGCGGGCCTCAGCAATCAGGTCGGCGAGCGAACGCGGGCTGGCTTTCGCCGCTGCCTGCAACGATTCAGGCCCATAATATGCATCGACATATTCGGCTTCATGCGTTCCGGCCTCAAGCGTGAGGCGGACATAATCTTGCGAGATGCTGGCTAAAGAACGCGCCGGCCAGCAACGCGGCCGTGACGATGGGATAGAAAAGCTTCATATTACATCTCCCGATATGTGCTTTTGGCGCGCGGCAAAGCGCAAAATGAGATAGCCCGAAATTGCGGACACCACCGACCCCATCAAAACGCCAATTTTGACCGCATCGGATTGTTCCGGCCCGACAAAGGCAAGGCCGCCGATAAACAGGCTCATGGTGAAACCTATCCCGCACAGCAACGCGACGCCATAGACGTGCACCCAACTGGCATCCTTTGGACGGACTGCAATTCCAAGCTTCACGGAAAGCCAGACGCTTGCGAAGATGCCGATTTGCTTGCCCAGAAACAGCCCCATGGCAATGCCCAGCGGAAGCGGCGCAGCCAATGCAGCAACGCTTGTGCCGGCCAGCGAAACGCCCGCGTTGGCAAAGCCAAATATAGGCACAATGAAAAATGCGACAGGCTTTACCAACGCATGTTCAAGCCGGTGTAGCGCCGAATCTTCGGCATCGGGGGCTGCGATTGTCCGGTGAAACGGAATGGCAAATGCGGCCATGACTCCGGCAATCGTGGCATGAACGCCAGACAGCAATGTCGCATACCACAGCAAGGCCGCAAGGATGAGGTAGGGCCAAAGCACATGCACCCGAAAACGATTGAGCGCCATCATCGACAGCCAGATGGCACCTGCTGCGGCCAACGCCATGACGTTCAGTTCCGCAGTGTAGAACACAGCAATGATGGCGACCGCGCCCATATCATCGACAATTGCAACCGTGGTTAAAAACAGTTTCAAAGATGCAGGGGCGCGGCTGCCCAATAAAGCCAGCACGCCTATGGCAAATGCAATATCGGTTGCAGCGGGTATCGCCCAGCCGCGGTGCAGATCTGGATCGCCGCCCGCCACGCCCAGATAGATCAGCGCCGGAACAACCATGCCCGCCGCCGCGGCAATGATGGGAAGGCGCCTATCGTTCCATGTTGAAAGATGGCCGTCGACAAATTCGCGCTTAATCTCCAGCCCGACCAACAGGAAAAATATCGCCATCAGACCGTCATTTATCCAGAGATGGACGGTCATCGGACCAAGTTTTGGTGTTAATTCCGGCCCAATCACCGCGTGCACGAAATGGGCATAACTATCGGCAAAAGGCGAATTGGCTACGAGCAGCGCCAAAGCCGCTGCCGCCATCAGCAAGATGCCGCCGGTTGCCTCGCTGCCGAGAAACGCACGCAATGCGGATTGGTTGGGTCGCTTTTGGGGCGTTTCAGTCATCGTCCAGCTATATGCCCGCCCGCATAATTGATAGCAAGCGCAGCACAAAACATTGAGCAAATCCCTTGCCTTAGCGGTTTCGGTTGGTCTAGAAACCTCCAAAAGGGCATTAAATATGGCCAATATGGTGGCATTGAATCGGACTATTGAGGGTGCAGATACTGATCCGATGGCGGATGAATCGGTTGAGTTGACCGAAGGTCAAAAGGCGTGCCTTAGGCTGGTCGACGACCACATGACGTCCAAAGAAATCGGCCGTTCTCTGGGAATTTCACACTTCACTGTAGATCAAAGGTTGGACGCGGCGCGGCGCAAATTGAATGCCGCAACGCGCAAGGATGCCGCGAAAATTTTTGCGGCTATTGAACAACGCACCATATCCGAGCCATTCGTATACGAAACGCAAGACCTTGAGCGAGGGCAATATGGCGGCAGCCAAAGCGCCGTGATTGCCGCAATCCCTGTCCTGCGCTTCTCCGGAAATCCTAACCTATCGCGCCTATCCATCGCTGGCCGGGTATCGGTTGCGCATGGCAGCGTGCGTGAAAGGGAGTTGGCAGCAGGGGTGCGTTGGCGACCCGTCGCGCGCATTCCGGTGCAGGTCATTGCCGAGCGTAGATTTCGCGAAAACCGGCCCGACGCATTTGCGGCCTTGGTCGCTGGCGGGCAGTCTGGCGTAAAATTGCCACTTGGTTTCCGGTTGGATGGCTATGGTCAGGCCGGCTTTGTTTCAGGGCAAGGCGGCGGCCCCTTTGCCGATGTGGCGGCGCAAGCACATCGGTCCATCGCACAATCGCAACGGGCATCTTTTGCGATTGGCGCAGGCGTATGGGGCGGCGGGCAAGACAATGTCATGCGCATGGATATCGGCCCAAATATCCGCGCAAATATCAGCGCGGGCAGCGCGGTTTTCCAGTTTGACGCAAGCTGGCGTGTGCGTGTTGCGGGCCACGCACAGCCGCGCAATGGGCCAGCGGTAACATTGTCCACCAGTTTCTAAGCACCAGCCTTTATCCTGCCGCTAAATGCCGTTAGGGTCCGTTGGTCAAACATGGATATCTATCTTCCTATAGCCAATTTGTCGGTCAATGCGCTGGTCATCATCCTGCTGGGTGGCGGCGTCGGCGTGTTGTCTGGAATGTTTGGCGTGGGCGGCGGGTTCCTGACCACGCCACTGCTTATTTTCTACGGCATCCCGCCAGCCGTTGCCGCAGCATCCGCATCCACGCAGGTAACCGGCGCAAGTGTATCGGGCGTTTTTGCGCATATGAAACGCGGCGGTGTCGATTTCCAAATGGGCGCCGTGTTGGTTTTTGGCGGCATTTTCGGCACAGCTGCGGGCGCTGCGATCTTTGAAATATTGGAAGCGCTTGGCCAGATCGATACCGTCATCAACATCCTGTACGTCATCATGTTGGGCAGCATCGGCGGAATGATGGCGAAAGAAAGCCTGACCAGCGTGCGCGCGACCCGTGCCGGTAAACCGGTGCCCGCGGCGAAACGGCGGCACCATCCCTTGGTAGCCAATTTGCCGATGCGTTGGCGTTTCTACCGGTCGGGTCTGTATATTTCGCCACTCGCACCGCTGATATTGGGTTTCATCACGGGCATTATGACCATGCTGTTGGGCGTGGGCGGCGGGTTCATCATGGTACCCGCCATGCTCTATTTGCTCGGCATGGGCGCGCAGGTTGTGGTGGGCACATCTTTGTTTCAGATATTGTTCGTCACCATGGCATCCACCATGATGCACAGCCTGACCACCAAGGCCGTCGATATTGTGCTCGCGGTATTCTTGCTGATCGGCAGTGTCACGGGCGCGCAAATTGGCGCACGATTGGCGCAACGGATGCGCCCTGAATATCTCCGCTTGTTTCTGGCAATCATTGTCCTGCTCGTCGCCATCCGGATGGCGCTTGGCCTTGGCTGGCGTCCAGACGAAATCTACACGTTGCAAGCCCTGTGATGCGCTTGATCGCCCTGTTCCTGTTTTTGCTGCCGGTGGCGGCGGGCGCCCAAAATGTGCCCAAGCTGGTGCCCGATGTGTCGCAGCGCGAAATCAACATTCAATCAGGATTCACCGGCGCTGAAATGCTGTTATTTGGCGCGATCATTTACCCGCGCGGCGTTGCACCAGAGGGTCAAGTGGACGTCGCCGTTGTCCTGCGCGGGCCAACGCGTCCCGTCACGCTGCGCGAAAAGCAGAAGATTGCGGGCATCTGGATTAACGCCGACAGCACCGATTTCCGCTCTGTCCCTGCTTATTACGCAATCGCATCATCCCGCCCGCTGCGCGAGATCGTTGATAGTAAGACCGCGGCTATTTACGAACTTGGCCTGGAAAGATTGCAATTGTCGCCCAGCGGTGAAGTCGATGCCGCAGAGCAAAAACGCTTTGTCGATGGCCTTGTCGATCTGAACCGCCGCAACGGTCTTTTCCGGCAAGAGGCGGGCACCGTCGAAATCACCGATCAAGTATTGTACCGCGCGCGCCTGAATATTCCATCGAGCGTCCCTGTTGGCACATATACCGCCGAAACATTGCTGATCCGCAATGGCCGCGTCATTGTGGCGGACGACAATGTCCAAGTGCGGATACGCAAAACCGGGTTTGAGCAACTGGTGACCGTCATGGCGCAGGATTATGCCTTGTTCTATGGTGCGATGGCGGTGCTTGTATCATTGCTGCTTGGCTGGTTCGCCGGATATGTTTTCCAGCGCTTTTAAGCGGGCCTAACGGGGCCATTTCCATCCCCATGGTAAATATATCTTTACCTTCTGTACCTATCGCTGGCCGCTTCCTTACATCAAAGGCAGTTGAACGATGGATATGACAGAGCATCGGCCGTCTACGTCCGCAGAAAGCATATTAACCAAGCTGATGTCACATGGCGATCCCAGCATTGCGATGGCCGGACAAGTGGGCAGCCAAATCAAGATTCGCATTGGCAATAATTGGCTGCTCGCAAGTATCCGCACACAGCGCATGCATGACCGTGACCATGGGGTCATTATGGCGCAAGTCGATTTTCTGGGCGAAGGCGACGAAGAACGCCTGACCGGCAAGATTTCCAATTTCCGCCGCGGGGTTACGCGTTATCCAATCCCCGGAAGCGAAGTCTATGCTGTGTCGAGCGCGGACATGACTCAAGTCTATGCCACCGACGCGCGCGCGCATGTTGAAATCGGCACCGTTGTCCCAACCAAGGATATTCGCGGCGCGCTATATGTCGACGCGATGCTCGGCAAGCATTTCGCGCTCGTGGGTTCAACGGGTACCGGCAAATCAACCTGCGCCGCTCTCATCGTACATAAAATGTGCGAGATCGCCCCTGACGGCCATATCGTCATGATTGACCCCCATGGCGAATATAGTGCGGCGTTCAAACAGAATGGCGCGTTGTTCGACGTCAACAATCTGGCCATGCCTTATTGGATGATGAACTTTGCCGAACATTGCGAAGTGTTCGTCACCTCCACCGGCGACGACAGGCAAATTGACTCAGACATTCTCGCCCGATGCCTGTTGCAGGCGCGGGCCAAAAACCGGATTGCCGAAACGATTGGCAAGCTGACGGTGGATGCGCCAATCCCCTATTTATTGTCTGACCTGACCAACATCATCCAGAATGAAATGGGTAAGCTCGACAAGGCAACGTCGTCCGCGCCGTTCATGCGGTTGAAGAGCAAAATTGACGAGCTGAAAGCCGATCCCCGCTACAATTTCATGTTTTCAGGCCTGCTGGTCGGCGACACCATGGCCGATTTTGTCGGTAAGATTTTCCGTCTGCCATCACATGGCAAACCGATTTCGATTATCGATGTGTCCGGCGTGCCTTCCGACATCACGTCGACCGTTGTCGCGGTGCTGTCACGTCTGGTGTTTGACTATGCCATCTGGCCGCGCAACGAAGCGCAGCGCCCCATCCTGCTCGTCTGTGAAGAAGCCCATCGCTACATTCCGTCGGATCGCGTTTTCAAAAACAGCGCGGTGCGCTCCATCCTTGAACGCATTGCCAAGGAAGGCCGTAAATATGGTGTGTCGCTTGGCCTGATTACGCAGCGTCCGTCCGATTTGGCCGAAGGCGTGCTGTCGCAATGCGGCACGATCATTTCGATGCGATTGAACAATGAACGCGATCAGGCATTTGTCCGCGCCGCCATGCCCGAAGGGGCGCGCGGTTTCCTGGATGCCGTCCCTGCCTTGCGCAACCGCGAATGCATTATCTGCGGCGAAGGTGTCAGCATTCCCATCCGCGTGTCGCTCGACCATTTGGAAGCGGATAAACGCCCGGCATCGGAAGACCCGCTGTTCAGCAAGCTTTGGCGCGAAACAGGGGGCGAAGCCGAAATATTGGACCGCGTCGTGCGCAGGTGGCGTGCGCAGGGGCGGTGATGGCCGCTGCACGGGCTGGAGGCATGTCCACGCTTGCAATGTAGGATTGGCTTTGAGAATATCGCCCCGCGCACGCGAAAGCGCGCACGGCTCTTTCTCAATGTTGAGACCACCCGCAATAAAACAGAGCCACGTTCACCGTTAAAGCGACAAAGCAGACAGTAAAAATGCTGCTCCACGTTGCTTTTGTCGCGTTAGGGTCAGGACAAAGAGCGCCGTTTTCTTCATGGGCATCCGTCCGTAAAATCTAATATTGCCCTGAACTGCAGATCATTCGTTGAGGTTTGGCCTCAGATACTGCCGTGCCCGATCCAAATCGAGTTCACGCCTTGCGGCATAGTCCGCAACCTGATCTTCGCCAATCCGCGCAACGCCGAAATATTCCGCTTGGGGATGCCCGAAATAAAAGCCGCTGACCGCTGCGGTGGGCAACATGGCAAAGCTTTCGGTTAACGTAATGCCCGTTTTCTGGGTCGCATCCAGCAGGTCGAACAATATCGGCTTCAGGCTGTGATCCGGACATGCGGGGTAACCCGGCGCGGGCCGGATGCCGCGATATTCTTCACGGTTCAGCGCCTCGATGGTGAATTGCTCGTCGGGCGCATAACCCCATAATGTTGTACGGACATGCTCGTGCATCCGCTCGGCAAAAGCTTCGGCCAGACGGTCAGCGAGCGCTTTCAACATGATGTCGGAATAGTCATCGATATTGGCTTTAAACTGCGCCAAATGCGTGCCGATGCCATGGCCAGTTGTCACGGCAAATCCGCCAATCCAGTCGCCATCGCGGCTGATGAAATCGGCCAGACACATGTTCGCCCTGCCTTCGCGCTTGGCGATTTGCTGCCGCAGGAACGGCAGGCGGATATGGGCTTCGGTGTTTTCGCAATAGACCACAACATCATCGCCATCGCGCCAGCATGGCCACAGGCCCGCAACGCCCTTTGCGCGGAGCCATTTTTCGCTGACGATTTTATCGAGCATCGCATTGGCATCGGCAAA
Organism: Sphingomonadaceae bacterium; assembly: GCA_021300355.1. Taxonomy (GTDB): domain Bacteria; phylum Pseudomonadota; class Alphaproteobacteria; order Sphingomonadales; family Sphingomonadaceae; genus Sphingorhabdus_B. The sequence continues at coordinate 17,186 of JAJTEF010000051.1, read as the reverse complement.
CAGGCTGGTGGCACTTTCGCCAACGACTTCGTCGGTCAGAATATCGGGGTAATTGCCATGCAATTCCCATGCGCGGAAAAACGGCGTCCAATCGATATAATTGCGCAGATCCGCAAGGTCCCAATCATCATAGACATGCACGCCAGGCTGTAATGGCGGTGCGGGCTTCAACGTCTCATCAATCTCGAACCCATTGGCGCGGGCTTCGTCGAGCGAAGCCAATGGCTTTGCGGTCTTGCCAGCGCGGGCATCGCGGATGTGACTATATTCGGCGCGGGTGTCAGCGACGAACTTTTCAGCCATAGTATCGCTGACCAATGTGCCCGCAACACCGACAGCGCGCGAAGCATCGAGCACATGAATGACGGGGCCTGAATAGACAGGCTCAATCCGCAACGCCGTATGCGTTTTGGACGTGGTTGCGCCGCCGATCATCAACGGCATCGTCATACCGGCCTTCTGCATTTCTTCAGCGACGGTGACCATCTCGTCCAGCGAAGGCGTGATCAGGCCGGACAGTCCGATCATGTCGGCATCATTGTCGACCGCCGCTTTCAATATGTCTTGCCACGGGACCATCACGCCCAGATCGACAATCTCAAAACCATTACACTGCAGCACAACGCCAACGATATTCTTGCCGATATCATGCACGTCGCCCTTGACGGTCGCCATGATGATCTTGCCCTTGCCCTTCGCGCCGACTTCTTTTTCCGCCTCGATATAAGGGAACAGATGCGCGACGGCTTTTTTCATAACGCGCGCCGATTTCACGACCTGCGGCAGAAACATTTTGCCCGACCCGAACAAGTCGCCCACGACATTCATGCCGTCCATCAACGGGCCTTCGATTACCTCGATAGGCCTGCCGCCAGCCGCCTTGATCGCAAGTCGCGCTTCTTCGGTGTCGTCGACGATATGCGCATCAATGCCTTTGACCAAGGCATGCTCAAGCCGCTTTTTAACTTCCCAGCCGCGCCATTCAGCCTCGGCCTTTTCCTGCGCTATATCCGTGCCGCGATATTTCTCGGCCAAGGTGATGAGGCGCTCGGTGGCATCGGGGTCGCGGTTGAGGATCACATCTTCGCACGCCACCCGCAGTTCCGGGTCAATATCGTCATAGATATCCAACTGCCCGGCGTTAACGATCGCCATATCGAGGCCAGCAGGGATCGCATGATATAAGAAAATCGAGTGCATCGCGCGGCGGACAGGCTCGTTGCCGCGAAAGGAAAAGGACAGGTTGGAAAGGCCACCCGAATAATGGGCATGCGGGCACAGAACGCGCAGCTCTTTCAGCGCCTCGATAAAGTCGACGCCGTAATTATTATGCTCTTCAATCCCCGTTGCCACCGCAAAAATATTGGGATCGAAAATGATGTCTTCGGGCGGGAACCCAATGCCGACCAGCAAGTCATAAGCGCGCTTGCAGATTTCGACCTTGCGCTCTTTGGTGTCGGCCTGACCGGTCTCGTCGAACGCCATCACGACGACTGCCGCGCCATAGGCCATGCACAACCGCGCATGATGCAAAAAGGCTTCTTCGCCTTCTTTCATCGAAATCGAATTCACGATGGGCTTTCCCGAAACGCATTTCAGCCCCGCCTCAATGACGCTCCATTTGGAACTGTCGATCATCAATGGTACCCGCGCAATATCTGGTTCGGCAGCGATCCGTTTGATGAATGTCGTCATCGCCTCATGCGCGTCGAGCAGACCTTCATCCATATTGATGTCGATAATCTGCGCGCCATTTTCGACCTGGTCGCGCGCGACTTCGACAGCGGCTTCATAATCGCCGGACAGAATGAGCTTCTTGAACTTGGCACTGCCGGTGACGTTCGTACGTTCACCGATGTTGACGAAACGGGAGGAGGAGGATGTCATATCTATGTTCAGCTTTAAGGAGTTCAGGCGGCCATGATGAAGGGTTCGAGGCCAGCGAGCCGCGTGACCACGGGTGGCTGCGGGATGCTGCGCGGGGCGCGGCCGTCAACGGCCTTGGCAATCGCGGCAATATGCGCTGGCGTGGTGCCGCAGCAACCGCCGACAATGTTTACCAACCCATCATCCAACCATTGGCCAATCAGCTGCGCGGTCGTTTCGGGTAGCTCGTCATATTCGGCAAGGTCATTGGGCAGGCCTGCATTGGGATAGGCCATGACAAGCGCATCGGCTTGTTTTGACAAAGCGGCCAAATGCGGACGCAACAGGTCAGCGCCGAACGAACAGTTTAACCCGATGGTCAGTGGTTTGACGTGCCGGATCGCGGCCCAAAATGCCTCAACGGTATGGCCCGACAGATTGCGACCGGCCATATCGGTGATTGTCATGGATATCATCAAGGGCACGTCCCGGCCCGATGCCAGTGCGGCCTCCTGCGCCGCCATGCCTGCGCATTTGGCGTTCAGCGTGTCGAAAATCGTTTCAATCAGAAGAAAATCCACGCCGCCTTCGATGAGCGCGTCGCATTGTTCGCGATAGACGCCTTTGAGATAATCAAAGTCGATTTCGCGATAGCCGGGGTCGTTGACGTCTGGCGACAATGACAATGTCTTGTTCGTTGGCCCGATTGAGCCTGCAACAAAGCGCCGCTTGCCGTCTTCGGCTTCTGCGGCGTCACAACAGGCACGCGCAAGTCTTGCCGAATCAATGTTCAGTTGCTGGACCAAATGTTCGCAGCCATAATCAGCCATGCTGATCTTGGTGGCGCTGAAGGTGTTGGTTTCAATCATGTCCGCGCCAGCGCTCAGATAAGCACTGTGGATGGCGCCAACCACGTCAGGCCGTGTGATGGACAATAGGTCGTTATTACCCTTTTGATCGTGCGTCAGTTCCAACGACCCGCGATAGTCCGCCTCCGACAGCTTATACCCCTGAATGGCGGTTCCATAGCCGCCGTCGAAGACCAATATCTGCTTGGCCGCTCTTGCAACAAATGCCTCACGCGGGGTCATGCCGATTGCTCCTGCGCAGCGCCAGAAGGCCGCTTTCCGAGCAAATGGCAGATTGCATAAGATAGCTCGGCCCGGTTGAGCGTGTAGAAATGGAAATCGCGCACACCGCCCGCATATAATCGGCGGCACATTTCGGCCGCGACGGTGGCCGCGACAAGTTGCCGCGCAGGTGGATGGTCATCCAACCCTTCAAACAAATGCTCCATCCACACGGGAATTGCGGTGCCGGTCATGGCGGACATGCGTGTGATTGCCGCAAAATTTGAAACCGGCATGATACCCGGCACGATTTCGGCGTCGACACCCGCGGCAGCCACAGCGTCGCGAAAACGGAAGAAGGTTTCAGGTTCAAAGAAAAATTGTGTGATTGCACGGCTCGCGCCCGAATCCAGCTTGCGCTTCAGAAAGTCGATGTCGCTGGCCGCGGACAGGGCTTCGGGGTGCGTTTCGGGATAGGCACTGACCGATATCTCGAACGGATGGAGCTTACGCAGCCCTTCAACCAATTCCACGGCGCTGGCATAGCCGTCGGGGTGCGGGACAAATTTACCGTCCGAGCCTGGTGCATCTCCGCGCAGTGCAACGATGTGCCGGACACCAGCCTCCCAATAGGCATTTGCGACGTCAGCAATTTCGCTCTTTGATGCTTCAACGCACGTCAGATGCGCCGCCGCTGGAATATTGGTTTCGCGCGCAATGCGGGCAACGGTGTTATGCGTCCGCTCGCGCGTTGTCCCGCCGGCCCCATAAGTGACCGAGACAAAGCGCGGGGCAAGCGGCGCGAGCGTTACTACCGAATCCCAAAGCTGCTCTTCCATCTTTTCGGTTTTGGGCGGGAAGAATTCAAAACTGATTTCGCAATCACCGGCAAGACCGGCAAAAAGAGGCGCGGCCAGCGCCCGGCTGGCTTCCTGCATCTGGTCGAACGGGAGAATCATGCAACAATCCTTAAGTTGTTTTTTGGACGCGGGGTGGCGAACGACAGCTTTTGCCCCATCCACACTTTTACAATGAGTTCCCCGGACTCAAGTGCGGCCTGATGCACCATCTGCAGGCCATGCGCCGAGAACGCATTGCGCATAAATTCGTCCGTAAAGCCAAGCCGGGCATGGGCATGAACCGTGCGGAGCTCTTCATGGTCGTGGGCCGCGAAATCGACGATCACGAGCCGTCCATCTTGCGCGACTGTCCGGATGGCTTCGGCAATAACTGCCTCAGGGTCTTGGGCGTAATGCAGCACTTGGTGGAAAATGACGGTATCGAATTCACCATCGCCCACGGGTAGCATGTTAAAGTCACCCAGCTTGATTTCGACCTTGCTCGCGATATCGGCGCTGAAATTCGCTATCTTTGCGCGGGCAAGCCGCAACATTTCGGGGCTATTGTCCAAAGCGACAAAGCGGCTTGCGCTCTCCGCGAACAATTCAACAATGCGGCCAGTCCCTGTGCCAACGTCCAATACACGGCCCAAAGGCGCGCTATGCAAAATCTGCGCAATCTTCGCCTCAACTTCTGAATCAGCAACATGCAGTGATCTGAGGAAATCCCATTCTTCTGCATGTGCCGCAAAATAGGATGCGGCCATATTGGTACGCGCGTTGCGGACCTCGTCCAGCCGCGCCAGATCCTTTTGAAACGCCTTCGCCTGCGTAACATCGGCTTCTGTCAGCAACGACGTCAGGCGTCCGTCCTCCAAAACAGCGCCAGGCCGCAGGAAAACCCAACTTCCTTCTTTGCGTCGTTCCAACAATCCAGCTTCATCCAATATGCGGATATGGCGTGAAACGCGGGGCTGGCTTTGGTCCAATATCTGCACTAACTCGCCCACCGACAGTTCAAGTCGAAGCACGAGAAATACGATTCGAAGCCGCGTCGGGTCGGCTAGAGCGCGCATGATGTTCAGCAAATTGATCATTTCACCATCATATAAAGAAATCTTTATATCAAGTCAATCCGCTCAAATCCCCCGCATTTTCTACCGTTCTGGTAGAGTTAAGTGCAATTTTGAGGCCAATCAGCCTGCCGGAATAAAAAAGCGCATTGCCACCGAATTGTGAACGGGCTAGAGGGCTGTCCGCAGACATTACTGCATTCGTTGTGGTGTGCCTGTCAGGTTTTCATAAGTTTTGCTAGGGGGTTTCCCATATGAAGAAAATTGCTGTATCTCTCGTTCTTGCCGCTTCGCTCGGTTTGGCTGCTTGCTCAGGTGCTGAAGAAGCAACCACAGAAGCAACAGAAGCAACCACAGAAGCTCCTGCTGAAGCTGCTGACGCAGCTGTAGAAGGCGCTGAAGCTGCTGCAACTGAAGCTGCTCCTGCTGCTGACGCTGCTGCTCCTGCTGCAGACGCTGCTGCTGCTGCACCTGCTGCAGACGCTGCGAAAGAAGCTGCGAAGTAATATTCGCGCTTTTTAGCGAAAGCTTTTGATAAGGGCTGTTCTGCTTGCAGGACGGCCCTTTTCTTTGTCTGCCATAGACAAGTTGGATGCCGCGCGCGGCGCTCCAACCGAAACATCGCAATAAGGCGTCAGTTCTGGTGGTATGAAGCCACAGCGCGCGATACAAATTGCATGAACGTCATCCGTTGCGGAATAGACGCCGTCGTGCTCCCCATCATCACCGCGATAGCGTAACGCGTGCCATCTGGCGCGGTCATAATCCCGATATCATTATATCCCGTGGACACCGGCGGCAAAACCTGTCCGGTTCCTGTCTTGTGCAAAAAGCTCCAACCCGCAGGAACGCCCGCCTTCAACCGGTTGGGTCCACTTGACGTCCGCGACATGATATCGAGCATGATGCGCGTTGAAGACGCCGACAACAGCTCGCCCTTAGCAAGCTTTGCCAAGGCGCGGACAATGGCTTGCGGACTTGCCCCATCGATTGGGTCATTCAGATAGCGGTCAAGCGCCGCCTTGCGGGTTGCCAACGGCACGGCATCGCGCGCAGCATAAAAGCGCCGACCAATTGCATATTCCTGTTTCCAGTCGAGACCGGCAATGCCGCTTTGCAACGCGCGTTCGCCCGGCCCAAAGCGGATCGCACCCAAATTCTTGCGCGCGATAAAACTCTTTACCGCTTGCGGACCACCTACGGTGCGCAGCAACGAGTCATTGGCGGTATTGTCACTGGCGCGAATGGATGTTTCCAGCAGGTTGAGGACCGAAACCTCAATGCTGCCATTGGCGATCACCTGATCACGGATTGGTTGATGAAAAACCGCCAGATCATCCCGTGTGATCCGCACTTTCTGATCGAGGCGAAGTTTCCCTTGATCGACCATGTCCAACACGGTGAGCGCAACCCAGGTTTTGGATACGCTTTGTTGGGGAAACAATTCATCCATCCTGCGGCCTAAAACCCACTCACCGCCGTCCACGCGCATAATGGCAACACCAGTCCGCCCCGGGAACAAACGCCATTGATCTTGAATCAGATTTTCCAGACCGGCAGGCGGCCGTACAATTGCGAGACGTGCGGGCGCTACAACTGCTGGTGCTGGGGCTATTGCTGCTGGCGGCGTAGGTCCCCGACGCACTGGCGCAGATACGCACCCCGATAAAACGGACAACAGCGCCAAAGACGCAAGGCCTGTTTGGCAAGCTTTATGAACGCGCTTGGTGGTCTTCGAAAACATTTGAGCCATGAAGCTGCAATAGAGGCCTCAAAGTCCATCTGTCACCGACAAAGGTCATTTTTGCGACCAATGATTCGATGGCGTCGACGAGAAGAGTTCCGATCAACAGGCAGGATCGTTCGGCAGGTCCGTTATGCGGGGAAACTTGGGCAACCTGTTTGAATAGGCTCAGCCACGACCGCGGTACGGGGCAACGCCCTGATCCGGAAGCCACAGCCCCTTGGGCGGTTCCCCCGATTGCCAAAACACATCGATAGGAATTCCGCCGCGCGGATACCAATAACCACCAATGCGCAGCCAATGCGGCTTCATTTCGGTGAAAAGCCGCTGCCCGATGCCAACGGTGCAATCTTCGTGGAAGGCGGCGTGATTACGGAACGAACCCAAGAAAAGCTTCAGCGACTTTGATTCAACAATGCTTTTGTCGGGCGCATAATCGATGACCAGATGCGCAAAATCGGGTTGCGCCGTGACCGGGCATAAAGACGTAAACTCAGGCACGGCAAAGCGTGCCAGATACAGCGTGTCGGGGCGCGGATTGGGGACATAATCCAGCTCAGCCTCTTCAGGCGTTTGGGGAAGTGCGCTTTGCGCACCCAGATACATCGGCTTTAGTTCGTCGGTCATAGCTGCGCATTTAGCGGTTTCACCACGGGAAGCAAACGGGTCATCGCGATTGCGCAAGATATGCACTTCGCGCGCATGCCAAAACGCATGCGGATGGGTCAACGCGGGCTTTTTCCTGAAAACCTGTATCGTGCCCCGGACATGGCCTCGCTAACGCTCCGATCATGACGACATTGATTCCGGTACTCGGCGACCAACTAAGCCATGCGCTTTCGTCATTGGCGGGGCAGGACAAAAAGACGTGCGTCGTTTTGATGGCCGAACTCGATGAAGAAACGACCTATGTGCCGCACCACAAATCCAAAATGGCGTTCATATTATCGGCGATGCGCCACCATGCCAACGACCTGCGTTCAGCCGGATGGACCGTCGACTAAAGGCCATGCTGGATAGCTGGGCCGACCGGTTCGATGTGCCCGTAGAAGTGCGCGCCGACGACCGCTTTTTGTGTGACCATGCCGAATTCGAAAGCTGGGCCAAGGACCGCAAGCAACTGCGCATGGAATATTTCTATCGCGACATGCGGCGTAAATCGAAATTGCTGATGGATGGCGATGCACCCGCAGGCGGGCAGTGGAATTTTGACGCGGAAAACCGCAAGCCGGCCAAGCGCGATCTCGCGATGCCGCAACCACTGCATTTCGCGCCGGACGATATCACGCAGGATGTGATTCATATGGTCGAAGCAAAATTCGCGACCAATATGGGCCAGGCCGCAAAATTCGGCTTTGCGGTAACCCGCGCCGATGCGTTGAAACAGCAAGCATATTTCCTGAAACATGCGTTGCCGTCCTTTGGCGATTATCAGGACGCAATGCTCACCGGCGAGCCATTTTTATGGCATTCGATTTTGTCGCCCTACATCAACACCGGATTGCTTGATCCGCTGGAATTGTGCCGCGCGGTCGAAGCGCAATATCAGGCCGGCAAAGTGCCCATCAACGCTGCCGAAGGCTTCATTCGTCAGGTCATTGGTTGGCGCGAATATGTGCGCGGCATTTATTGGCATGCTGGACCTGAATATGTGGAGAGCAATGCCCTTGGCGCCGAACGGCCACTGCCGGAATTCTACTGGACCGGTAAAACCGACATGCATTGCCTGTCGCAAACCGTCGATCAGACAATCGCATATTCCTACGCCCATCATATCCAGCGGCTGATGATTACCGGCAATTTCGCCCTGCTGGCGGGCATCAACCCGGTCGACGTGCATAGATGGTATCTCGCCGTTTATGCCGATGCGTATGAATGGGTCGAATTGCCGAACAGCCTGGGCATGAGCCAGTTTGCAGATGGCGGCATGCTCGCGTCAAAACCCTATGCGGCCAGTGGCGCCTATATCAACCGCATGTCGGATTATTGCTCCAACTGCCGTTATGATGTGAAACAAAAAACAGGGCCCAAGGCATGTCCCTTCAATGCGCTCTATTGGGAATTTATTGCGCGCAACGAAGACAAGCTGCGCAAGAACCCGCGCATGGCGATGCCATATAAAAACTGGGACCGGATGGCGGAGGCGGATAAAGTTGCGCTTCGTCGTCAGGCACAGCAATTTCTCGAAACGCTTGGCTAGTTTGGAAAAGCTGCTTATCTTGCAGCGCACAAGAATCAAAAATAGCGGGCAAGGACAAAAACATGGAATTGGTAGTAAGCACCGAATGGTTGGCGAACGAAATCGGCGCGTCTGATTTGCGCGTTGTAGATGCCACCTGGTTCATGCCCGATGCTGGCCGCAATGCGCAGGCCGAATATGAAGGTGGCCATATTCCCGGCGCTGTGTTCATGGACTTGCAAGAACTCGCCGACGCAAACAGCAGCCTTCCCAACACATTGCCGCCGCCAGAGAAATTTGCCAGCCGCATGCAATCGCTTGGCCTGGGCGACGGCAGCCGTATCGTGGTCTACGACGACAGCCCGTTCAAATCGGCAACGCGCGCCTGGTGGATGCTGACCTTGTTTGGCGCGCATGATGTCGCCATCCTCGATGGCGGCATTGCAAAATGGAAAGCCGAAGGCCGCGCGCTCGAAACCGGCAAGCCTGCGTTGCGCCACCGCCACTTCACTGTCTGGAAAGACGAAAAGGCCGTGCGCAACAAAGCAGACATGCTTGCCAATTTGCACAGCAAGGCAGCCGATGTCGTGGATGCCCGTGGCGCAGGACGATTTACCGGTGAAGAAGCTGAACCGCGGCCTGACATGGCTTCCGGCCACATCCCCGGCAGCCGCAACTTGCCCTTTGGCAATCTTTTGAACGCAGACGGCACGTGGAAGCGGGGCGATGCGTTGACCCAAGCCTTTACCGATGCGGGCGTTGATTTGAACAAGCCCATGATCACAACTTGCGGCTCTGGAATGACCGCAGCTGTTGTTCTGTTCGGCGCGCGCCTCACCGGTAAATCGGACGTTGCCTTATATGATGGCAGCTGGTCCGAATGGGGCTTGGACAAGGATACCCCCAAGGCGCAGGGTGCGGCTTGAGCTCCCAAAAACCTCAAAAGCCAGCTACTAAAACAGTTACTGCAGGGCGCAAGGCTTCACTCACGGGCCCCGTCGTGAATGTGCCTGTTTGGCGCGCCAGCACGCATTTATATGAAAATGTGGCGGAGCTGGAGGCCGGCAAGGGGCGCAACGAAGACGGCCGCTTTTTCTACGGCCGTCGTGGGTCGCCGACGCAATGGTCGCTCGCCGACGCGCTGACCGAAATGGAGCCTGGTGCGCATGGGACCATGCTGTACCCGTCGGGTGTTGCCGCGATTGCCTGTGCATTGCTGTCGGTGCTCAAGGCGGGTGACGTCTTGCTGATGACCGACAATGTTTATGACCCAAGCCGGTCTTTGGCTGACGGGTTTCTGAAGCGTTTCGGGGTTGAAACCCGATATTTTGACCCACGCACCACCGATTATGACGCGCTATTTTGTGATCGCACACGCGCCATATTGCTCGAATCACCCGGCAGCCTGACATTTGAAATGCAGGACATTCCTGCAATCTGCGCCGCTGCGAAAAAACGCAATGTCGTCACCCTCCTCGATAACACATGGGCCACATCCTATTTCCACACCGCGCTCGACAAGGGCATCGATATGGCGATCTTGTCGTGCACCAAATATATTGTCGGCCATAGCGATGTGATGATGGGCAGTGTCACCACGCACGATAAACTATGGACGAAATTGCGCCACACCGCGCAGCAACTTGGCCAAACTGTTTCACCCGACGATGCCTATCTGGCAAGCCGCGGCCTGCGCACCTTATCGGTGCGGATGAAGGCGCATGAGACGTCTGCATTCCATATTGCGAATGGCTGCAGACGCAGGCCGATGTCGCGGCCGTTTACCATCCCGCTTTGCTCGATTGCCCCGGACACGACATTTGGAAACGCGACTTTACCGGTTCACCGGGATTGTTTTCATTCATCCACACCGGCGACACGGCTACCGCAGCGGCCTTCGTCGACGCGCTGCAACTGTTCGGCATTGGCTATAGCTGGGGCGGATTTGAAAGCCTTGCCCTGCCCGTGCAGCCCGAGAAATACCGGTCAGTCGTGGCATGGGATAAGCCCGGCACACTGATCCGCCTGCAAATCGGGCTTGAGGACTCCGATGATCTTATCGCCGACCTTGGCCAAGCCTTTGAAGTGGCCCGCACCCAACAATAAATATTAACGTGTTGGCTGCGCTACCTCGCCCGAATAATCGTAAAAGCCACGCTTCGTTTTGCGTCCGAACCAGCCGGCCTCAACATATTTTTGCAGCAACGGCGCTGGCCGGAATTTCGGATCACCTGTCGATTGAAACAGCACATTTGTGATTTCAAGGCAGGTGTCGAGGCCAATGAAATCCGCCAATGTAAGTGGCCCCATCGGGTGGTTAAGACCCAATTGGCACGCGGTGTCGATATCGCGCATAGTGGCAACGCCTTCACCCAGTGCGAAACATGCTTCGTTGATCATCGGCATCAGCACGCGATTAACGATGAAGCCGGGTGCATCATTTGCAAACACCAATTGCTTACCCAATGCTTCGCCATATTGGCGAACGACGTCGACAGTCGCATCGGTCGTCGCCAATCCGCGGATGATTTCAATCAGGCCCATGACGGGAACGGGGTTGAAGAAATGCACGCCGATAAAGCGCTGTGGGTCGGGTGATGATTGTGCCAGCCGCGTAATGGGGATGGATGACGTATTGGACGCCAATACAGCCTGATCGCCTAGGACTGCGCCTACCGATTCAAATATCTTGCGCTTGATGTCTTCCCGCTCCGTCGCGGCTTCAATGATCAGCCCGGCAACGGCCATCGGTTCATAGCTCGCAACCGGTTCTATGCGTGACAAAAGCGTCTCTGCATCGCCCGCCGACATTTTTTCTTTGGCGACCAGACGGCTCAGTGCCTTGGCGATGCCAGCCTTGCCTTCTTCGGCCTTCGCCAGATCAAGGTCCGACAAATAGACATGATAGCCAGCACCAGCACTGACCTGTGCGATGCCCGCACCCATTTGACCCGCTCCGATAACGCCGACTGCACGCATTTGTCGCTCCATGTAAAACCAATCTGTGGCCCCTAGCGAATGATGGGTCACAGGGCTAGCTTACTCCCACCAAAAAGACGTTGGCGCGCGTCGCTGTGCTGTTTTCGCAGGGGCGATAGGCTCTGTGCAGTTTGCCCAGCCGCGACTTTGCAGCAAGCCGGGGCTGGCAATTCAACGCAAATCCGCTTAAGCGCGGCGCAAATACACATTCTTTTCGGCAGGAAATTAGAACCTATGTCCACCCCCTCTCGTATCGCCCCGCTTAAGGTGGGTCTGGCTGGTCTTGGGACAGTAGGAACCGGCGTCATCCGCCTTCTCGAAGAAAATAGCGCCTTGATCGCGCGCCGTGCGGGCCGTGAGATCCAGATTGTTGCCATCACCGCGCGCGACCGGACCAAGGACCGGGGCGTTGACCTGTCCGGCTATCGCTGGGTCGACGATATGGGCGAATTGGCCACCGCAGACGATGTCGATGTCGTCGTTGAACTTGTCGGCGGGGCTGATGGTCCAGCGCTTACATTGGCGCGCGAGACGCTAACAAACGGACGGGCATTGGTAACAGCCAACAAAGCCATGGTCGCCCATCACGGCGCTGAGCTGGCCGCTCTGGCCGAAAGCAAGCAGGCCGCGCTCAAATTTGAAGCTGCTGTCGCCGGCGGTATTCCCGTGATTCAAGGTTTGCGCGACGGTGCCGCAGCCAACCGGATTGATCGCGTATATGGCATATTGAACGGGACCTGCAATTTCATCTTGTCGACGATGGAGCGTGACGGCCTCGATTTTGCGCAGGTGCTGTCGGACGCGCAGGCAAAGGGCTTTGCCGAATCCGATCCCTCATTCGATATCGACGGCATTGACGCTGCGCATAAGCTTTCCATTCTGGCCTCGCTCAGCTTTGGATCGGTCATTGATTTTGGCGGCGTGGAAGCGCGCGGCGTTCGCAAAATACTCGCCGCAGACATCGCTCAGGCAAAGACGCTGGGTTATCGTATCCGCCTGATCGGGCTTGCCGAAATCGACGGCGACAATGGCGCGGCGAATATTTTCCAGCGCGTTGAACCATGCCTTGTCCCGCTCAGCCATCCGCTGGCGCATGTCATCGGCGCCACCAATGCGGTCGTGGCTGAAGGCAACTTCTCCGGACGCCTATTATTCCAAGGCGCGGGCGCAGGAGACAAGCCAACGGCATCCGCGGTTGTTGCTGACCTTGTCGACATTGCGCGCAAGGAAACTGGCCCTGCATTCTCCATGCCATCGGCCGAGCTTGAAAAGCTGCCACGGGCAGCATCGGCACACCGGGTCAGCAAATCCTATTTGCGTATGGTCGTCGCCGACCGCGTCGGTGTGCTTGCCGAAATTACAGCAGCTATGCGCGATGCGGGGCTTTCGATTGAAAGTCTGATCCAGACCGAAGCAGGTGACGATGGAACGGCCTTGGTGGCGATGGTCACCCATGCTGGCCCAGAGCAAGCGATCAATGATACGCTTCAGTCACTCAAGCATTCCGACAGTCTGCTTGGCGAACCAATGGTCATGCACATTTTGGGCGCTTAAGCTTATGGGGGGCCGGGCGTTCGATGCTTGCCGCAACGCCATCTTCAGTCGTGGAGGGTTGCGCCGCAGCGGACCCCATCACGACGTGCGCAACAAAAATGGCGACAACTAATCTCGACAATTGGCGTGGCCTTCCCTATCGAAACCTAACCCCCAAAATGCCGTTCCATTTGGGGGCAAACTTCGCACCCTGACGTTCAAATAGCTAGGAAAATACGATGACTGCAGCAAGCCAAATCCTCGACCGCGTACTTGTCTTGGAAATGGTCCGCGTGACCGAAGCCGCGGCGATTGCTGCAGCCAAGCTTATCGGACGTGGCGATGAAAAGGCAGCAGATGCAGCCGCCGTCGAAGCGATGCGCGCGGCGCTGAACGAATTATATATGGATGGCACAGTTGTCATCGGCGAAGGCGAACGCGACGAAGCGCCCATGCTGTTTATTGGCGAAAAGGTTGGCTCCGCCATCGGCAGGGGCCCACGCATCGACATTGCGCTCGACCCGCTTGAGGGCACAACAATTACGGCAAAGGCCGGACCAAACGCATTGGCCGTATTGGCCGTGGCGGAAGAAGGCAATCTGCTCAACGCACCCGATGTGTACATGGACAAGATTGCCGTCGGCCCGGGCTATTCGCCCAACATCGTCAACCTCGACAAAACGGTTGCTGAAAATGTGCATGCAGTTGCCAAGGAAAAGGGTGTCGCTCCAGGCGAACTCATCGTTTGCGTACTCGACCGCCCGCGTCATGAAAAGCTGATCGCCGAGCTGCGGGCGCTTGGCTGTGGCGTGATGCTGATCCCCGATGGCGACGTTGCCGGTGTCATCGCAACAACCAATCCCGATACCACAGTCGACATCTATATGGGCAGTGGCGGTGCGCCAGAGGGCGTGCTTGCAGCAGCAGCCCTGCGCTGTGTCGGCGGCCAGTTCAAAGGCCGCCTGCTGTTCCGCAACGACGATGAACGGTCGCGCGCGCGCAAATGGGGCATTGAGGATCTCGACAAGATTTACGATCTGGAAGAGTTGGCAAAGGGCGACTGCATCTTTGCAGCGACGGGTGTCACCGACGGTTCGTTGCTGGCTGGCGTCAAAACGTTACGCGATGGCCGGGTCACCACAGAAACCGTCGTGATGCGCGCATCATCAGGTACAGTGCGCTGGGTCAAGAGCGAGCATCGCAAGGCTGATCAGTAAATACCTATCAGCAGTCCCGCCGCGATTTGTTCGCCGAGGTCCGCTGCCGCCTGTTGATCGGCCTCATTCATGGTCTTCGGCGCCAAAATCGCCTCCGGCGTCTGTGCATGGGTGCAGACGATCCTGCTCTCCGCAATCTGCCGTAAGCGCCACCCCGTCGCGATGCGCTCCGAGCATTGCGTCCGTCCGATCCGGCACATATGATCATCGCGTAAGGCCGCCCGTTCAGCGCGTCAAGGCATGGATGATAACAACGGTCAAAAAAGCTTTTCATGCCGCCGCTTATGGCCGCGAGGTTTTCGGGGAACGCGAACAGATATCCGTCCGCCGCCATGACCTGCGTGGCGCCTGCATCTGCTGCGTTGACCATTTGGACATCGACACCCTGCGCACGGCAGGCGCCGTCATAGGCAGCGCGGGCCAACGCCTCGGACCCGCCGGTCATACTGTGCCAGATTATCAACAATTGCCGCATCGGCCCTTGCTAGCACCGCGGGCGCGCCATAGGGAAGCAGTATGAAGCCCGTACTCGATATTAACAGTTCCGTTCTTGAGCAAGCCTGGCATTGGCGCGGCGGCGGCACCGATGGGCGTGATCCGGATTTCCAGCCTGACGATCTGGTGACCCAGTTGCTGATGGCGCGCGGCGTTGACCGCGACGATATCGAACGGCACCGTAACCCGACCATTCGCAATTTCATGCCTGACCCATCGATATTCCAAGACATGGAACATGCAGCCCTACGCTTGGCGCAAGCGGTTGAGGCGGGCGAACAAATCACCGTCTATGGCGACTATGACGTCGATGGCGCGACCAGTGCGGCGTTGCTCATCCGCCTGTTGCGTATGCTGGGCCTTGATGCCGGTTACTACATCCCCGACCGGTTGATGGAGGGCTATGGCCCGTCTGGCGAGGCCCTTGTCCGCATTGGCGCAGGCGGCAGCCGCCTGATCGTCACCGTCGATTGCGGCGCAATGGCATATGACGCGCTTGCGCAAGCCAAGGCGGCCGGACTTGAGGTCATTGTTGTCGACCATCACAAATGCGCCTCAGAGCTTCCTCAGGCCTTTGCGCTGGTAAACCCGAACCGCTTGGACGAAACCGACGACGCCGCCGCCCACGGGCATCTGGCGGCGGTTGGCGTGGCATTCCTGTTGGGCGCGGCGCTCATCCGCACGCTGCGCACGCGCGGCCATTTTGCATCCCGCGCAGAACCCAAGATCATGGACTTGCTCGATTTGGTCGCGCTGGGCACCGTGGCGGACGTGGCGCAGCTCAGGGGGCTGAACCGGGCGTTTGTCGCGCAAGGGTTAAAGGTGATGGCCGCGCGCCGCAATATCGGCCTGTCGGCGCTCATTCAGGCGAGCCGCCTAACCCGCGCACCTATTTGCTCCGACCTCGGCTTTGCCTTGGGCCCACGCATCAACGCAGGCGGCCGTGTGGGCAAGTCAGACCTTGGCGTGCGTCTGCTCACCACCGAGGACGCGGCGGAGGCGCAAGAGATCGCGCTTGAGCTCGATCGGTTGAACGAAGAACGCCGCGCGATTGAATCGGTGGTTCAGGAACAGGCCGAGGCTATGTTGGCGGGGCAGCACAACCGCGCGGTGGCATTGCTGTCGGGCGAAGGCTGGCACCCCGGCGTGATTGGAAGCGTCGCGGGCCGGATTAAGGAAAAAACCGGAAAGCCATCCATCGTCATTGCCGTGGACGAACATGGCGTCGGCAAGGGGTCAGGCCGATCAATTGCGGGTGTCGATTTGGGTGCCGCGATTATATCGGCGCGTGAGGCTGGATTGCTTGAGGCCGGCGGCGGCCATGCCATGGCGGCGGGGCTGACCGTGGCGCATGACAAAATCGACGCGCTGGCCGATTGGTTGGACGCGCGGCTGTCGGCAGACGTTAGCAACGACTCGGGATCCAAGGCCCTTTTAATCGACGCCATCGTCGCGCCGCGCGGCCTAAACCCGATTTTTGTCGACGCGATGGAATCCGCTGGCCCTTATGGCATGGGCTGGCCGGGGCCGCGCGTGGTCACGGGGCCACTGCGCATCATCAAGTGCGATATCGTCGGCAAAGACCATGTCCGCGCGATCGTGGCGGGCGACGACGGGCAGTCGTTTAAAGCCATGGCCTTCCGTCAGGGCGAGACCGTTTTGGGCCAGACAATGCTGCACGCAGATCGCGGGCGACGCTACTGGTTTGCGGGCCGCGCGAAGATCGACGATTGGGGCGCAACGCCAAAAGCGGAGCTCCACGTCGACGACATCGCATTCGCCGACTGAAATAGCGCGAACTTGGCCTTGACGAGTGCATAACGAATCCGTAAAGGCGCGGCTCGCCAAGCGATTGGCCCCTTCGTCTAGCGGTTAGGACGCGGCCCTTTCACGGCTGAAACACGGGTTCGATTCCCGTAGGGGTCACCAACTTTTTGCACGCAATGAGCGGCGCAGGCTTGGTCTTCCGGATACATTAAAAGTTAGCGTGGCGCAGCTTTCGCGTGCGCCTTGATGTCCGGCGTTATCGGGAGTTTACCCCCCATGTTGGTGGCGTGCGGTGTGGCCGGCGGGCAAACCTGAAATACAACCCCATGCACAGTAGAATTGCCTCGCGCCCGCGCGCGAGGGCTAAATTATCGCACGGCGCCCATTGCGGGGGTTACGCTTTTTTAGTATAGTAGCATCACGC
>JAJTEF010000050.1 GCA_021300355.1 Sphingomonadaceae bacterium | reverse complement strand
CTATTCGATCAAAAATTACGGCTGCCAGATGAACGTCTATGATGGCGAACGCATGGCCGAAATGTTCGAAAGCCAAGGCATGACGCCCGCCGATGAAAAGGCGAATGCCGATCTCGTCGTGCTTAACACCGGTCACATTCGTGAAAAGGCCGCAGAGAAGGTCTATTCCGAAATCGGCCGCTTGCGTCGCAAGGACGGCAGCAGCACCGTCATTGCCGTGGCCGGATGCGTCGCGCAGGCCGAAGGCGGCGAGATTAGCCGCAGAGCGCCCGAAGTCGACATTGTTGTCGGCCCGCAAGCCTATCATAATCTGCCAGAGATGGTTGCAGCGGTCGGACGCGGTGAACGCGTGGTCGACCTTGACCTGCCCGGTCTCGATAAGTTCGGCAAACTCCCTGCACGCCGCAAGCAAGCGCCCTCTGCCTTTCTGACGGTTCAGGAAGGCTGCGACAAATTCTGCACCTATTGCGTCGTCCCCTACACCCGCGGCGCGGAGATTTCGCGCGGCTGGAGCGCGTTGATTGACGAAGCAAAGGCCATCGTTGACGCGGGCGCCGCAGAAATCACTTTGTTGGGGCAAAATGTTAACGCTTGGAATGGCGAGGACGACAAAGGCCAGTTGCAGGGTCTCGATGGCCTCATCCGCGCGCTGGACAAAATTCCCGGCCTGCGCCGCATCCGCTATATGACGAGCCACCCGAACGACATGACCGAGGGGCTTATTGCCGCGCATGGCGATGTCGAAAAGCTGATGCCATTCCTCCACCTGCCCGTGCAATCGGGTTCGGACCGTATATTGAAGGCGATGAACCGCAGCCACAGCCGCGACAGCTATCTGCGCATTTTGGACCGCGTGCGTACCGTGCGGCCTGACATCGCCTTTTCGGGTGATTTCATCGTTGGTTTTCCGGGCGAGACCGAAGACGATTTTGAAGACACCATGCGCTTGGTACGTGAGGTTGGGCATGCGCAGGCATATTCGTTCAAATATAGCCCGCGTCCCGGCACGCCCGCCGCCGATATGGCGGACCAGATCGCGATGGAAATCATGGACGAACGGCTCCAGCGGTTGCAGGCGCAAATCGTTGCAGATCAAACCGCGTTCAACCGAAATACCGTTGGAAAAACCTGCGATGTTCTTCTTGAACGGCCGGGCAAATTTGATGGGCAGTTGATTGGCAAATCTCCTTGGCTTCAATCCGTGCATGTCCTTGCGCCGGACCTTTCTATCGGCAATATTGTTAGCGTTCAGATTACCGATTCTGGCCCCCTTAGCTTAAAAGGTGAACCGACGATGAGAGCAGCCGCCTGAATGGCCAAAAAAGCCCAAGCGCAAGCCGGTGACCTGTCCCGGCTGGAAATGAGCTTCGACAAGCCACATCTTATCAATGCGGTGTTTGGCGAATTTGATCGCAACCTGGTGACAATCGAAAACAGGCTTGGCGTTTATATCTCGGCCCGCGGCAATCGCGTCCAAATCGAAGGTGAAGCTGGCGCCATTGGCCGGACACGCGATGTTCTCAACGATATTTATTCGCGCATTTCACGCGGACAAGAAATGGATTCCGAAGCCGTGCAGTCGATTATCGCAATGACCGCCGAACCCACGCTTGAAGGCATATTGCGCAAGGAAGGCAATGCCGCCCCTGGCATCATGATCCGCACGCGCAAGAAAACGTTGGTGCCGCGTTCCGCCACGCAGATTCCCTATATGGAGGCATTGGCGCGCGACGAGATTATCTTCGCACTTGGACCAGCAGGAACCGGAAAAACCTATCTGGCGGTAGCGCAGGCTGTGGCGATGCTGATTACCGGCGCCGTGCAACGCCTCATCCTCTCGCGTCCAGCGGTTGAGGCTGGCGAACGGCTTGGTTTCTTACCCGGCGATATGAAGGAAAAGGTCGATCCCTATCTGCGTCCGATTTACGATGCGTTGTACGACTGCTTGCCCGCCGAACAGGTCGAACGCCGCATCGCTTCGGGCGAAATCGAAATCGCCCCAATCGCCTTCATGCGCGGGCGCACCCTCGCTGACGCCTTTATCATTCTCGATGAAGCCCAGAACACCACTGCCGCGCAGATGAAGATGTTCCTGACCCGTTTTGGCATGAACAGCCGCATGGTCATTTGCGGAGACCCGCATCAGGTCGATATCCCCGGTGGCGAACGGATGTCTGGCCTGAATGACGCTGTTCAACGCCTTGAAGGGGTCGATGGCATTCAAACCATCCGCTTCAACAGCAGCGACGTCGTCCGCCATCCATTGGTCGGACGGATCGTCGATGCCTATGAGGGTGCGCGTGATTGACGTCGAATTAGACATCGGCTTGCCATGGGGCAGCTGCAATTTCGGGCAAAGTGAAGTTGAAAAGGCAGTCGATGCGGCTGTCCGCTTTGCCGCGATACCTGAACTGGCCGACCCCATCGTGCCCATGAGCGTCAGCGTAAAGCTGTCCGACGATGCTGAAGTGCACGCACTCAACCGTGAATGGCGCGAAAAGGACAAACCAACCAACGTGTTGTCCTTTCCTATGCTCGACGATGACGAAATCGACGCATTGCTGGATGGGACCTATAACGCGCCCGAAATCATGCTGGGCGACATCATCTTGGCCTATGAAACCTGCGCTGCAGAAGCGGAAGAAAAGCAAATTTCGGTCGCGGACCATGCAACACATCTGGTGATCCACGGCATGCTGCATTTGCTTGGCCATGACCATGTTGACGACGAAGAGGCCGAAGCCATGGAGGCGTTAGAAGTAAAAGCGCTTGCATCCATGGGCCTTCACAATCCATATGATGCCTAATTCCACTAAAAAGAGGCCAATACGCTTCCATTATGCCCGAGGGTGACAGTTTTAGCGGTGCAAGAACCGCAACCGACGACGATAACGACGGACGAATATGGCAGCGGCTAAAAACGATGTTTTTTGGCCGCGATCACGAACCGACGTTGCGTGAGCAGCTTGAAGAAGCAATCGCCGAGCATGAAGAAGACAGCGACGATCACGACCAATCGGACAATGGCGGCGACCTGACCGCGGTTGAGCGCACCATGCTGCGTAACCTTTTGCATTTTAGCGAGCACCGGGTTGACGACGTCATGGTGCCCCGCAGCGATATTGTCGCCATTGACGAAAGCGCGGGCTTTGCCGATTGCATCGCGGCCTTTGCCGAACATGGGCACAGCCGCTTGCCCGTCTATCGCGAGACCTTGGATAGCATCATCGGCATGATCCATATCAAGGATGTGTTCGCCGTTCTTGCATCTGGCGAGCAGCCTCCCGAAAGCTTGGAAGCCTTCATCCGTCAGCCCCGGTTTGTGCCACAGAATATGAGCGTATTGGCGTTACTCGACGAAATGCGCCGGACGCGCACGCATTTGGCCATCGTTCTCGACGAATATTCAGGCACCGAAGGTCTGGTGACGATTGAAGACCTTGTTGAAGAAATCGTCGGTGAAATCGAAGATGAGCATGACGAAGAACCCGAAGCGATGTTCACGCAATTAAGCCCCGTCATGTGGGAAGCCGATGCGCGCGCTGAGCTCGACGATCTCGCTGAAGCCATTGACCGCAAGCTGTCCGAAGTTGAAGAAGATGTCGACACGCTGGGCGGACTCGCGTTTGTTATTGCCGGGCAAGTTCCGGATGTCGGCCAAATGCTGACGCACGAAGCCAGCGGGTGGAAACTCGAAATATTGGAAGCGGACGAAAAACGGGTCACGCGCATCCGGTTGCTCGCGCCATCGCCCGACACAGACGAAACAGACGAATAAACCGCCGTTAAAGCTGCGCGGCGAGTTTGGCGGCGCGTAGGCGCCAGGATTCGGCCAATGTTTCAAGCTGCGAAAGCGTCTGCAATTCTGCCAATGCATCGGCCTTCTTGTGCCCCCCGCCGATCAGCAGTTTGAATGTGCGGGCGACGGTCCAATCATGCTCCGCCTGTTCAACCTGCGCTATGCGGTCGCCCGGCGCGACTTCGCCTTCCTCAAGAACGCGAAAATAGCCGCCACAGCGGCCTGAGCTGATGACCACCCCGGACAGGCCGTGCACGCCAAAATGATGGTCCAGCTTCCAACATGGCTGACGCCCCTGTGCAACCTCAACCAAGGCCTTTCCGATGCGAAGCCTGTCACCGATGCGCAGCTTGTCCTCGGTCAGCCCCGATGCGCTGATATTTTCGCCAAAGGCGCCAGCGTAATCGAGTTTCGGATTCATAAATCCTTCCGCTGCAAAATGGGCAATCCATTTGGGATAATGTTCGGCAGGATAAAAATGCACCGCCTTATCAACGCCGCCATGCACTGTTGGGTCGGCCACCTGATCGCCTGCGAACCCCATTTTGCCTAGGATCACGGGCCGGTCCACTGGCGCGCGGGCCATGGCGCTCATCGTACCGTCAGCGCGGAAGGGTTTGGGGCCGCCAATCAGCAGTGTGTCGAGTTGCGTTAAAATCATCGCGACAACATATCCCACCAAATGCAGCATTCCCATTGGCATTTTGCTTTACCACAGATAAAAGCGCAGAAATGCACACCAGCGACCTTCGCATTGCGCTTTTCAGCGGCAATTATAATTATGTACGCGATGGCGCGAATCAGGCGCTCAACCGTCTGGTGGGATATCTTTTAAGCCAAGGCGCGTCGGTGCGTGTTTATTCGCCGACAGTGGAAAATCCCGCGTTTCAAGCAACGGGCGATCTTGTGTCCGTGCCTTCAATGGCCATTCCCTTTCGCCCCGAATATCGCATGCCATTGTCGTTATCGCGAAGCGTTCGACGTGATCTTGAGGCGTTCAATCCAAATATTGTCCACATCGCAAGCCCTGACCGGGTTTCACGTAAGGCCGTCAAATGGGCAAAAAAGCAGAACTTGCCGGTTCTGTGTTCGGTGCACACCCGTTTTGAAACCTATTTCCGTTACTATAACATGTCCTTCATCGAGCCGGTCGTGGAAGCATGGATCCGCCGCCTGTATCGCAAATGCGACGCGTTGGTTGCACCGTCCGAAAGCTTCGCTCAGGTCTTGCGCCAGCAACGGATGAACTACGACATCGACATCTGGTCGCGTGGTGTCGACAGGGAGATATTTAATCCGGGTCGCCGCGATATGGAATGGCGGCGCGGACTTGGCATATCCGACGACACCCCTGTCATCGGGTTTCTGGGCCGTCTGGTTATGGAAAAGGGTCTTGATGTCTTTTCCGACACCATTGACCAACTCAAACGACGCAACGTCCCGCATCAGGTTTTGGTGATCGGAGAGGGCCCCGCACGTGCGTGGTTCGAATCGCGGATACCCGAGGCGAAATTTGCAGGCTTTCAGGTCGGCGCCGATCTCGGCCGAGCCGTCGCGAGCATGGATATGTTTTTCAACCCGTCGGTCACCGAAGCATTTGGCAACGTAACGCTTGAATCAATGGCCTGCGGGCTGCCCGTCGTCGCCGCAAAAGCAACGGGCAGCCAGAGTCTGGTCGAAGACAAAGTGTCGGGACGCCTTATCACGCCCGGCGCAATCAACCAGTTTGCCGACGCATTACAGGCCTATTGCGTAAACACCGACCTGCGCGCTGAACATGGCAATATAGGCGAACGCAGATCGCTCGACTACAGCTGGGATGCCATCAACCAGACCGTTGCAGACACATACCTGCGCCTCATCCGTCAACGTGCCGCGCGTGATATTGCTGCGCGCTGACGGGATGCATGTGTTAGGCAGGCTGCTCGGTACCGGATCCCAATACGCATGAGCGACCTTTTTCACGACGAACCCGCACAAACAGAGACGCTGCCAAAAACAGCTCCGCTGGCGGATAAGCTTCGTCCTGCGCAGCTGAGTGAGGTCATTGGTCAGGAGCATCTGACCGGCCCCGAGGGCGCTATTGGCCGGATGGTGGCCGCGGGCAAATTGTCGTCCATGATCCTCTGGGGCCCGCCGGGCACTGGAAAGACGAGCATCGCACGTTTGCTGGCCGATGCCGTCAACATGCATTATAAGCCGATCTCCGCCGTCTTCTCCGGCGTTGCGGACCTCAAAAAGGCGTTTGCCGAAGCCGAGACGATGGCACGAACCGGCAAGCAAACCTTATTGTTCGTGGACGAAATCCACCGTTTTAACCGTGCGCAGCAAGACGGATTTCTGCCATTTGTCGAAAGCGGCTTGGTTACGCTCGTTGGCGCGACAACAGAAAATCCGTCGTTCGAATTGAACGCCGCTTTGCTGTCACGTTCGCAGGTCATGGTGCTTCACCGTCTCGATGACGCCGCATTGGCGACATTGCTAGCGCGCGCAGAAGATATCATGGAGCGTCCCCTGCCCGTCACGGCAGATGCCAAATCCGCGTTGATATCGAGCGCGGACGGCGATGGTCGCTTCCTGCTCAATCAAGCCGAGACGCTGTTTTCCATCACTATCGAAAACCCGCTCGATCCGGCTGCGATGGCGGCGCTGCTGCAACGGCGGATGCCCGTCTATGACAAGGACCGCGAAGGGCATTACAACCTGATATCCGCGCTGCACAAAAGCTTGCGTGGCTCTGATCCACAAGCCGCGCTCTATTGGATGGCGCGGATGTTGGTGGCGGGCGAAGAGCCGTTGTACGTTCTGCGCCGCCTTGTCCGTTTCGCCAGTGAAGATATCGGCCTCGCCGACCCGCAAGCGCTCGTCCAATGCCTTGCCGCAAAGGACGCCTATGAATTTCTGGGCAGCCCCGAAGGGGAAGTCGCCATTGTTCAGGCTTGTCTCTATCTTGCGACCGCGCCAAAATCGAACGCGGCGTATAAAGCGCAGAAATCCGCGTGGAAGCTGGCACGCGACACTGGGTCGTTAATGCCGCCCGCAAACATATTGAACGCGCCAACCAAGCTGATGAAAGACATCGGCTATGGCGCGGGATATGCGTATGACCATGACAGCGCGGACGGATTTTCCGGCGCCAATTACTGGCCGGACCAAGTTCCGCCGACGCAGCTCTATCAACCCGTCGAACGTGGTTTTGAACGCAAGATCATAGAACGGCTGCAATATTGGGACCGTCTGCGCGCCCGCAAAGCCGATCCAGACGCGACATGATGTCCGCCCACCGCCCAAACGCCTGATGCGGCACTTTACGCGTTTTGCCTGTGCCGATTGGTCAGGGGCAAAGGGCAGCCGCCATCCCGGCATCGCCCTAGCCGTCTGCGACGCCGGCAATGAAGCCCCGCGCCTTGTTCCTGCACCATCCGGTATTTGGTCGCGCCAGGCGGTTGCCGATTGGCTGCTGGCGCAAGATGATGATTTGCTGATTGGCTTCGACTTCAGCTTCGCGCCGCCCATGATTGCGCGCGGTACCTATTTACCGGGCGATGTATTGCCGACATCTGCCAAGCCTTTTTGGGCCTATGTTGACGACATTTGCGATGATCCCGATTTGGGAGCAGCATCATTCCTTGAACAACACCATCGTCGCCATTTTTACTTCGGCGCTGCCGATGGCGTAAAATCGACCTTTCTGCATTGGCGGCAGTGCGAGTTATTGAACAAGAACAGCAGCGGAAAAATCTCGACGGTCTTCGACGCGATCGGCGCGTCACAAGTCGCCAAAGCAAGCTTTGCGGGCATGCGCTTTCTCAACCATGTCCGCGACCATGTCGCCATTTGGCCGTTTGACCCGTTGCCCGAACGCGGGCCTGTGGTGGTTGAGATATATACAACAATCGCCGCACGCGCCGCAGGCGTCGCCAAAGGCCGCAGCAAGATTCGCGACGCAAGCGGGCTGGACGACGCTCTTAGTGCGTTGGATTCCCTGCCCCACACACCGCTGGAACGCTACACCGACCATGCGACAGATGCCTTGCTCACCGCCGCATGGCTGCGCAAAACCGCGTCAAATCCACAATTTTGGACCCCAACAGCATTAAATTGCGAAATAGCTGCAACTGAGGGCTGGACCTTTGGGATCATTTGAGGCAATGGGCGCCACAGTGCCGGCTTAGCTCAGTTGGTAGAGCACCTGATTTGTAATCAGGGGGTCACGAGTTCGAACCTTGTAGCCGGCACCACTTTTCCAAACACTTAAATGCCGTTGTCCGTGCAGGTCGCGGCCTCATTCAATTTCCAGCAATCACAGAGCTGGGTTGCGTTGCCTGCTCGCGGGCACCTCGGTCACTCGCGCGTTCCAAGCAAATCGCGGGCGACCACCCAATTGTGGATCTCGCTTGGTCCATCATAAATACGCATCGTGCGCAGCTTGTTGGAAAGCAAGTATAACGGCATCTCGCGTGTCATGCCCATGCCACCGAACATCTGCATCGCATGGTCGACGATGTCATATGCGGCTTCGGTACAATAGGATTTGATCATCGAAATTTCCTGCCGCGTGTCGCGCCCTTCATCGATTTTCCACGCGCAGTCATAGGTCATCAAACGCATGGCATGAATGCGTGTGGCGGCATCGGCTATCCAATTTTGAACCGTCTGACGCGAAGACAAAGCCTTCCCAAATGTGACGCGCTGTGGCGCATATTCAATCATCATATCCAATGCGCGCTGCGCCATGCCGATCGACCAGGACGCCATTTCAATGCGCCGCGTGCCAAGCCGCACCTGCATGGGCAAAAACCCCTGCCCGCGGGTCCCGAGCAATTTCCAGCCCGGAACACGGCAATCGTCCAGCGCGATTTCATAGGTCGCGGTGCCGTCAATCATCGGAATTTTACGTAACACGTTGAACCCGGGCGTATCGCGGTCCACCAAAAATGCCGACATGCCATTGCGACCATTCGCGTTCTTGTCGGTTACCGCCATCAAGATCGTGAAATCGGCTTCATCCGCTTTGGTAATCCAGATTTTGCGGCCGTTAATGATCCAGTCGTCGCCATCTTGGACTGCGGTGGTTTTCATCAATTGCGGATCAGCACCAGCGCCAGGCTCCGAAATGCCAATAGCAGAAATGGTTTCACCGCGCACATAAGGCGCCAGATAATGTTCGCGCTGCTTTTCGTCCGCAGCCGCCATCATCATACGCAAATTGGGCGAATCTGGCGGCAGGGTATACGGCGTCGCGGTACGACCCAATTCCTCACCGACCCCAACCATCGCCACCATGGGCAAATTCATGCCGCCGACTTCTTCAGGCGCATCGAGCCCCCACAGGCCCAGATCTTTCGAGACAGCGTCAACCTTGGCCTGTTCATCCTTGGTCAGATAGCTGCCTTTGCCTGCAGTATCGCGCGCCAGAACCTCACCTTCGAGCGGCACCAGTTGGGAGTCCACAAATTTGCGGACCAGATCCTTTAACATCCGATGTTCTTCGGCGAGTTCAAAATTCATCCATTGGGCCTTTATTGACTGATGTGGCGGCTGTGTTGTCGATTTTCATGTCCGAAATCATGTCAATCAATAGCTGCGGGGAAGGCCGAGTACATGTTCGGCAAGATAGCTCAAAATCAGGTTCGTGCTGATCGGGGCCACGGTATAGAGGCGTGCTTCACGGAACTTGCGTTCGACATCATATTCTTCAGCAAAGCCAAAGCCACCGTGCGTTTGGACGCACATGTCGGCGGCGGCCCAGCTCGCTTCTGACGCAAGGAGCTTTGCCATATTCGCCTCTGCGCCCGGGTTGCCTCCTGTGTCAAATACCCGCGCTGCATGATGCACCATCAGTTCCGCTGCGCACATCTGTGCATAGCAACGCGCGATGGGGAACTGCACGCCTTGGTTCTGGCCAATGGCGCGACCAAAGACGTTGCGCTCGCTGGCATAATCGCTAGCTTTTTTAATGAACCATTTTGCGTCCCCTATGCATTCGGCGGCGATGAGGATACGCTCGGCATTCATGCCCGACAGGATGTAGCGGAAACCTTTGCCTTCTTCGCCAACCAAAGCGGACGCGGGAATCCGCATATCGTCGAAGAAGATTTCGGTCGTTGAATGGTTCATCATCGTGCGAATGGGTTTAATGGTCATGCCATTTCCAACCACCTTGCGCATATCGATGAGGAAAACCGAGAGCCCCTCCGTCTTGCTGCTGACATTTTCACGCGGCGTCGTGCGCGCGAGCAACAGCATAAGGTCGGAATATTCCGCGCGGCTCGTCCATAATTTTTGGCCATTGATGACATATTCGTCACCGTCCCGCACAGCCACCGTCCGCAAGGAAAGCGTGTCGGTGCCGCTGGTCGGTTCGGACACACCAAAGGCCTGCAGCCTTAGCTCTCCTG
This sequence comes from Sphingomonadaceae bacterium, assembly GCA_021300355.1. Taxonomy (GTDB): domain Bacteria; phylum Pseudomonadota; class Alphaproteobacteria; order Sphingomonadales; family Sphingomonadaceae; genus Sphingorhabdus_B. The sequence goes on along the minus strand of JAJTEF010000050.1, from coordinate 2,393 downwards.
TCGCGATACGTGGCAGATATTCCTGCTTCTGTTCTTCGCTGCCATATTTTAGCAACGTGTTCATGATGTACATCTGTGCATGGGCCGACGCGCCGTTGCAGCCTGACGCCTGAATTTCCTCCATGATAATGGCCGCGTCAGAGAGTGTGAGCCCTGACCCACCATAAGCTTCCGGAATTAACGCCGCGAGGAACCCTGATCGACAAATTCGCCCGGATAGGCGCGCGCGCTGTCTTTTTCCCGCCAATAGGAACCGGGGAATTCCGCGCATAATGCCTGAACTGAACGGCGGATTTCGGCGATATTTTCACTCTCATTCATGTCAAATATGTCCTTGCGCCGAAGCTGCCATGATCTGTCGTCCGTCGCCTGCAAAGGCGGCCAGTTCAATCTCGTTGCCTGATCCCCGCATCACCAGATGCAAGGCGTCTCCACAGATTGCTGGAGATAGGCCCTGGAATGCGAAGCTGGCTAACGCATTGTCTCCCAATGCCCGGCGGGCGAGGTCCAGTAGCAAACTCGCGGTCAACGGACCATGGACCACTAACCCGCGATAGCGCTCTTCATCGCGGGCATATGGCAAGTCATAATGGATCCGGTGGCTGTTGAACGTGAGCGCGGAATAGCGAAAAAGCAACGGCTCGCTGGGGACAACAACGCGCTGAGCGTCCCAGCCATTGGCATCAAAGCTGCGCACGCTCTCCACGGGCGGTGATAGCGGTGTTTCTAATCCCACGGCCGCACGGTACACGATGCTTTGCACCTCGCGCACAGCCAATCCGTTTTCAGTGGAGGTTTCATGCGCGACATCGACAAAAACCAGTTGCCCGGAATTGCCCGACTTTTCGGATATCGACAATATGCGCGACGTCCGCGTGACGACCGCACCAATATGCAATGGCTGCAGAAACGCGATTTTGCTTGAGGCCCACATGCGGCGCGGCAGCGGCACTGGGGGTAGGAAGCTTTCTACGCCATCATCGCGCAAGGGATGTCCATCGGGCCCCAGTTTCGCGGTTGGTGCGTCTGGCAAGCAAAGGCACCAGTGCAAACCCTGCGGGACATTGCCATCGCTCGGCGCATCCCGGTCAAAGGTTGCAAGCCAGCGCGAAACCAGTCCAGCATCGACACTGTCTGTCCGGACGTCCTCACGCCCAATCCAAGCGTCCCATGCCCCCATCAGTTTACGCCTCCCATCAGGCCTTTGGCGATCACCTGTGCCTGAATTTCTGCGGCACCTTCAAAGATATTCAATATGCGCGCATCACACAAAACGCGGCTAATTTCATATTCCAACGCATAGCCATTGCCGCCATGAATTTGTAAGCTCGCATCGGCGTTGCTCCACGCCGCGCGGGCCGCCAGCAGCTTCGCCATGCCCGCCTCAATATCGCAGCGTTTGCCGGAATCCTTGGCGCGTGCAGCCGCATAGGTCAGTTCACGGGTCATCACGAAATCGGCCACGCTCATGGCAATTTTGTCGGCGACACGCGGGAACCCAATGATGGCCTTGCCAAACTGCTTGCGGTTGACGGCATAGTCGAGGCCAAGCTCCAACGCGCGTTTGGCGACACCCACGGCGCGCGCTGCGGTCTGGATACGTGCGCCTTCGAATGTGCGCATCAATTGCTTGAACCCCTGCCCCTCTTCGCCGCCCAACAGGGCGTCATCAGCGATAGCCCAACACGTCGATCTCGCTGCCGGACATGCCCGTCGCCGGAAACGGGTCGCTATCCGTTCCGCGCGGCTTGGGGACGAGCAGCATCGACAGCCCGGCATAGCCTTTCGCATCGGGCATAGTACGCACCAGCATGGTCATCATGTCGGAACGGCTGCCATGCGTAATCCATGTCTTTGCACCATTGATCACCCATCCATCAGCGGTCCGTTGCGCGCGGGTTTGCAACGCGCCGAGGTCAGACCCTGTGTCGGGTTCGGTAAACACTGCGGTCGGCAACACTTCTCCGCTCGCAATTTTCGGCAGCCAATGCGCCTTTTGTGCCTCTGTGCCGCCCATGGAGATCAATTCACCGGCGATTTCAGACCGTGTGCTCAACGAACCCGCGCCGATCCAGCCACGCGAGAGCTCTTCGGTTATCACGCACATCACCAGCTTGGATAAACCAAGCCCGCCATATTCGGTAGGGATGCAGACGCCGAAAGTGCCAAGCGCGGCCATTGCCGAAATCGTGTCATCAGGGATCAAATCATTGGCCAAATGCCAGCGATGCGCGTGCGGCAAAATCTCGCTGTTCGTAAAGCGGCGATATTGATCGCGAATGGCATCAAGCTCTGCGTTATGAAGGCTTTCGCTCGGCATCTCACTTGACGCCATCGCGTGCGCCACATCGGCGCGCACCGCGGCATGATCTGCGCCCAATAGTTCTTCACAA
>JAJTEF010000075.1 GCA_021300355.1 Sphingomonadaceae bacterium | reverse complement strand
ACCGCCGCCCAGAGCAAGACCGTTCAGCGCGCAAGCGACTGGCTTTGCCGACGCCTTGCCGCTGCTCAGGTCCTTGGCGGAATGACCGCCGGATTCCATTTTGCGCAGCAACGCGTTCAAAGCGAAAGCCTGATCGAACGCCTCTTTCGTGCTGCTCGCCTTTGCGCCGCCCAACATGGTCAAGTCAGCACCGGCGAGAAAGCCGGATTTCTTCCCCGATGTAATGACCGCGCCCTTTAAGGCTTCGTTCGTGGTGAAATCGTCGACCCATTTGCCGAATTCTTCGATCAGTGCGCCATTCCATACGTTCATGGATGCATCAGGAAGGTCAATCGTCAGAAGCGCAATGCCATCGGCGTCAATATCGACGGAGAAAGTTGTGTAAGTCATGTTTTCGTTCCCGATCAATTCACGCGTTCGATGATGGTTGCAGTGCCCATTCCGGCACCAATGCACAGCGTGGTGAGCGCAGTCGACTTGCCGGAACGCTCCAGTTCATCCAGCACCGTGCCGAGGATCATGGCACCTGTCGCGCCAAGCGGATGTCCCATGGCAATGGCACCACCGTTGACGTTGATGTCGCTATGGTCGACGTTCATCGCTTCCATGAAGCGCAGAACGACCGAGGCAAAGGCTTCGTTCAATTCCCACACATCAATATCGCTCTTGTCCATTCCGGCGCGCGCCAGCGCCTTTTGCGCGGCGAATTCGGGGCCCGTGAGCATGATGGCGGGTTCGGAACCGATGGAGGCCATCGATACGATACGTGCACGCGCCTTCAGGCCATATTTCTCGCCAGCTTCTTTCGTGCCAATCAGCACGGCGGCCGAACCGTCGACGATGCCCGAGCTGTTGCCGGCATGGTGGACATGGTTGATCTTTTCGACGTCGGGATAGCGCATGATGGCAATGTCATCAAAACCGGGCATCATCGTGCCCATCATCTGGAATGCAGGGGCCAATGCGCCCAACGACTGCATATCGGTTTGCGGACGCATCAATTCATCATGGTCGAGGACGACTTCACCAATGATATCCCGGATCGGCAGGATCGAACGCGCGAAACGCTTTTCAGCCCATGCCCGGCCAGCCCGCTTTTGGCTTTCAACCGCATAAGCGTCGACATCATCGCGGCTATAGCCATATTTGGTGGCGATAAGGTCTGCGGAAATGCCTTGCGGGATGAAGTAATTGGCAATCGCCGAGCGCGGGTCGATGGGCCACGCGCCGCCGTCTGAACCCATGGGAACGCGGCTCATCGATTCAATGCCGCCGCCGACAGCCAAATCGCATTCGCCCGACTTCACTTTGGCCGCAGCGATGTTCGATGCTTCAAGGCCCGATCCGCAGAAACGGTTCACCTGAATACCCGACGTTGTGTGCGGATAGCCCGCAGCCAAAACGGCGGTACGGGTGATAACTGCGCCCTGCTCGCCCACTGGCGATACGCAACCAAAGGCCACGTCTTCAATCTCTTCACCAGACAGACCATTGCGGTCGCGAATGGCAGCCAGAACCTGCGCCGCGAGGTCGATGGGCGTTATTTCATGCAGCGCGCCATCGGGCCGCCCCTTGCCACGCGGGCTACGCACCGCATCATAGATATAGGCTTCGGTCATATTCAGTCCTTATTTGTGACCACGGCGCCTGCCGCGATCAGTTGGGAGATGTCATCGGTGCTGAGTCCAGATTCAGCCAATATGGCCGCGTAATCTGCACCTTTTGTGAGGGTGCAGCCAACGACCGTCGGTGACTACCGCGTGGCGTTCCGCATTTACAGGATGTGACGCCGCCTCAACATAGTCGAGCACCGGCGTTACGCATGCATCGGTACCGGCAAAAATCGCTTCCCAAGCATCACGCGTTTTGGTGGCAAACACATCCTCCAGCATTTCATGCTGCTTCGCGAATGCGGCATGGTCATGCTGCGCGCCATAGGCCTCACGATCGATGGGCAAGCGTTCCATCATCGCGGCAAAGAATTGCGGCTCAATGCAACCAACCGCCATGAACTTGCCATCGGCCGTCATGTAGCAACGATAAAATGGCGCAGCGCCGTCGAGCAAATTCGCCTCACGCTTCGTCCGCCATTGGCCAAGGCCGGCCATGCCGTGGACAAAGCTCATCAGGCTATGCGTGCCATCAACAATCGCAGCATCGACGATATTGCCACGGCCCGTCTGCGCACGCTCGATTATTGCTGCAAGGATGCCGTTGACGAGGAACATGGAACCACCGCCAAAATCACCGATCATATTGATCGGCGGAACGGGCGGCTGCCCATCTTTGCCAATCGCGTTCAATACACCGGTCATACCGATATAGTTAATGTCATGGCCCGCCATCTGGCTCCATGGGCCGGTTTGTCCCCAGCCGGTCATGCGGCCATAGATCAAGCGCGGGTTGATGGCGTGACAGACATCAGGGCCAACACCCATGCGCTCGGTCACGCCGGGCCGCAGCCCTTCAATAAGGACATCGGCAGTTGCGACAATCTTTAGCAGCGCCGCGACAGCTTCGGGCTTTTTCAGGTCCAGAACCATCGACCTTTTGCCGCGCGCATCAATCGCCTTGGGAACAATCGAGCCGCCGGGCCGGTCAATCACAATGACATCAGCGCCCATGTCGGACAGCAGCTGGCCAGCATATGGCCCCGGCCCAATTCCAGCGAGTTCAACGACCTTAATGCCTTTTAAGGGACCCGTTTTTGCTGGAGAATCGGTCATGAAGCTTTTCCCAATATGGCGCATTTAATCGCGCGATTAAGGCGCATCTGTTAAGGTGTCGCGGCACTTGACGCAAGCGTCAAGTAAAGGTGAACGCGGGAATTCTAACGCTTTACTGACGTCACTGGTTCTGACGCCCCTCAATAAGCGCATCGACAACATTTGGGTCAGCAAGCGTTGACGTATCCCCTAAGGCGCCAAAGTCATTTTCGGCAATCTTGCGTAATATGCGCCGCATGATTTTGCCCGATCGCGTTTTGGGCAGTGCGGTCGTGAAATGGATATGATCGGGCGACGCAATTGGTCCGATTTCAACGCGCACCTGCTGCCGAAGTTCCGCGTGGAGTTCGTCCGACGGCTCTTCGCCGACATTCAGGGTCACATAGCAATATATGCCCTGCCCTTTTATATCGTGCGGAAATCCAACGACGGCTGCCTCTGCGACCTTGTCATGCAGCACGAGCGCGCTTTCCACCTCGGCAGTGCCCATGCGGTGGCCCGATACGTTGATGACGTCGTCGACGCGGCCCGTAATCCAGTAATAGCCATCTTCATCCCTGCGGCAGCCGTCGCCTGTAAAATATTTGCCTGCATAGGTCGAAAAATAGGTCTGCACGAAACGGTCGTGATCGCCATAAACGGTGCGTGCCTGGCCCGGCCAGCTGTGCGTAATGCAAAGATTACCAGACGTTGCGCCGCCAATATGCTCATCGGCAAGTACGACGCCCTCATTATCCACGAGCTGCGGCTGAATGCCAAAGAACGGCCGCCCTGCGCTGCCCGGTTTCATGCCGTGCGCGCCGGGCAAGGTTGTAATCATCACGCCGCCGGTCTCTGTCTGCCACCATGTGTCGACAATGGGCAATTTGCCTTCGCCCACGGTCGCGTGATACCAGCGCCAAGCCTCGGGATTGATGGGCTCACCCACCGTGCCCAACAAGCGCAGCGACTTTCGCGAGCGCGCCAGAACCGGCGCATCGCCATCGCGCATCAACGCGCGCAATGCCGTTGGCGCGGTGTAGAATATGTTCACCTGATGCCGGTCAATAATGTCCCAGAAACGCCCGCTGTCTGGGTAGCTTGGGATGCCTTCGAATATCAGGCTGGTTCCGCCATTTTGCAACGGCCCATACACGACATAGCTGTGCCCCGTGACCCAACCAATGTCTGCGGAGCAAAAAAAGACCTCGCCGGGGCGATAGTCAAAGACATAATGGAATGTGCTTGCGGTCCAGACCGAATAGCCACCGACGGTGTGCAACACACCCTTTGGGCTGCCCGTTGATCCTGAAGTGTATAATATGAACAACGGGTCTTCAGCGTTCATGGGTTCGCAAGGGCAATCCTCCGACGCGCCAAAGTCGTGATACCAATGGTCGCGGCCAGCCTGCATCGCAACAGGTTCGCTTGTGTGCTGCACAACCAAAACGGCATCGACGCCGTCCACTTTCGTCAGCGCCGCATCGATATTTGCCTTTAACGGTACCGACTTACCACCGCGCAACGCCGTGTCTGCGCAAACGACAAACCGGCTACCGCAATCCTCTATGCGTCCAGCAATAGCCTCCGGCGAAAAGCCGCCAAAAACAACGCTGTGCACAGCGCCGATGCGTGCACAGGCGAGCATCGCAACCGCGCCCTCAACACACATGGGCATGTAGATTGTAACGCGGTCCCCTTTGCCAACGCCAAGGGTCTTGAGCGCACCAGCCATGCGCTTAACCTCTGCCAGCAACGCGGAATAGGAAACCCTTCGCGCATCTTTGGCCGGGTCATCAGGCT
>JAJTEF010000001.1:94357-95505 GCA_021300355.1 Sphingomonadaceae bacterium | reverse complement strand
TAACTCTTAATCAGCGGGTCGTGGGTTCGAACCCCTCAGCGTCTACCATTTTTCCTATATATTTCATATGTTTATGAGGTTTTTTAGCCTCCCATCGAAATCGTCTAAAAGGTATAAACAGGTATAAACTGTTTTCGAAAAGTTGGGCGCTAAGGAACCATGGTCCTCGCAACGCAATTTGCCTAACTTTGTCCCTGCAAATCAGCATTGCCTCACAGATTCATTCAAGTATTGTGATAGCGGTACTGGAGGGCACATGGGACACATAACGCTGAACCAAGGACTTCGACGGATCGAAGTATCTGACCTTGAAATTGAAAACGAACTATCCTTCGAGCATTTCGACCGTCTCCCTGCTGACCAACGCGACGCTGAGTTCATCAAAGCCTTTTACATTGGCGTTCTTGCCCTAAAACAAGACCGGCTATCCGCGTTCATGGCACGCACCAACAATGAGCTCGGTACCGAACTCGAAACCCTGAAAATGATGTACGAGATGAAAGCCGAGCTCTTTGCTAAGAGCACGGTGAAGGGCGCTGAAGGTGAGCTACACATCCAAGAATATCTCGAAAAACTGGTCGCCGAGAACAGCCACTCAGACGAGATCGTGCTGACCGGGAACAGTGCCGGATCTATCCCCAAGAATAAGACAGGTGACATACTGTGCCACTTGGATGGGAATGACAGCCGCAAGATTGTTATCGAATGCAAGTTCGACAAATCAGTCCGCTTCGGCAAGCTCAGCGATAACGACTGGTACGGAAACAAATTCGACACGGCATTGAGTCAGCTTATCGAATCCCAAGCGAACCGTGAATGCGATCAAGCCATTATCGTCTTCGATAAATGATCTGCCCCCTTCTGAGTGGCCCAATTTCTATTTTAGGAATGGCCACGAAGGAGGAATGGAATGGCAAGGAAGCACAAGCCGGAAGACATCATCGGCAAGCTGCGTGAAGCGGAGATCGTGCTGGCGCAGGGCGGAACGGTTGCAGATGCCTGCCGGCGGATCGGCGTTACCGAACAAAGCTATTACCGTTGGCGCAAGGAGTATGGCGGCTTGAAGATGGATCAGGCTCGGCGGATGAAAGAGCTGGAGAAGGAGAATGCCCGGTTGCGCCGGGCGGTATCTGACCTGACGCTGGACA
>JAJTEF010000001.1:0-94335 GCA_021300355.1 Sphingomonadaceae bacterium | reverse complement strand
GATCCTACAGGAGGCCGCAAAGGGAAACTTCTGAGCCCTGCGCGGCGCAGGCGCTGTATCGATCATATAAGGGAGATGATGCCAGTGTCCGAGCGCCGGGTCTGCCGTGTGCTTGGGCAACATCGATCGACACAGCGCAAGACGCCGCGTGGGGCTGATGACGAAGCCACACTCACTGAAGACATCATCGCTCTGGCCAGACAATATGGTCGCTACGGCTATCGCCGGGTGACGGCCTTGCTGCGCGAAGCGGGCTGGCATGTGAACCGCAAGCGGGTGGAGCGCATCTGGCGACGCGAGGGGCTCAAGGTGCCGCACAAGCAGCCCAAACGCTCTCGGCTCTGGCTCAATGACGGATCATGCATCCGACTGCGACCAGAGTATCCGGGGCATGTGTGGTCCTACGACTTCGTCGAGGGGCGCACGCACGACGGTCGCAAGTTCCGCATCCTGTCGATCATCGATGAAGCCAGCAGGGAGTGCCTGGCCCTGCCGGTTGCGCGACGACTGCGTAGCGAGGATGTGCTGGCAGCGCTGGCTGAACTGTTCGTCACCCGTGGGCCGCCAGCACATATACGGTCAGACAACGGCCCCGAGTTTATCGCCAATGCCGTCCAACAGTGGCTGGCGAAGATCGGCGTGAAGACGCTCTACATCACACCTGGCAGCCCATGGGAGAATGGCTACTGCGAGAGCTTTAATGGCTCGATGCGTGATGAGCTCTTGAATGGGGAGATCTTTTACACTCTGGCTGAGGCAAAGATCCTGATCGAAGCCTGGCGACGTCATTACAACACCGTCAGGCCGCACAGCTCGTTGGGGTACCGTCCACCAGCCCCGGAAACGGCGACACCGCCATGGCAGCCCTCCGGTTCCGCTACGCTACACCTACGGTCACCCATGGCGCCAGAAGCAATCATGCACTAACAATCATCGCGGACCACTCAGTGGGGGCCGGTCACTATCTTCAACGGAATAACGTCAGTCGTTTTGATACTCAGAACGTCTGCCAGCTAAAGCGTTTGGTCGAACATTGATTAACAGCGGCAACGGCTCAATGAGGTGGATCTGAAGACAAACTTCCGGACATGGATTTTGCGAAGGCAAGGGGCCAATTAGATGCCCTGAAACCTATGCCTCTATTGACGGATGCATTCAGATAACAAGCCGAAGAGAAAAGCTTCAAAAGAGGTTCTCGGCACAAAGTGGCAAACAGCTGCCAAGCACTAAATTTAAACTGAAGCACTACATAATCGACTTCTACGTCAGTTCCAAATAGCGCCTGCGTTCCCAGTCCGTTACAGCGCTATTGAAGTCAGCTAAATGTGCTTCGCGGTTGTCCGAGAAGATGCGAACAAACTCTTCGCCAAATGTTTCTTTGGCAAAGCTTGAGGCTTTGAAAAGGCTGATAGCGTCTTTCAGCGTTTCGGGAAAGCGCAAGGCCTTCGGGATCGAATCCATTTCCGCATAGAGATTGGTCTCGCTCTTTTGAGTCGGCTTAATTTTCTCCTCAATCCCCCGCAGACCGGCGCCGAGCATGGCAGCAAATGCGAGATAAGGATTGACGTCTGCGCCAGGCGCACGATTTTCCAGTCGCTGAGCGCTCGCTTGACCAACAATAGCGCGAAAGCCTGATGTGCGATTGTCAATACCCCAAGTAGCGGCCACTGGCGCGAACAGGCCGGGCAAATAGCGTTTGTAGGAATTTATATTAGGGGCCATCATCAAAATGCATTCAGGGACATAACGCTGCATCCCGCCGATAAAAAGGCGCATTACCTCGCTGATCGTATCCTCTGCTTCGGGATCGTAAAACACGGGATTGCCGTCCATATCACACAAGGATGTGTGCATATGGCAACTCGACCCATCGCTGTTTGCATCATAGCGGGCCATGAAGCTGAGCAGCATGTTGCGGCGCTGGGCAGACGCTTTGGCAAAGGTTTTAAACAACACGGCATTGTCCGCCGCGCGCATGCCTTCACCATATTGCATTACCAACTCAGCAAAGCCGGGGGCCAGTTCCCAATGGGCTACTTCGATTGGAATGCCGATATGCTCCATATCATTGATCAGATTGTTGAAGAATTCCGACCAGACCGATTGGCGCAAAACGCCAAGATAATTAGATTCCGGTGTTGCCAATTCTAGCCCGGTAAAATCCTTTTCATGGGCGCTTTTGCTGGTCTCATTGAAGACGCGAAATTCAAATTCGCAAGAGAAATATGGTCGAAAGCCCATGGCATTGGCCTTCTCCACCATGCGCGAAGCGAGAACGCGTGCGTCATAGGCTGCTGCCTCGTCGCAATGTTCTATCAACAGGAATAAATTGCTTTCAGCAGGCTCCCACGGGATCTCGCGGCAGGATTCAGGCACAATCCGAGCGAGACTGTCACCGAAGCCACCGCCGTTGAGCGTCAGCCCTTCGATCGAAAAGATGATGTCGCCAAAATCCACGGCAGCCAGATTGCGCGTCATGGCCACCCCTTTTTTTAGCCCGCCAAGCAGTTTTTCCGTCGAGATGATTTTGCCGCGCAATTGGCCAGTATGATCAGTATAGCCGATTTGCGCCCGGACAATGCCGTTGCGTTTAATATGAGCCGTCAGATCGTCCGCGGATTTAATTGTGCCTATTGCCATGATACCCTCAGTTAACAGTGTCTGCTTGACCTTCGCTTCCGCCAAGCTTGTTGAGAATGTTGCGCGTCACCTGTTCGGTAAAGAAATCGCGCTTCTTTAAGCCCTGCACCCATGCGCATGAGCCAGCATTGACCACGCAACCATCGCCTCTTCGATATTCAACGACCATGCCAGAACCATATTGGACTTTTTCGAGAGTTTCGGGGGTGACTTCGCCGTAGACCCCTTTTGCAACGATGGAGGCATCCTCGGCCGCCCACCACACGCGTCCAAGCGGATTGCCATGATCCTCCTCCAGCAGCACAGCAGGTGCCATGGCGAGGATAGATATATCATCGACGGGCGCGCCATCATCCCCGGTTGGGTAAGGAAGACCGCTCCGGAACGTATATTCCAATCCATCCACTTCGAACCCGAAAATGCCCGCTTCGCTGCCAAATACGTCGCCGTAATAGAGGTCGGTGCCCGCAAACACCCAGTGGTTGGGGCGATAGACGGTGAAACCACCCGAATGGCGCGGTGTCATTGCTCCCATACGCGCATACAATCCGCGCGATCCATTGAGCCCCATCGTCAAGGCACCTGGACGGCCCAATATGCGATCCTCCCAGATGGTCGTAAGCTGGTGCTTCTTTTCTGGATCATTGCGGACCGGATCATTCTCATGCGCCAAATGCTTGTATGCGACCTGGGTTTGGCCGCCATCTTCCAAACGAATTTGCCAAAAAAAATTGCCCGCGAAGCGCGCGACATTGCCGCCTGAATCGACGAAAGCGTCGATCGCGTCGCGCATTTCCCATGACCAATATTCATCGTGGCCCGCGATGACCACACAATTATAATTGTCCAGAATCTCAGGTTGGAAATGCAGTTGATGCTGTGAGATATAATCGAAACAATATCCCTCGCGCTCAGCCCACTGTACTAGCAAGCGATCATATTCGGCATAGCTGCCGCCAACATACCATTTGGAATAGCCAGACCCCATCGCCCAGTTGAAAAATGGGATTTGCGGTGCCCAATGTGGTGGGATATTGCTTTCGTGAAATGCATGCGGCGCGCCTTCGGGTAGGCGAACAAATCCACGGGCCCAAGGGCGTTGGGGCGAAATACGGGGTGCGTATCCATTCTGCCCCTCACCGGCGATACCCTGATAATGATTGGCACCGCCCCACTCGGTGTAGGCTAGCCAGGTACTGGTCGTGAATATCATCAGATATGGCTTCTTGTTTGCAGGTTTTTCCTGCTTCGGCGATGGTCCTATGATAATTAGGTGATGATGTTCACGCGTTTCACCGCTGGCATTGGCGGCAATAGACGTGATGACATAAGGGCCAGAGCGTTGATCATCAGGAATGGCCCACTCATGTGTAACGGGCCAGCCTGCACCTAATTCATATGCGTTGTCGGGCGTGGATGGCATGGTGCCTTCGAGATCGTTTGCGGTGTGGGCGCACTCCAACTTTGATCCGTCGCGTTCAATCTTCAGGTTATAGGTCGAACCACTGCAGTAGCTGTGAAAGCGTACTGTATCACCTGGTCGATAGGAAATTTCATCGGTGTAGGTCCAGATTTCCAGAATATCCGTATCATCGCTGGGATACTCATACCAATGGGTATCGATAGCGATTTCGGTTTTCTGTCCTATGCGAAACCCATATTGCTCCAGCGGGGTCGCTGTTTTGCCTGTACCTTTGGGCTTTATCATCCTGCCGCCTGCCGTTTCCTTTTTTAGAAGCCCTTGTTTGAAAATGGTTCTATCGTTTGTGCTGCTTTTGTCACAACAATTTTGACCTAGTCAACCGCCCCAGGGCAGATGTAAATGGCCGAGGCGACGACTGAATTATCATATTTGGCAGATGCATGGTCGGGCAAATTCAGTGCTCAACTTTGCGGATGGATAGCCCTCGTACATTGCGCCCTGCATCGAAATCCACCCTAATATCCGCCCTTTGCGGCAGGTGCTGCAAAGAGTGACGCGTGATCCGCTCAAAATGCAACAGGAAACGCGCTAGCTCTTCGGATGACATGATCGACAATGCGGTTATGTCGCCACCCGTTTCGCGCATCCGCTCGGCGAGTTTTTCTTCCTGTTGAGTTCGCCATTCAAGAACAGCTTCGAATGAGGGGGCATTAAGCATCACAAGCGTATCAATAAGTTGAAAGAAAGCGCCATAAGGACCGGCTAGCTTCGCGTTGACATAATGCCGCCAACGACCATCGCCATCCTCTATGCGCTCAAGGACATTGAGGGGCTCCACCAACTCCGCATCCGTTTGCGGAGGTGATGCGACGCACCATCCTTCGAGCAGAATCACTTCGGGTCGTCCGTTGCAAACATGCCATTCCGTTGAAGGGCACCGATCGTCTCGAGATTTGTCGAACTGTGGTAGTGGCGTAGTGCTGTTCGGCGTCGCGGACTGCAATTGTTCGACGATTGAATGTGCCAGCGCGATATCGTGCGTCCCTGGAGCGCCGCGGGTGGCCAGCAGAGGATGGACGTCGACCGCCAGTTTCTGGCGCTCCGCCTTCGTCAGGTAAATGTCGTCCAGCGATAATATGACGGCGTTGAGGCCGTGCTTCTCTGCCAGAGCCAGGACAAGGAACTTGGCCATCGTCGATTTACCACTGCCCTGCGTTCCGTTCAGTCCGATCAGGATAGTGCGAGCCACGGTGGACTGCCGCGCCGCAATTTCCGCGGCACAGGGCAGCACAACGGTGTCGTAAAGCTCCGTATAGCTAGCCGGAAGCCTTTCTTGGCTCAACAATCGTTCTAAACCCGATGCCATATCAGCTAGCCGGATTGTCCAGTGCAGCTTCCCTGAACAGTTCATAGTCACCGACGGCGTTGCGCTTAAGGACAACTAACATTCGACCATTGTCATAGGTCACTTCGCCGCTCGCCTTAACAGTTATTTTCAACCGGAAGCGGCCTGTGATGATCAGGAGATCGCCCGCCTCGTAAACGGTCTCATCGACCACCTCTTCCATCGCCGCATGGTGCTCGACCCATAGCTTTTTAAAGAAGGCGCGGATCTCTTCGTGCCCGTTCATCGTAGGCAGGCCGTGGGAGGCGAGAATGACATCGCTGCAGAAGTTGTCGACCATTCGGAGATCGGATGCGTTATAGGCCTCACGCTCGCGCTTACGGTATGTGCGCAAGCCGGCTTCAACTTCTTTGGAAACGGTCGCTTCAAGTCGATATGCCACCATTCTGGCTTTCTCCCTTATCGAAGGCGGAGTATTTATCTTGCCTCAATGAATCCTAAGCCATCCCAACATAGGATGAACCTCCGATTGGGCCAACTGGGTATCATATTTTCAGTGCAAGCTAACCGAGGCCGACTTTTCAGTCGCGCCTTTCCCAATTCTATGGTCAGAAATGATATTGGAACAAGTCAGACTCATAGCTACCATTCGTGCTAAGCGGTGATCCTGCCGCACTAAAGCAGACGGTCAGGATGGTTATGGGAGCACAGCAATCACAAGGAGGCATAGCGCGCGATTGGGCCAAGTTGGATTCCCGGCACAACTTGCATCCCTTCACTGCCCATAAGGATCTTCGGCAAGACGGAGTGCGTGTGATAACGCATGCTGACGGGGTGTATATTTATGATAGCACAGGTCACCGGATGCTGGACGGGATGGCCGGTCTTTGGTGCGTACAGGTGGGCTATGGCAATTTGGAGCTGGCTGACGCGGCGTATGAGGCGCTAAGGACTCTGCCATTCTACAACACTTTTTTTCAGACTACCCATCCCTATGTCGCGCAATTATGCGAGGCGCTGGCGGAGGTTACGCCCGAAGGGCTAGATAATTTTCATTTCGCCAATTCGGGATCGGAGGCGAATGACACAGCATTTAAAATGATCCGCTACTTCTGGAATTTGCAGGGCAAGCCGGACAAAAAAATTATCCTATCGCGCGAGCGTGGCTACCACGGTGTGACCACCGCGGCGGCAAGTCTTTCGGGCATTCGGTCGATGCATCCGCAGTTCGATTTGCCGATTCCGGGGATCGCGCATGTCTCGCCTGCTGTATATCAGTTCGAAGAAGGGCGGGGTCTGTCGGAAGATGATTTCGCTCAGTTGACGGCCAATGCGGTCGAGGAAAAAATCCTCGCGCTGGGCCCCAACAAGGTTGCAGCCTTTGTCGCTGAGCCGGTCATGGGAGCGAGTGGAATGATGACCCCACCTGCGGGGTATTGGCCACGGATCAATGCCATCTGCAAGAAATATGATGTATTGTTGTGGGTGGACGAAGTGATCTGTGGTTTCGGGCGTACCGGGCAGTGGTTTGGCTCCCATACATATGGAATAGAGCCAGACATTGTTACCATGGCGAAGGGCATGTCCTCGGGCTATCAACCCATCTCCGCCGTGGCGCTTAATGCGCGGCTCAATGAGGCGATCGTCAATGCGCCGAGCGAAATGGCTCATGGTTTCACCTGGTCTGGTCATCCGGTGGCTTCTGCCGTGTGCGTAAAGAACCTTGAGATCATGCGCCGCCTTGAGCTGGTCGGCCCGGTTGGGGACCGCAATGCAGCCGCTCTGCAAGCTGAACTCGCGACGTTGGCCGACCATCCACTGGTCGGCGAAGTGCGCGGGGTAGGATTTTTGGGCGCAATCGAAATCGTCAAGAACAAAGAGACGGGTGAGCGGTTCTCAGGTGCCGCTGGGGGCGGCGTTGTCTGCCGCAATCACGCCATTAGTAACGGCGTCATGATCCGTGCTTGCGGCGATACAATGGTGATGAGCCCACCGCTGGTCATCACACCGGAACAATCGAAGGAACTGATTGATGCGGTCCGCCGGGCCTTGGATGCCACTCTTGACGATCTGATGGCGGATTGAGCGCGAGCCATGTTTAGTGGGATTCAATAAAGGAGACACAGAAGATGAGCGGCATCAACTTCAAGACCATCCTGACCTGCGCGGTTACAGGGAATTTGGTCACGCCTGAGCAGAATCCAAATTTGCCCGTTACACCGGCGGAAATTGCGTATGCCGTCATTGGCGCTGCCAAAGCTGGTGCAGCGATCGCCCACATTCATGTACGTGATCCGCACACAGCAAAGCCCAGTATGGATATGACATTGTACCGCGAGGTTGTCGAACGGATCAGGGACAGCGCCACCGATGTCGTAATCAATCTGACAACAGGCGAGGGTGGTCGATTTGTGCCGGGTACCGTAAATCCAAGTCTGGCAGGCCCTGGAACAACTCTGCTGCCCCCCGATGCACGGGTGGAGCATGTCGTCGAGTTGAAGCCCGAATTGTGCTCATTAGACTTCAACACAATGTGGTCAGGCCGGGCTGCAGTGATCAATTCGCCGCAAAGCATTGAACGTATGGCCGATCTGATTCAGGATGCGGGGGTCAAGCCCGAGATTGAGGTGTTTGAAAGCTGCGATATTCAGATGGCGCTGGATTTCATTGATCGCGGGATAATCCGTGCGGTTGGACCGCATTTTTTCCAGGTTGTGACCGGCGTTAAATATGGCGCGGCCGCAACACCGGCCGCGTTGAACTATCTCAGTTCGCTGTTTCCGGTTGGTGCTCTTTGGTCCGCTTTTGGCGTTGGTCGACATGAATACCCAATGCTGGCCAATTCGTTTCTCAATGGTGGGCACGTGCGCGTAGGCATGGAAGACAATGTCTATATCTCCAAGGGAGAGCTGTGCCGCGACAATGCGCAATTGGTAACGAAGGCGCGCCAGATTGTCGAATTGCTCGGCGGCGAGCTGGCAACTCCGGCCGAGGCACGAACCATGCTTGGCCTCGCGTAACCGAGGCCATCTCTCCTGCCACAAACCGGAGTATAATCAGTGTTTTACCATTACGTGACGTGGTATGGTATATTCCTCCAGCCCGGCTGTTGAGAGGTCCACGCCATAGCCGGAAGCGCCAAAGCCCCCATGGGGCATTTCTGAACAAGGCAGGGAATGGCAATTAATCCAGGTCGCGCCGGTGCGCAATTGAGCCACCATTTCCAATCCGCACGCGGCATTGCTGGTCCAGACCGACGCCGCCATTCCGTAAGGCGTATCATTGGCCAGTGTGATGGCCTCGCTTACGTCTTCGAACGGCAGACAAGCGATGACCGGGCCGAAAACTTCCTCCCGTACAACTTCGTCATCTTGCTTCACATCAGTCAGCACGGTTGGTGGAAAGAAAAAAACCCGGCCCTTCTAGCGGAGCGCCGCCGGTTAGTGCCGTAGCTGTCTTGCGCGCCCGTTCCACAAAGCCGCACACGCTGTCTAAGTGCGCTTGCGAGACCAGCGGACCGATATCGGTTTCGGGCTCTTCGGGATTTCCAATACGCAGGCTTGCTGCCGCCTCGGCCAGCTTTTCGACAAAGCCACCAAATATGGCCTTTGCCACGTAAATTCTCGTGGCGGCGGTGCAATCCTGACCTGTGTTGTAAAAAGCGGCTTCGGCAAGATCACTTGCCGCTGTTTGGATATCCGCGTCTTTAAGGATGATCGCCGGCGCTTTGCCGCCTAGCTCCAGATGTGTCTTCTTCAGTCCGGCGCGCGCGGCATCCAAAACATACCGTCCCGTGGCGACCGATCCGGTCAGCGAAACCATGTCGATCCGCGGGTCGTTGATGAGTTGCGATCCGACGATGACGCCACTGCCATGCACGATGTTTAACACACCTGGGGGCAAGCAATCCGCGATAATTGCACCTAAGGCCAGCGAGGAGCAGGGCGTGATTTCCGAGGGCTTCAACACCACGCAATTGCCAGCAGCCAGAGCGGGCGCAATTTTCCAGGCAGCCATCATGAGGGGGTAATTCCAAGGCGTGATTGCCGTGACTACGCCAATGGCATCGCGTCGCATCATGCTGGTGAGATTGTTAGCGCGATATTCACAGGCAGGCGCGGCACTCATCGTGCGCGCAGCTCCCGCAAAGAAGCGAAAGGCGTCGATTGTGCTTGCGACATCGGTGACCCGAGTAAGGTGACGGGGCTTGCCGACATTGCGCGTTTCAATATCGGCGAGCGCATTGGCTTGCAGTTCAACCCGGTTCGCTACTTCCAACAAGGCCGCAGCACGTTCACGCGGAGGGGTTCGTGCCCACCCGGGAAAGGCGCGCCGTGCCGCCGCAATGGCAAAATCGACTTGCGTGCTAGATGCCGACAAGACTTCAGCAAAACGCACTCCCGTTGCCGGATTGATGACATCAAAACTGGCGGCCTCTCCGGTCACAACCTTTCCATCGATCAGCAAATCGAAGCGTGTTGGAACATTGTGTGTCATTGGGGCCACGCGCCATTTGTGTCGAAAAGGATAGCTGCTGCCCAGCGGGCGATAGTCTGGTCATCACATTGGTTTGCCAGACTCGTTTCGGCGGTGCTGACAATTTCCGATTGCACGCCTCGTTCTTTCAGTACTGGTAACAGGTCGGAAAGATAGTTTTGAGTGAATTCTGGGTGGAATTGAACCGATGCAATAGGCTTATTTTCATAGCCGAGTATAGCAAACGGGCAGTGATCATTTCCGCCCAGTATTCTTGCACCCTCTGGCAATTTAACGACCTGATCCTGATGCACCGCGTGGGCGCTTAGCGTTCCACTAAGTTGAGAAGTTATAGGCCCAAGCTGGTACTCCTTCGTACCCAAGCCCCATCCCTGTTCGGACATTTCGACTCTTCCGCCTAGTGCCTTGGCGATTATCTGATGGCCAAAGCAAATTCCGAAGAGGGGGACTCGTGCGTCGACAAGAGCATGGATGAAGCGCTCCAGCTGCAGCATCCAGGGGGCCTCCTCGTAGACACCGAAGCGTGAGCCGGAGATAACCACGGCATCCTGAGCATCGGGCTCAGGCAATGGCTCGTCTTCGTATCGCCGGTTCCGTGTAAAACTTGTGCCAAGAGCATAGGGCGAAAGCCACTGTTCTATCATGTCAGCATAACTGCCATATCGGTCGACTAAGAAATCTGGAGTCGGGCCAGCTTCTATAATCAGACAGTGTTTCCTATGCACCATGGACCCTCAACGATTGTGTTGCCCAGAGGGCACACCGTGTGTCAAATACCGCTTTGTCGATAGAGATGATCGGGAAAAGTGTCTTTACCATATGCGTCCAAATGGATTATCATTTTTGACGCATGGCCCGAGAGGGGCTGTCTAGCCATATTGGTCACAGGGGAGGCTTTCATCGTAGATATCTCAAATCTTGTTTTACGCAGAGAAGGCCGACCTGCACCCGTGGGCAGCGCGGCAATATACATGAAGCGCCTGCTGGAGGTTGCTTCGAGCTTCGGCGTCGACACGGCAAGGGTTTTGCGCGAAATTAGAATCAGCCCCGAAGCACTGAATGCCAGCGATGTTTATTACACGGTCGAACAGCATATCGAGTCGATCGCGCTGATTAAATCGATGGCAGATATCCCCGCCCTAGGGCTTATGGTAGGGTCGCGCATCTCGATAGCCGATTTGGGAATCATGGGCTACGCCATGTTGAGTAGCCGATCATTCGGTGAAGCAATAGAAGTGGCGATGCGTTTTCAGCGCCTGACCGATCCAGTGTTACACATGCATTATCGGATCGAAAATGACGAGGCGGTATTTACAATCGAACCTCTCACTGTCTTGGGCGACGCTTTTGAACATGATGTAGAAGAGACCCTTGCAATTTGGGCGCGGCTGTTGCGCGATTGCATTGGCGACGATGCGCGACTGACCCGCACAAGCGTGACCTGGAGAGCACCTGAGTACAAAAATGAATATAACAAATTTCTTGGTTGCCATCCCAGTTTTGAGCAAGATGCGAATGAGTTCGCTATTCCTGCTCGGCTTCTTTCGCACCCTTTATCGATGGCCAATGAGCAGGCGTCACAAATCTGTGAGCAGGAATGCGAGACCTTACTGAAGGAGTTGAAGCGGGGACAGACTATCATCGATAGCGTACGAAGAATTATGATTCGTAATCCTGGTCAGTTTCCGAGCCTCGAAGTGGTGGCCAAGGTGCTTCATATGAGTCCACGTAACCTGCGCCGCCGTTTGTCGGAATCAGATACGACGTATCGAAATGTGGCTGAAGAAGTTCGCATGCAGCTTGCTGTTCAATATTTGAGTGACACAAGCCTTCCAATCGAACAGGTGTCGTTCCTGATCGGCTACACCGAAGCATCGAATTTCCATCGGGCTTTCAAGCGCCATATGGGTATGACTCCCAAAGAATTGCGAGCACAATTGACAGGCTAAACTGCAGCAGTCGATAACGATCAGGGTAATCAGATGCGCTCGGGAACTACATCGCGTGCCAGAACATCATCGACAGTTTCAGGGCGCTTGATCCACTCGGCAATATCATCTTTTACAAGTATCATTCCTGGTCTGGGCAATGCGTTGAAATTTTGTGCGCACGGTTCAATATAGGATCCCGTGTATAACAATGTCACGATGTCGTCGACTTCAAGATCAGGCGTCATCACTTGGTAGAACAGCACTTCCAGATTGCAGGTCATTCCGACAATATCGGTAGTTTCTCGGGGTGCCTTATCAGCCTTGTTTGCGATCAGAAACTCGAATTTCGAGCTGTCGAAATTGGCGCCACCCACGCCCAAAAACATCTGCGAGCTATCGATTTCAGCCCAGCGATGATTGAACGAACCTTGTTCGTTCTTGAGGTTGCAGACCTTCGCAATATGAATGCCAGTGTCGCAGTGGATCGCGCGTCCCGGCTCTATCGCCAGTGCAATTCCTTGTGCACTCATCCCGAACTCCTCGATTGAGCTGCGTAGTGTCGATGTGAGGATGACTGCCATTTCTTCGGGCGTTGGTCCTACATATCCTTTGATCGTAACGTCGGTATCAAGGTCGAAGCGACTGGGCATTCCGCCGCCCAAATTGATGATTTGCGGGGTCCAGCCGTCCATGGTTTTGCTGATTTCGGCGATTAGCTTGACTGTGTTCCTGACCAATGAGCGCCAAACCTCGGGCCTTTTACTATGGCGCCCCATGTGCACATGGATGCCGACAGGATCGATATATTGCATGTCTCGGACCGCATGTGCCATCTCCATCAGCTCACGGGTTGGAATGCCGTATTTGACAACCTGCGTCATGAAGTGGATGGAAAATTCCGGCACATAGTCGGATACTGTGTCAATATCAGATAGGTCGGGCTTCAACCGAAAGGAGATGCTTGCCCGCTTGTTAAGTGAACGCCCTTCTTCCTCGCAAAGATCTAGCTCTCTGGGGCTGTCGAGTACAATATGGGCTCCAATATCAATTGCTTTGCGGACCAGTTCGCGATCTTTGATTGATCCATTCACCGATATTTTTTCGGGCGCCACATTGCCTCTCAATGCGCATTCGAGCTCACCAAACCCAAAAACATCACAGCCCGCACCTTCTTCAGACAGAATGCGACGCACAGCAATATTAGGATTTGCCTTTATTGAAGGCATGATTAGCACTTCGCCTTCCGGCCAATGTCGCGTGTATATTTGCGAATAATTGCGGAAATTACTACGTAATTGAGTTTCTGATACCGCAAATACGGGTGTCCCAAATTGCTTTGCAAGATCGTGCACCGCACAATCTTCAAAATGCAAAGCACCACCTCTTATGCTGAGGGGATATTCCAACGACGTAACGGGCAATTTTCTTCCTCCCGGCGGGTTAAGTCATTTATCACTGAAGCAGCTATTAAGACGCGCCGTAATGACCCTTTGGATGTTCTAAATCTAGCAGGCGGCACCGCGGAATGTCTCGCAAGACCTTATGGTTATCGATTTGGGCCAAGCCGACCGATCAAAGATCGGTTAAGTTATGATTTGCGTGATCCTGCAAGGCGCATTCGGCGAAAATGATAGGGCGCTGGCCTGCGCACATATTGGGCTGGGTGGCGGGCTGCTTTAGAAACAGGCGCGAAATAGGGGCGTGGGCTGATTCGGGAAACAGTGGAGGTAAGGCGCGGTGCATGTGCGGAGCAAGGACTCATTGGCCGGAATTTTCGCGGCACCAGCTCTGCCCAATGTACAGATATCGCGGGAAATCGATGCTGCATCGGCGACCTTTTTCACAATCTGGATCGGCGTGGTTGGCGTTATTGCTTACATGTTCCTGCCGTTGGTTGTGGGCGGCCTTGCGGATGAATATGGTTACAGCAGTGAGCAGCTTGGCTTTATCGGTGCAGCGGAGGCTGGAGGAATGGGACTCGCCAATGCGCTAGCTATATTCTGGATGCGGCGAGCGAATTGGCGAAGCATCATCCTGCTGTCGGCCTTTGGCATGATTTTGGCAAATTTGGGTTCGGCCTATGTGACTGATTTTAATTTCATGTTTGTTCTGCGCCTTCTTGACGGTTTGGCAGGTGGAACACTAATCGCAATCTCAGTCGCTTGCCAAAGTGATAACAAGAATGCGGACAAAGTGTTCGGATATTTCATCGCATTGGAGATGCTGGCCTCTGCGGTCGGCTTTCTCATCTTGCCGAGTGTGGTGGCGGGTTATGGGATTAAGGCAATTTTCCTAGCTCTGGCAATGTTGTCGGTTACGGGTCTAGCATGCGCCTTCGTTCATCCCCGGCGCGGGTTGAATAGAAATGACCAGATGAATGTAGAAAAAAGGGTGGGGGCTTCGCTCCTGATCTCGATTATTGCCCTTACTGGCGCTCTCTTGTTTTTTATGTCGCAAGGAGGGCTGTGGACATTCATCGAACGGATCGCGGCTGCCTCACAGCTGGACCCTCAATGGGTGGGTGTAGCCTTGTCCGTATCTTCGCTTTGCGGAATTGCAGGCGCTCTTGGAGCCGGGAAAGCGGTTGCCCTGCTTGGCCGATCGAAAGTCTTCATTTTTGTATTGGTTGGTGAGATGATTTGCATCGCGCTTTTGCTGGGTACGGTCGGGCCGATCCAGTACTTTGCCGCTGTAAGCTTGTTCATTTTCTTTTGGAGTATGGGGCTGCCTTTGCTGTTGACCCAATTCAACAATATCGACGGTTCAGGGCATCTGGTAGTGTTGCTCTATGCCATGGGTAAGCTGGGCTATACGCTCGGTCCGGCCGTGATGGGCCTGTTGGTGGTCGGTGCCGATTTCACCAGTGTATTGATGTTTGGGGCTGCGGTCTGTGCTCTGGGCCTCGCAGTATCGATTGGGCTCGAGCTTTATGCTGGTCGGACACCAGGGGATAATGCAGTATGACGCAAGTTTTCTCGTGCGCGGGGTTTGACAAGCCGACGGTTTCGCGCTTGAAATTAGGGCGGGAAGGCGGAGAGCAGCTTCGTATCGTCGATGCTCATTGTCACGTATTCTCACTAGCGGCGGAAGAATATGTCCGCGACTGCCCAGAGAAAAAAGCCGAGCAAGCAATCTTGACTGATATGCAGGGCGAAGCTTCAGTAAAGCATAACGCCACAATGATGGGCACAGTTCTCCCGAAACTCACGTCAATAGAATCGCGCTTGGCTGATATGGATGCGATGGGCATAGATATTCAGATTCTTAGCCCTTCGCCGACACAATATTATTATTGGGCAGATCGTGAACTGGCGGCTGCGGTGGTCCGAAGCCAAAACGAAACCATTGCGGCAGCTTGCGACGAACATCCGCACCGTTTTGCCGGACTGGCGGCTGTTTCTCTCCAATTTCCTGAGCTCGCCGCCGAGCAACTGGACTATTGCGTGCGTGAACTTGGCTTCAAAGGGGCCGAGATTTCTTCACACGTATCGGGAACCGAAATCTCCGATACGCAATTTGCCCCATTCTGGCAAAAGGCCGAAGAGTTGGGGGCGGTCGTTTTTCTGCATCCGCTGGGTGTGACCTTGCGCGACAGGCTCCGCCAACACTATCTGGCGAATATCATCGGTGTGCCGTTGGAGACAACGATCGCGCTTTCACATCTGATTTACGGCGGTGTTCTAGACGATTATCCTGACCTCAAGATTCTTGCGGGGCATGGCGGCGGTTTTTTCAGCCACTATAATGGTCGGTTCGATCACGGGTGGGAAGTTCGTCCCGAATGTCAGAAATGCAAGCATCCACCCAGCGAATATTTGCAGCGGATCCACTTCGATACGATTGTGCATGAACCCAGCCAGTTGCGAAAACTGGCCGATACGGTGGGTGTCGAGCGCCTCATTCTTGGTACAGACTATCCCTTCGACATGGGATGTTTCGATCCACTGGAGTTTGTCCATTCGTCGGGCTTGAATGAAGAAGAATGCGCGCAAGTCCTTTCGCGGAACGCAGCCAAACTCTTCGGGCTGGGTTAATTTCGGTGTGGGCGAAAATCCGAAAACACTGATCTTGAGCCCGTGCTCAATGTTATGGGTATCGGTTGGCGGACAGTCATCGTGCGCACATCGAATAAAATAATACGGCTTTTGATCTATTTTGGGAAACGTAATGTGACTTCTTCGCGACAAGAATTGGAGCCGCTGACTTCCGAGCGGGCGCTGCAAAGTGAGGCGACCTTGACAGAGCAGGTGACTGAGCGATCCCTAGACATTGGTGGCGAAAGGCCGGGCGGGCTAATCTACCAGCACACGGGGCTACCGACAGATGTTCGTCGTGAGGACGAGAGATATATAGCGGCGTTAGGCGCATTTTTGAGTGTCGCTGGAACTGGCGAGTTCGGTATTGAGTGGTGGCGCTTCGAGGAAAATGCTCCGGTGCCTGACTTGCTGCGGAGTTTGGCGCATGTCAGCTTCAAGGTGGTCAATCTTGCGAAATCCATCGAGGGTAAGGATTTGCTGTTGGGGCCGATAGAGCTCGAACCTGGTGTCGCGATCGCATTTATCCAGTTCGACGGCTTTCCAATCCAGTTCATCCAGATTGATCCACAGGCGAGTGATATCTGGGCTAAGGAAGTGGCATTTAACTATCACTCAGTCTGGCAGCCTCGTAAGACGGTTCATGTGAAAGACGTCCATCTCGAAAAACTCAAGATGTACGCTGCTCAGTATGAAAACGATTATGGAATAGGTTGGGTGCGCTACTATGACGACGCACCATATCCCGACATCGTCAAAAACATCGCTCATGTGGTGTATGAAGTAGATGAGATCGAAACAGCAATGGAAGGCCGAACGATTATCATCCCGTCCAACAACCCGGATGCAGGACTATGGGTGGGCTTCATTGAGGTTGACGGTGCACCCGTCGAATTCATCCAGATCGATCGCGCAACCGCGCGCGCTTGAGCCGACTATCTCTTCTAGATAGGCATTATTTCCTGATATAAAGTGCCTATAGCGAAGCATCGGTCAAGTCCGACGCGTGCGTCAGTGCATACATTGGCCCATGGAATTGCCAAATTTAGTCTGGCGTTTTTGATAGTATTTTGGCCTTCGCTAACATTAAACACATCTCTTTTCCGGTTACCCTTTTGATCGACGCTCAAGATGTTGGGCTATTCTGGGAGGAATTTATGATATTTGGGAAATTTGGTTGCAAGGCACTTCGAGCCTCGACGGTTCTGTCATCAGGGTTGTTTTTTGCTGCGATATCGACGCCGGCTTTTGCGCAGAATAGTGATGCAGGGACGCAGAACGCAGCTGCGAACGATTCCGACGTAATTATCGTTACGGCTCGGAAAAAGGAAGAATCTCTGCAGGATGTTCCGTTGGCAATCTCGGTTTTTGCGGGTGAACAGTTGGAAACGGCGCGTGTGGACGACGTTTCCGACTTTCTAACTCGAGTCCCTGGGGTGGGCTTCGGGCAGCCATTTAAGAGCTTCTCGCCGGTCGCTATTCGCGGTGCGTCCACACAAGACGATAGCCCTGGAGTTGATCCCAACGTTGCGATCTTCGTTGACGAAGTCTATCTCGGCTCCACCACTTTTGTCGAGTTCGATCTATATGATCTGGAGCGCGTTGAGGTGCTTAAGGGTCCGCAAGGGACCTTGTTTGGCCGCAATACTAACGGCGGTGTAATCCACTATGTTACCCGTGATCCGAGTGATGAGGTGCGTGCTCGTGGATCCGTGACCGCGGGTAATTTTGATCGGCTTGAAGTCGCTGCCAGCATAAGCGGTCCGTTGAGCGACACCGTCTATGGTAGCTTCTCAGGAAAAACTCGGCACACGGGCGGCCACACCATTAATCTGGCCTCCGGTACGCGAAATGGTGAGTTCAGCAAGCTGGGGCAAGAAAGCATCTCGTCAGCTCGGGCGAAGTTGCGTTTCCTGCCATCGGAGAATCTGGACATTATTTTGGCGGCGGATGTTTCAAAGGACACATCCTATGGCACGCCAAGGTATTATTCTGGTGATCGCTCCGTGAATGATACTTTTCCGTTAATTCCGGACGGCAGCCTGCGTCAGGTCGCGCAAGATCTTGATGGACGATATGATCGCGAAGGCTGGGGTGTGTCTGCCAAGGTGAAGTTGGAATCCGAAATCGGCACGTTCCATTCGATCACCTCCTACCGCGACTACAATGGCCTACTCTTTGATTTCGATTTCGATGCTATCGTAGGACGCACGCCGGATGGTACGCAAAGTACTGAGGCCTTCCCTTTCCAGCGCGTGCAGCTTGAGAACTTCAGCCAAGAATTACGTTGGGATTGGAAGATCGGCAATCGGATCACCGGGACTTCAGGTGTTTATTATCTGAACTCTTGGCAGCGTAGAGATGAAGAGCTGGAAGCATTTGGCTTGACCGGAAGTTCGGCGCAAACTCAGGGTGCATTCCCTGGGCCTCTCGATGTGCTTGCACAGGAGGTGAGGACAAAGAGTATCGCAGCCTTCACCGACTTGACCATCGAGTTGACGGATCAACTGTCTTTATCTGGCGGTCTCCGCGTGACTAATGACAAGAAGGAAGGGTCGTTGATCTGTGGGGGCATTGGGGGCTTCTTTTGCCAAGGCGTCTTCACATCCAATTTCGATGATTCATGGACCGAGCCATCCTGGCGTGCAATCCTGCAGTATGACGTCAACCCCGACGTGATGCTTTATGGTTCGGTGGCGCGCGGCTTCAAGTCAGGTGGTTTCACGGCGTTTGGTTCCGGCAACAACCCGGCAACCGCACCTGATGACGTGAAAATCCCGTATAAGCCTGAATTCTCGACATCGTACGAATTGGGTACACGCACGTCGTGGGCTGATGGAGATGTGATTTTCAACATAACTGGATTCCACGTTAAGTATACGGATATCCAGTTTGCTTTCCTTGACCCGAATACCTTCTCATTTGTTGCGGATAAC
This sequence comes from Sphingomonadaceae bacterium, assembly GCA_021300355.1. GTDB lineage: Bacteria > Pseudomonadota > Alphaproteobacteria > Sphingomonadales > Sphingomonadaceae > Sphingorhabdus_B. The sequence continues at coordinate 75,529 of JAJTEF010000001.1, read as the reverse complement.
ATTGGGTCGGGTAAGAACACAGGTGTGGAAGTTGATCTGAACGTCAAGCCAACTAAAGGTCTGAGCCTCTGGGCCGCATATGCGTACCAAGATTCGGAATATGGTGGCGATACACTCGTTTTTGGTGATTCTGTTGCCGGAAATCAGATCCAACTAACGCCGAAGCACTCATTGAGCGCGGGTGCTTCCTATCGCGCTGAGTTCGGCGATAGCAGCTACTTCGAGCTTAGTGGCGATATGGTCCAGAAGAGCCGTCAGTATGACGACGCTACCAACAGCATTGATGCCAGCACGAAGTTCCAGAACCTCTACAACCTGAGGGCCGCTTACGGCTTTAACAAGAACTTTGAACTGTCTGCCTGGGTGAATAACCTGCTTGATAAGCGAAATGCGGTTGGGACAAACAACCTCAACTACTTTATTTTCTCGGATGCGGAATCCGATGCCGGGCGGACTGCCCTACAGCGGACTCTGACTCCACCGCGCACGTTTGGCCTCACACTCACTGCAAGGTATTGAGTTAGCTAAGCGTCCAAGACTAAGATATCAGACAGCACTGCGCGGCTTGTAATGCAGGCCGCGCAGTTTGCTATTGTAGCCCCGCAGACGCCAGAGTGGTGTGCAAATAAATTTTGGCATTACACTCCCCAATCTTGGAATGCATGTAGGATTGGGGCGCAAGGCAAACGCAAAGAGCGATGGCTAGCATCACCGCCGTGCAGAGCCCATTGACGGCATTCGAAAGAATGAAGGGGTCGCTGCGGCGGACTGTAATGACAGCCCGATGTCCCAATGGGCCATCATGAGCGTGACTGATATGGGTTAGTGCCCAAGGCGAATGTGGGGGAGTGGCAATTACCCCTACCGCAACAACGGATTGGATGACGGATGACAGGCTTACTATCCCTTTCGGGCGTCTCGCCGTTTGCGTGCGCAATCGTTGCTGGCGGTGAATAGCATGCAACAAGCTCCTTCATCCCAGTCGCAAGGTGGGGTCTCCGGCCGCATGGTCGCTGTTGCTGCATTGATAGCAACCAGCACTCTGGCGACACTCGCTACGGACCTGTACGCTCCGATCCAGCCGCACGTTGCGGATATCCTCAAGGCCTCTCCAGAGATGGTGAAGCTGACGGTCAGTCTGTACTTCCTGGCCGGATCAGCACTGTACCTGCTGTACGGGCCGCTGTCGGAGCGTTTTGGGCGCCGACCGATCTTGATCGCTGCGATCGCTATCTTTGCCTTGACTAGCTTCATGTCGGCATTTGTTACGACAGTTGAACAATTGATCGTGATGCGCGTTCTTCAAGGCGCTGCTGGCGGGGCTGAGACGATGTTGGTCTTAGCCATAATTCGAGACTATTTTGCTGACCGTGAGCAAGTCAGGGCGATGTCGATCTATCGCGCTGCCGTAGGGTTCACTCCCATGTTCTCCCCATTGGTCGGCGTGATGCTGTTTGAGGCCTATGGCTGGCAAGCCAGCTTTCTGGTGGTTGCGGGCCTGTCGACAATTGTTGTTGTCGCGCTTGGGTTCTTTTTGCAGGAGTCCAACCAGAACCGCCTCAAGACACTGGACTTTGCTCAGATTGGGCGAGAATACCTCCTTATCCTGACCAATTTCCGCTTTCTACTTCTCTCTATGGTGTTTGTAGCCTCGGTTGGATTCTTCATCATATTTCACTCTGCCGTGCCCTTTGTGATCGGCAATGAACTGGGTCTTCCAAGCAGGATGTTCGCCTACCTGCAGGCGGGCTTCATGATCGCATTCATCATTGGCAATTTGGCGGCGAACCAGCTCATGAAGATCATATCGGTAGAAAAGTTGCTTTGGCTTTGTATGGGCGTCGCAGCCATTGCGAATGCGGTATACTGGATTGCGATTGCAAGTGGTGAGTTGACCTTGTTCTCCATCGGGCTGCCCATTTTGCTTTTGGCGTTTTGCAATGGGCCGATCATGTCTGCGGTGCCCACCCTGGCTATGGCATCGACCAAGGCCAGCGCTGGAGCCTCTTCGGCGATGTTGCTTACCATTGTGTCTGCGCTTGCTTCTGGAGCTGCCGTGGTGGAAGGGCGACTTCAGACAGCGCTCGACGTCAATTCATCGGTTTCTATCGCAATGACACTGAGCGGGTTGCTGTTGATTGGGACCCTCTGTGCCGCGGGAGCTTTGCGGCAAAATTCCAATTCGAATGATAGCCGTCATTCTGACGACGAGCAGGTTGGCTAAGGAGCGGCGGTTAGCAGAGCGACTATTGTCGCTCCGAGGAAAAATTTACACTAACTTTCCGATTCGGAAAGGCCGTGGTCAAAACAACCACTTCTTTGCATGAGCGGTTATGATAGCAAAAATGACTGAAATGATAATTTTAGTGCAGTTGTTTAAGTCGGCATGATCGACTATTAACCAGCTCATCATGCTGGCGCAATAAACCCCCATAGCACTAACGAACTGCGTTTTTCGCGGTCGTCGTTCTTTCACATAGCGGTTGATCGTCCAGAATGGCCGCATGATCATATCGATGCAGCCCATGACCGAACCAACACGTACTGAAATTCGTAATATTGGCATCTTCGCGCACGTCGATGCAGGCAAAACCACGCTTACCGAACGACTATTGTTTGCGAGCGGAGCGATCCGTTCAGTTGGGCGGGTCGATGATGGAACCTCGCAAACCGATTCTATGCAGGTCGAGCGCGAGCGTGGAATTTCGGTGCGAGCCTCATCGGCTGCCTTGTACTGGAAAGGTGTCGAGGTCAGGATCGTCGACACACCAGGGCACGCCGACTTCTACCCGGAGGTGGAACGGGCGATCCGAGTTCTAGACGGCGCCGTACTGGTAGTATCGGCAGTAGAGGGCGTGCAATTGCAAACACTTACGATCTGGAACGCATTGCAGCAACTGCAGGTGCCAACGCTCCTTTTCATGAACAAGCTTGATCGTCTTGGAGCAAGACCGGAAGAGGTGACGGCGGAAATTCGTTCGATGCTCTCGCACGCCGTGGTTAGTCTTCAGAAAGTAACTGGGGCGGGAAAGAAGTCGCCGAAAATCGTCTCTGTAATCACAGGTGGTCAGGTGCCACGTGATACGGTCGAGGCGCTGGCAGACTTCGATGACGCTATGTTGGCGAAATTTCTGGCTGAAGCCGATGTGACGCAAATGGATTTTGAAACAGTATTGCGCCGCTTGGTGCAGGATTGCGAAGTCTTTCCGATTTTGTACGGAGTGGCAATGGAAGGCTTGGGTATAGACAGCCTGCTCGATGCAATATGCAGTTATTTGCCGTTTCCCGCTGGGGAACGGTATCGCGATCTGTCCGCCATCGTGTTTAAAATCGAAGGCGCAACGGACAGCGGCCGCCTGTCCTATGTCCGCATTCTCAATGGCACAGTGGAACAGCGTGATCGCCTGAATGTCGCCGGTTCCGAAATCGACGAGAAGGCTACGCGGATCCTTAAATTAACGCCTGGTCGTGGTTATGAAGCTGCTCAAAAATTGGAAGCGGGCGACATCGGGATATTGTGCGGGCTGAAGGAAACCTATGTAGGCGCCGTCCTAGGTGACGCGGAAGGGGTGGCCGCCTTGTCGTCTACTGTGGAACCGCTGCTCACCGCGCGGATATTTCCAGAGGATCAAGCACGATGGAACGATTTGATCGAAGCCTTGCACGTGCTGGAGGACGAAGAGCCTCTGCTCAACGTTGAGTGGCTGGAGGAGCAGCGCGAGATCAACGTTGCCTTTTTTGGCGAAGTTCAGATGGAGATCATTCTTGGCCTGCTGGATGAGCGTTTTAGCCTGAGAGCGAAGTTCTCAAGGCCTCGCATTATCTACAAGGAAACGCCAAAAATGGGCGCTTCTGCGCGGGTCGAATTGCGCACGCACGGCTTTGCCGACATCGAATTGAAGGTCGAACCGGGCGAACCGGGTTCGGGCTACCTTTATGAACAAGAGGTACGCGCGGACAAGATCTATTACAAGTTCATCAAGCAGATCCCGGCAGTGATCGACGAAGCGCGGCGGAAGGGGCCGCGCGGCTGGGAGGTAACCGATCTCAAGGTGACGCTGGTTGACGGCCTATCACGCTACGACATGGGCACGACCCATGCCGATTTTAAAATTGTCGCCCCGCAGGCGCTTGCCTTAGCGCTGGACGATGCCGGTACCTATCTGCTGGAGCCAGTCATGGCTTTTGAAGTCCGCGTGCCAGAACAGTTCCGCGCCGCAATTTACCGTGACCTAGTCAAGATGCGGGCGAACTTCCAAGATCCCACACCGGTGGGCGGGTATCTGACCTTCGTTGGTACGGTGCCCTTTGTCGAGATATTCGATAAAACCGCCGCGCTTTATACCTCGTCTCAAGGGCAGGGTACGATCAAGACTTCTTTCGAAGGCTACCAGCGCGCCTTGGATTAGAGGCCGTTTCTCATCGCAAGGTTGCGATCCCATCAATTTCGATCAGAAAGTCGGGATGGGCAAGGCCAGCTACGAGCATGGCAGTTGCTGCCGGGGCGGGGTCGGGGATGAATGGCAGCCGCGCTGCGTTCATCGCTGCCCAGAAATCCGGGAAGTCCTCCTCCGAACCGCGATAGACGAGATAGGTGTTGATCTTTACCAGCTGTTCCAGCCCGGAGCCTGCCTTTTCAAGAACCCGCCTTACATTCTCAAGTGTGGTCTTGGTTTGCAGCGCGATATCGTCCCTGCCAATAATCTCGCCTTTGACGTCAACCGACACCTGCCCGCTGAGATAAACGACATTGTCGACTTGCCACGCGTCCGGGAATTGAAAACCCGATGGAATATGCTTCTTGTTCATAGCTGGTCCTGTCTTCTGTGCCCACTCGTGCGTCTAAAAAATGCTGGGCCATATCTTCTGAAGGCCGGGAGTGGCTTCGTGAAATAGCCGTGCCGCTGCCACAGCAAGAGCGTCGCGGCCCAAGGGGGCGGTAAACTGGCAGCCAACCGGCAAGCCAAAGCCGTCGATCCCAATCCGGACCGCAGCCGCCGGCAAGCCAGTCAAATTCTGAGGAGCCGTGTAACGCAGGACCGTTTCGCGAAGGTACGCATAATGCTTTTCAGGCAGGTCTTTATCTGTCGCTATCGTGAGTGGAGGGGCAGAAGAACAAAGCGTTAGCATTAGATCCGCATCGTTAAAGATCCGCAGGAAAGATTGCCGCAGAGCATCCCGATCGCGTTGAGCGGCGGCAAGTTCATTATCCGAAATCATTTTTGCAAGGGCAAAGCGGGCATGAATATCTGCGCCATAATCGGCAAACCGGGAAGGATAAAGCCCAAGATCGATATGCGTCTGCGCGGCCTCCCTCACCATAATCGCGGTGAATATTTCCGCGCAATCCAGGATGAGCGGATCGGAGAAAGTGCGAATTACCGCTCCCCGCTTCGTAAGCGTTTCGATAGTATCATGCCAGATATCTGCCATATCGGTGGGGAGTTCGGCATAAGCAGCTGGATCTGGTACGGCGATTTTCATCCCGTCGAGCGTCTGGAGCGCGATCGGTGCATAATCGTCCCGCAGAACCGTCATACACAAGTCTATATCCTGCGGTGTACGTGCCATCGGGCCGACATGATCGAGGCTTGGCGCGAGAGGGCAAATGCCGTCAAGGCTGAGGTTGCCAAAGCTGGGCTTCAGTCCACTTACTCCGCAATAGGCGGCCGGGAGCCTGATCGAACCACCCGTGTCGGTGCCAATCGCCAATGGAACCAGCTGCGCTGCAAGCGCGGCAGCGCTGCCTCCGCTCGATCCTCCAGGAATCCGGTCGGCTGCCCACGGGTTGCGCGTTGGCCCGAAATGCGGATTATCGGATGTAAAACCCCAGGCAAATTCATGCGTAGCGGTCTTTCCTATGATAATCGCCCCGGCTTCAATTAGTTGATCGACGATCCTCGCATTCCGCTCGGGAGTTTGGCCGGAAAAAATGCGGGAGCCATAAGTAGTGCGAATGCCTGCCGTGTCGACCAAATCTTTGATTGCAACCGGAATGCCCAACAGTGGCTTGTCGGAACCACTGCAAAGCTCTCGAGCACAGCGCGCTGCATCGGCTGCTGCCTGTTCGAAAACGGTGGTGACAAAGGCGTTGATCTGCCGGTCGATGGCCTCGACCTGGCGTTGCAGCGCTTCGATCACGTCTATCGGGGTAAAGGCGCCGTCGCGATAGCCGCCGGCAAGGGCTGTCGCAGACAGGGATGCTAGCTGTTCCATTGCCACGAACTATTTGTCCTCGACCCCCCTCGGGGCGAGATCGGCAATGGCATTGACCAGTGCGTTGGGGAGCTTGTCTTGTGCCAAGGCTGTATCCCGCATTCGCACCGCTGTGCGCACCACATGGGATCCGATATAGCGAATGGGCTCTGGCGGCATGGATTTTGGCGGAGCGCGGACAATTGGCAGAGTTGACCATTCATCTTTCTCGCCCAGCAGCAGACTTGCCACAGCCTTTGAGCCGATCTGGCTGGGGCCAACGCCATTGCCGCTCCAGCCTATCGCATAGGCGATGTGGTCATGGCCGGGCAGGGTACCGATGATCGGCAGGCCATCGGCCGACCGGTCAACAGGTCCGGACCAGTGGCTATTCATTTGTAGGCCTCCCAAGCCAGGATATAGTTGGCGAAACTTGTCTTCGACGATCCCGGCGCGGCGCTCATTACTAAACATTACGTCTGTGACATTGCCACCGAAACCACTGGCAAGTCCGCCCTTTCCAGCCAGAATTCGCCCGTCACGCGTGGGTCGGACATAATGCACCATCTGTTGTGAATCATTGACGCCCGCGCCGTCCTGCCAACCTAGTTTGGCTAGCAAATCCGGTACCGGCGGGCTGGCGATGATGTCGCTCGATACGACGGCAATCGAACGCGACAGCTCGCGAACCGATGCTGCCCATGCATTGGTCGCGATCGCCACCCGTTTTGCGGCAACGCTGCCTTGATGGGTTTTAAGGACAGCGGGACGACCACGTCTCAAATGTTCAACGGGGCTGTGCTCGAATATTTGGATCCCGCGACGCAAAGCGGCTTCGCGAAGGCCGCGTACCAGCTTGCCCGGATGGATCAACGCTGCGGTAAGATCAAGGATTGCTGCGCGGAAATCGGCGCCTCCACTTTTCCGCTGTGCCCCGGCTTCGTCTAACAGCTCAAGATTACCGACCCCCAACTTGGCACACGCTTGCATGCCGCTTTCCCAGGCTCCGTTGTGCGATTGCGACGCCGCGCCCCAGACCCATCCCGAACGTATAAATTCGGCGTCGATTCCCTCTTGCTTACAGAAGTCATCGAGCTGAGTGATCGCAGCTTCGGATTTGAGGATCAAATCGCGTGCGACCTCCTCTCCCCACATGGCCAAAAGCGATGGTGCTTTCGTCCACCAGGACAAAACATAACCACCATTTCGGCCAGACGCGCCACTACCGCAAATATCCGACTCCAGAATGGTGATCGAAAGGTCAGGCCTCCGCGCATTCAGTTCGATCGCAGTCCAAAGTCCGACGTAACCACCACCTATGATGGCCACGTCGGCAGTGATATTCTGCGCCAATCTTGGACAGGGAGTCGACGGGGCATCGAGTGCCTGATCCAACCACAGTGAGCTAGGCCGTTTCATCGGCTCTTGTTCCATGAGAGAGCTAACCATGTTCGTCCCAGACCTTTCTCGGGTTACCTAGGCAGCACGCAACGCTGAAGTCCCGGGCTCGTCAATATTTCCATCAAGATCGCAGACGACGCCATAGACGTCCTTAGCCTGTTCTACGGAAACCCAACCTTCCGAAACGTCGAGAGCAACCCGGGCCGGGTCGCGTTCCAGCGGCGAACCATAACCGCCGCCACCGCTGGAAATCCCAACCACAGATTCACCAGCTTGCAACTTCGTACCGCCGAATGCGTCAAGGGGTGTTAGAGAGCCATCGAGATTGCGCTTGAACTGCTTTGCCGTCGCACCGCTGCCACCGCCGCGTGCGCCCTGAGCAGGGAAGGTTGAACCATCGCTGGACCAGATTCCTTCCATCGCATTCGATGTTGGTCCCCATTCGACTTCTGCTGCCGGGGCTCCGCGATAACGGCCAGGGCCTGCTGTGTCGCGGATGATGCGATCGGTATAGATACGGATGGGATACATCAGTTCGTCGATTTCGGTGCTATCACGCATCACCAACCCGCCATTGCCGACATGAGCGATTGTAAGCCAGCCGTCCGACCAAGGCGTACCTGCGCCTCCGGTTTGCCCCAATGTGATCATGTTAACATAGGGATTATTGTCGCGGCGCGGGTCGGTGCCGGAGATGAATGCGGCAGTGGCCGGAATGGCTAATCCGCATTCGGCCATGCCTATACCGTCACCCAGTTCGGCCATAGCACGCTGAACTGCGTTGGTTACCCGGTCCGCGACGCCCGTTGTCGCGGTGGAGCAACTGGCTGGGTGGCGCGGAATCCCGGCGATGCAATTCTCACGAAGTTTGACATTGATTCGACGAAAGCTGCCGGCATTGGCCGGAATGCCGGGGCCGAGGCTGTTGAATACCCCCACCATGGCGGCGGTGGTCGCGGTTGCTTCCGTCAGGTTGAGACCGAAGGGAACGCAATCCGGATTGTTTGTCAGGTCGACTGTGACAATTTCTTCAGCCGGATCGACCGTAACGATCGCTTTGATCGGGATGCCTTCGTCCAGACCAGGCATCGGATCGTGGGCATTTGCCACTGTCACCGTCGATGCAGGGAGCTTTGCTATCGCCCCGCGAATACGCAGTTCGCTATAATCGAGCCACTGGCTTTCAAACGCATCAAGCGAATCCCAGCCCAACTCGTCTCCAAGAGCCAGAAGCTCGCGCTCGCCAACGCGTGCGGCACCAACTAGACCAAGCTGATCGCCATACCATTGTTCGGGCGCCCGGATACGCATTTTGCACATGCGAATGATGTCTTCGCAATCCTTGTAATCGCGCTGAACCTGCACAGAGGGGAAGATCAGCGCACCTTCGTTATAGACATCGGTTGCATTGGCATAGAGTGTCGAGGGAACCGAGTTGCCGCAATCGGCCACATGCGCCTTCACCACGACAGTAAAGCGATAGGTTCCCCCAGCATCGATCACTGGCACCAGCAAGGAGTGATCGCCCGCGTGTGAATTGCCATGATAGGGCGAATTGTTGAGAAACGCGTCGCCTGCCTTCAGGTCAGGGCTCAGTTCGCGCATTATTTTGGCCATCAGGTCCGGGCCGCTCATCACGTGGATCGGCAGACTTTCGGCTGTCACCAGCAGATCGTTGTGCGCGGTGACGATACAGCACGAGAAATCTCTACCGGTGTTGATGACGCCCGACCGGGCTGTGCGAAATAGCGTGTTCGTCATTTTGCGAACAATCGCCTCGAACCGCGCGTGGATCACGGCAAGGCGTGCGCCAGAATGTTTAGTCTGTCCCATCAGGCTTTTCCTCCAGTAGCGAGGTGACGTTCGATTGTGACCAGAAGCCCGCCATCGCTAAGGCGTTCAGCGATGGCACCCGGATCAATCACGACCGAGGTGAAGTTGGATTCGATGATGGCCGGGCCGGCAACTTTGCCGCCGATCTTCAGCGCTTCCACGGGAATAATGGCGGCATCCACTTCCCCTTCTGTTGAGAATTGCACCTTGCGGGTGCGTTGCGCCGAAGCGCTATCGGTGCGCTCTTCCGCCTGATGCGGTTGTATGGTGTGTAGACGGCAACTGACCCGTGCGTGCCAGTTCAACAGTTCGACATCTGCATCGGCGTCAATGACCGCGAAAAGTTTCTCATGCTGCTTGTGGAATGCCCGGACGAGCTTCACGACATCGCTAGCGTCGTCGAAGCTGTCGCACGGGAGTTCCAGCTCGATTTCCCAGACCTGGCCGACATAGCGCGAGTCAACACTCAATTGGATTTTAGTCTCAAGCGCGCCTTCACCGGCATCTACAGCAAACGCAGCGCAGCGGCTCTTTAGCCGATCAAGACAGGCGTTCACATTGCTAAAATCGAAATGATTTGTCGCAGTGACCGCTGGTTCGGAATAGTTTGCCGAAAGATCAGCCAGCAAAGCGCCCGACGCGCTGAGCACGGCGCCGGTATGAGGGAACAGCACTTGCGCTGCACCCAAGCGGTCTGCGATCTTTACGCTGTTCAGCCCGGCCGCACCGCCCCCGGCGATGAGCACGGCAGAGGTGGGGTCAACGCCATGATTGACGGTCACATCCTCGATGGCGTGGACCATTTCCTGCGTTGCCAGTTCGATGATGGCGCAGGCCGTTTCTGCGACTGACATGCCAAGCTTTCTGGCCACGCCGCGTTCGATGGCTGCCCGCGACAGTTCACGATCCAGCTTCATCTTACCGCCCAGGAAATTGTCTGGGTCGATATAGCCTAGTACGACACAAGCGTCGGTTACAGTTGGCCTGTTGCCGCCGCGATTATAGCAAGCGGGTCCCGGATCGGCACCTGCGCTTTCAGGTCCGATACGAAGCAATCCGCCGTCATCGACCCATGCGATCGAGCCGCCGCCTGCGCCAATGCTGGTGATATCGACCGAAGGGAAGCCGGTCATGTGACCATAGAAGCGGTCACCGAGCCAGCTTTCCCGGGTCCGAGGGATGTGGCCATCTCGCACCAGCGAAACGTCGTAGCTGGTGCCGCCGGTATCGGCGACAACCGCCGTGGTGGAACCAGTGTGCTGCTGCGCAAAATACAGGCCCGCGACTGGCGCCATAGACGGGCCAGAATTGATGGCCAGAATGGGTGCGTCGGCGACGTCGGTTGCATCAAGCACCCCGCCATTGGAGGTCACGATCAGCAGGCGTCCGCCAAAGCCAGCGGCTTTGAGCTCGCCTTCCAATCGCGACAGATAGTCGGTCATCAAGGGCTTGAGCGACGCGTCAATGCTCGCGGCCGAGGCGCGGCGGTATTCGCGCAGCATCGGTGCCAGTTGATGCGACAATGTGATGGGAATGCCGGGCAGATGGTCAGCCAGGATTTCACCGATGCGCAGCTCATGCTGCGGGTTGATCGGGGACCACAGAAGACAGACCGAAACAGCCTCTACATTCTTCGCGCGGATCTCCAGCGCGATTTCAACGATCCTACGCTCGTCCAATTCCTTGACCACGGAACCGTCCGCCCCGATGCGCTCGGGCGCTTCCCAAGTAAGCGCGCGCGGAACATATGGCTGAGGAAAATCGCGGGTAAAGTTGAATGGATCGGTGCGCCCCCCTTCGCGGAACAGCAGGACGTCAGGATGCCCCATTGTCGTAATGAACGCAGTCTTGGCCGTCTTGTGGCTGAGCACTGCGTTGAGCGCCCGGGTCGTGCCGTGCAACAATGAAGCGCCATCGCCGAGGAAATCGGGCAAACTGCGTCCGTTCGCTTCTGCCGCGACCTGCAGCACAGCAAGCACACCGACAACCGGATCCTGTGGAGTGGTGGGGCTTTTGAAAAAGCTCAATCGACCCTCGCCATCATCGACGATCAGATCCGTAAAAGTGCCACCCGTATCAATGGCATAACGCATACCGCTCACTTCATTATCTCCAATTAGCTGTTATTCTGCGCCACGAATGACGTCAGGCAGGCTGGGGTAGCCACCTTCCGCAGCGATCACTTGCCCCTGAACAAAACCGGCCGCTTTTGAGGCAAGGAAAACCACGCTTGGGGAAATATCTGATGGGGTCGCCAGGCGACCGGCTGGGGTGGCCGCGATCGCCGCTTCGACTACGGAGCTATCCTCCCGGATGCTCTCGTTCATGGGGGTTTCGGTCCACCCTGGGGAAACCCCGTTTACGGCAATGCCGCGAGGCGCCAGCTCAACGGCCATCACCCGCATCATTGCGTCCAACGCACCCTTCGATGCAGCATAGGCTCCAGTGAAAGAGAATCCAATGCGCGCGCAGGTCGATGTGACAAAGATGATCGAGGAGCCGCGTTCTAGATGCGGTAACGCCCGTTGCACGAGGGTTACAGGCGCGGAATAGTTTACCTCCATCTGCGACTGAATATTATCCGCAGACATCTCCTCAAACGAAGCCGGGAGGAAAATGCCTGCCGACAGTGCGAGAACGTCTATCCTTTGAAACGCTGATAGAGTTTCATCGATAATCTTTTGCTGCCCTTTTGAATCGGTCAGCTCAGCAGCGATGGCGTGGACGCTCCCGCCAGACCGTGCGATCTTCTCTGCAACTGCCTGCAGCCGATCTTGATTTCGGCCAACCATAGCAACGCTTGCCCCAGCGCTCGCCAAATCCTCTGCAATCTGAGCTCCGATGCCGGAACTGGCCCCAGTCACGATTGCCACTCGGCCACTGAGGTTGAACATCGAATGCGTCATCAGCTAAAAACCCTCTATGCCTTAATGTTTGTTACCCAGCATGGCCTATTCGCCTGCCGACGAAGGCGTTCTCGTCCTGCGGACATACGATCACCAGAATGCCGATCATTTTTGTGAAAAACTGGTCTTGGCCTATGGCCTCTGCGTCTCAATGAATATCATTTCTGACCATGTGATTTGCGTGTCCGATTTTTGGGAATTAGATTCCCGATTGAACGAGCTAAAATGATAAGTTTGCCGTCGTTTTCGATATGGCTGTAACCTGTATGTAGTGCCAGATAGCTTGCGCAGTTTTTTGTATCGGCGTCGTGCTAATGTCGAATCGGCGTAAGCGTGATATAGTTGAGGATATGTTTTGTGAGATGGTGATTATAGCTGGTCTTATACAGTTTAACCTAGGATTCGGCATGCAAGATGGCTGCGCTGGGCGGTTGTGATGAATAAGGCAGGCCGGAGCATTGCTGTGGGAGCCATCGTGGAGATGGGCTATGTGGTGCATGATATTGAGGCAACGGCGCGCAAGCTGAATGAAACTATCGGTGCGGGCCCATTTTTCGTCTACGAGGATATCCAGATGCACTATGTCTGCTATCAAGGCCGGAATGCGTCGATTCCCATTGACATCGCGATGGGCGCGTCAGGAGACATGGTGATCGAATTGGTCCGTGTGCGTGACGGATCGCCTTCGCCATTCCAGGTGCCCGACATCGCTACAAGCAAAATGGTGTTCAACCATTGGAGCATTTTTGTTTCCGATTTTACGATGGAGGCGGACAAGCTGATCGCTTCCGGCTTTGTTGAAGTTTTCAGCGCGGAGATTGCGGGTGAAGCCGGTCAGGGCAATGCGCGGCTTTCCTATTTTCAGCCTCCTGGGCTGAATAGCCCATTTTACGAGATTATGGAGGCGTCGCCTTCGCATTTACTGCAATCTTACCAGCGCGTGATCGATGCGGGCAAGGAGCAAAGCAAGAGCAGCACATCATTATTCTGGAGCGAGACGCAAGCGTGAATATGCTCGAAGAATATCAGCGGATCCAAGACAATTTTCAAGTCGATCTGCCAGCGCAATATAACTTCGCTCGCGATGTTATTGACCAATGGGCGGAAAGCGATCCTGATCTCAAGGCGTTGTATTGGATCGACGATGACGGACGCGAGCAGATCGTGACTTATGCCGAGCTGGCGCGCCGTTCGCGCCAGGTGGCAAATCTTTTGACGCAACACGGCGTGTCGCGCGGGGATGTTGTTTTGTTGATGCTGGGGCGGCAACTTGCTTGGTGGGAAGTTGTCACTGCCTGCTTGCGTACAGGCATTATCGTTGCGCCAGCCACCACTCAGCTCTCGGCCAAGGATATTGCCTATCGGGTAAGGGCTGCGTCGGCTGTGGCGATCATCACCGATCAGTCCTGCGCCGACCGAGTCGATGCGGCTGGTGATTCGGTGACGTCGCTCAAGCTCAAAGCCTTGGTGGATTGCGATCGCAATGGCTGGCTTTCGTATGACGCGGCACGCAATGCCGCGGATGATGGTTTCGACACAGCGGATACGTCGATCTCAGAGGATGCTCTTTGCTATTTTACCTCAGGGACTACGGGCTATCCCAAAATGGTGGTGCATAGCCAAGGTTATGGCTTGGGCCACAAAGTGACAGGGCAGTATTGGCTCAATCTGTCAAAAGGGGACGTGCACTGGAATATTTCCGACACCGGTTGGGCTAAGGCAGCTTGGTCCAGCTATTTCGGTCCGTTCAATCAGGGTGCATGCTTATTCATTCACCATACGAGCGCTTTCGACCCGGTCAGCACGCTGAAGTTGCTGGAACAGCATGCGATTGACACCATGTGCGCTGCGCCGACTGTTTATCGCATGTTGGTGCAACAGGATCTTGGGCGGTATGATTTTGGTGGCTTGCGCCATTGTGTGGGTGCTGGCGAGCCTTTAAATCCAGAGGTTATTGAAATCTGGCGACGGGCCACCGGTGTGACGATCCGGGATGGTTATGGCCAGACCGAATCTGTGATCCTGTGCGGCAGCTTTCCATTCATTCCCGCTAAGGCAGGGTCGATGGGACTGCCTTCACCCGGAGTAACCCTTGGCATCGTAGATTATGACGGCAACATGTTAGGCGACAATACCGAAGGCAATCTGGCTGTTCGTATCAATCCCAGCCGTCCGCTCGGGTTGTTCGATCGCTATCGTGGTGACGACAATGCCAACGCTGCGAGCTTTGTGGGTGACTGGTATCTTACCGGCGATCGCGCGACGCGCGACGTGGATGGCTATTACTGGTTCGTTGGGCGGGCTGATGACGTGATCATTTCCGCGGGATATCGGATCGGCCCGTTCGAGGTGGAAAGCGCCTTGGTCGAACACCCGGCCGTTGCGGAAGCTGCGGTTGTGTCCAGCCCTGATCCTGTCCGGGGGGAGGTGGTCAAAGCGTTTATAATACTAGCGCCTGGCCGCAATGGTGATGATTCGCTGGTGGCACAGCTGCAAAATCACGTGAAGGCCGTGACCGCTCCCTATAAATATCCTCGGGCAATCGAATTTGTGAACTCATTGCCCAAGACTGTTTCGGGAAAGATTCGCCGTGTGGAATTGCGCGCAGCGGAATGGGCCGGAGCCGGTTCCTGAAATGGCAGCCAGTGGTGTGGATGTGGTTCAGGACCATTGACCGATCAGACATGGATAAGTTAGAGAAATTGGAGTTATTGAAATGACTAAGACTATGCTCAAGGATAAGGAAAAATATACTTTCCATCACCTAAGTATCCCGACAGCCGAGCCAAAAGATAATGAAGTCTATGCGCCGCACCTCAAGGCCAATGTCGTTTTAGGCACTGCAAACGCATATGGAATATCGTGGGCGCGTTACGATGCAGATGCGGATGTGCCAGAGCTTATCAAGACTGTCGCTCATCCCGCGTTCGAGGTTGAGAATTTGGAAGAAGCACTGGATGGTGAAACTGTAATCGTTCCACCTGTCGATATCGAGCCAGGCGTGCGTTCGGCCTTCGTCAACATGCTTGATGCACCCGTCCGCCTGATGCAGATCGATCATAATGTTGCCGACGAAAAATGGACAAACCCGGTGACGCAGGGCGGCAAGAAACTCATCTATCATCACACCGGGATGCCGGGGTGCGACGAATGGGAAGGTGAAACGAAAGTTCCGCACCTCAACCTTGCTTTCCTGCCCGGCAAATTGAACACCTATGGGGTAGAGTGGTTGCGCTTTGGCGAAGGTAACAAGAATCCTGATGTGATCAAATTTACTCCCCACATCGCGTTCGAAGTTGAAGATATCGATCAGGCGATTGTTGGTGAAAAAGTTATTTATCATTCTGGCCGCGATGATTCAGGAATCATCGTGTCCTTTGTGGAAGTTGATGGTGCTTCGGTAGAATTTCTCGAGCTGAACCGCGATGTATGCGGGGAGCAGTTCGACCGCTAAGCGCTGAACCCGAGCGGTGTAATGGAAAATCCGGCCTCGCCTTTCCTTGGGCCGGGCCGGATTTTCGGTTCCTTTGTATACCTAAATGGCGGCGCAAACCATTTTGATTTCGAGGTAATCCTCTATGCCGTGGCGCGATCCCTCCCGGCCCAAACCCGATTCTTTGACGCCGCCAAATGGTGCGACTTCGGTAGAAATAATGCCTGTGTTTACTCCGACCATGCCGTAGTCGAGCGCCTCGGAAACGCGATGCACACGACCGTAGTCGCGGGTAAAAAAATAGCTCGCCAAACCTGCGCGAGAGCAATTCGCTAAGGCGATTGCTTCATCTTCATCTTCAAAACGTACCAGTCCAGCAACTGGACCAAATGTTTCTTCGCGGCAAAGCATTGAATTTGCTGAAACTTCTGAAATCACTGTCGGCTCGAAGAAGCCTGGCGCTCCCTCGAGGGCCCTTCCACCCACAAGCAACTGACCACCGCGAGCGACGCAGTCGCTCACATGAGCGCCAACTTTCTCGACGGCTTTTGTGTCGATCAATGGGCCGCAGTCTGCCTCGCCAATCGGGATACCTGGACCAAACCGCATTGCCTTGACCTTGCCAGCCAGGGCAGCGGCAAATTTTTCGTATATTCCTGATTGAACGTAAAATCGGTTGGCGCAGACACAGGTCTGTCCGGTATTACGGAATTTGGCGATCAGCGCCCCTTCAACAGCCTTATCCAGATCGGCATCGTCGAATATTATGAACGGTGCGTTACCCCCCAATTCGAGTGAGACACGCTTTACGGTATCCATGCAGCGCGCGGCGAGCATCTTCCCGACCGCAGTCGACCCAGTGAAGGTGAATTTGCGCACCCTTGTATCGTCGGTCAGCACATCACCGATGGGAGCAGCATCGCCTGTCACGACGTTGAAGACACCATTGGGCACACCCGCTTCCTCGGCCAGGACAGCGAGCGCTAGCGCGGAATAGGGGGTGAGTTCCGACGGCTTGAGCACCATGGTACAGCCGGCCGCAAGGGCAGGACCTGCCTTGCGCGTAATCATCGCCAGCGGGAAATTCCAAGGGGTAATAGCTGCGACCACACCGACTGGTACCTTATGCACGTAGAGCCGTTTGTCGGCCTGGTGCGGAGCGAGGATCTCGCCATCGATCCGTCGTGCTTCCTCAGCGAACCATTCGAGAAAGGAAGCTGCATATGCGACCTCCCCTTTTGCTTCGCTCAGGGGCTTTCCTTGCTCCTGTGTCAGAATGGCAGCTAGATCCCCGGCATTATCGAGCATCAACTGAGACCAGCGCCGCAATATTCGTCCGCGCTCTTTAGCGAGTTCGCATTTCCAAGCTACCTGTGCCCTTTCGGCAGCGGCAACAGCAGTTTCTGTCTCTAGTGCTCCAAGATTGGGGATCGTCCCGATTTGTTCATGTGTCGCGGGGTTTAATACCGCGATACGCGTCGATCCTTCGACCCATGCGCCATCGATATAGGCTTTCTGCCGGTGCAAGTCTGAACGGGTTAAAGATAGGCTGTCCATCAGGCTGCTTCAGGCCCGGTTGCCGAACTGAGGGACAGTGATTTTGCGAGTATTTTCAAACCCGTATCCAGCGTATCATTGGATACCGTCAACGGCACCAGGATGCGGATGGCCTGCCCGTGCTGGCCGCAGCTTAAAAGTACTAGCCCTTGTTCCAGTGCCCGCGCACAGACTGCTTTGGCGCCTACCGCATTTGGCTTGCCTTCGTCATCCAAAATGTCGAACGCGATCATGGCTCCGGGGCCGCGTAGACCAGCAATATTGACTGTGTCGTTGCTCAGCGCAAGGCCTTCAATACAGTCGCGAATGATATTGCCGATCTCTACTGCTCGCTCAAGCAGGCCTTCTTCTTCAATGACGTCTAGAACGGCCAATGCAGCGGCAATTCCAACCGGCGAGCCGCCGTAGGTGCCACCTAGGCCGCCGGGAGCTATTGCATCCATCAATTCGCTACGACCGATCAAGCCGGAGAGCGGAAATCCACCAGCAAGCGACTTGGCGATGGTTATCAGGTCCGGCTGAATCGGTGCATGCTCGATCCCGAACATCTTTCCAGTCCGACCGAAGCCAGTCTGAACTTCGTCGGCAATGATCTGGATGCCATGCTGGCGCCGCATGGAATCAAGCAATTCGTAAAACGACGGCACGGGCGAATGAAATCCTCCTTCGCCCTGTACGGGTTCAAAAATGAAGGCAGCAACTCGTTCGGGTTCCAGATCGGCGGCAAACAGGAAATTGAGTGCTTTCTCAGTGTCCTCGATCGTCACTCCGGTCGTTTCACTGGGAAAAGGTAGGTGGTAGATTTCACTGGGAAACGGCCCCAACCCCTTCTTGTAGGGGTTGACCTTGCCCGTCATCGCCGATGTCAACAGCGTGCGTCCATGGAAGCCGCCGGCAAAGGCGATAATGCCGGGCCGCCCCGTGTAGGCGCGCGCGACTTTTACCGCATTTTCGGTCGCGTCTGCCCCTGTGGTGAACAATATGGTCTTTGCATCACCATCGATGGGAGCAAGCGCGTTGAGCCGCTCTGCCAGTTCAATGTAGGGCTCATATGCGGCTACTTGAAATGCAGTATGCGTATAGCGCGCGAGTTGCTTCTCCACCGCTTTTATCACTCGCGGGTGGCGATGGCCGACGTTGAGCACCGCGATTCCGCCTGCGAAATCGATATATTCGCGCCCTTCGACGTCACGCATCATTGCGTTTTCGGCGTACTCGATAAAGATTGGTGCTGCGGTCGCAACACCGTGTGGGATCGCCTTCTGGCGGCGAGTGAGGAGATCTGCATTTTTCATGAGCTTTTACCTATCAGTGGTGATCCAACAGCATAGAACAGGTTAAGTGGGCCGGGCAGTTGCTTTCTCAAGCGCAAGTGGTAACTAAAGGTCACCATGTCTGAACATCTTCCCCCTTTCGCCGCTTTGCGTGCATTTGAAGCCGTTGGCCGCTTTGGCGGTATACGCAGTGCTGCGCGTGCCTTGCATCTAAGTCATGCGATTGTTAGCCGCCATGTGGCGGGCCTTGAACGTGATTTGGGAACCGCTCTTTTTAATCGTGAAAGCGCGACGCTGACTGATGCTGGCAAGACATACCATGCGAAGCTGTCGAGCATTTTTCGTGAGCTGGAAAGTGCAACTCGGGAAATTCGTGGCGAGGCTAATGACAAGCTCGTGATAACCTGCACTCCAGGCCTTGCATCAAACTGGCTCGCGCCAAGGCTTGCACGAAATTCCGCTATGCTCAGCTTTCCTCGGATTATCCTCAATTCCAAGCGCGACATGCCCGATCTGTCGGCTAATAGTATCGATGGCGACATTCGTTATGTCAGTAACCGAGAGGAACTCCCCAAAGCGCGGGCTGTGCGGTCGATTGTCCTCGTGTGTCCGCAGTTTTTCCCAGTCGCCTCGGTCGAACTCGCCGAAAAATTATCTCCCTATATTGAGAGCGCCGCGGATCTCGCAACTATGCCGCTTATCGCAGAATCGGGGCCTTCGGAATGGCGGGCCTGGATGGAAGAGCAGGGGGTCGAGCTGAGCGAGGAGCAAAAGATGAGTCAATATGGGGACGCACAGCTAGTGCTTGCAGCAGCGAGAGCAGGACAAGGCGTCGCGCTGGCAAATCGTTTTCTGGTCAACCATGACCTGGCATCGGGGAATCTAGTGCGAGTGGAGCCGAAGGTGGGTGAATTTCGCGAGGTTCGCCTCGGGGCCTACTATTTTCGGGCGCCCAGTAGCCGCTGGACGGATAGCAAGCTCTCGCGTTTCCATTGCTGGCTGTCCGAAGGCCTATCGTTGTAACGGGCAATAATGGCACCACAAAACTGTAGGTTTTTTGGGACAATGTCTAGGGATGGCCGCACGGGCAGTCTATAGTTGGCGTTGCGCTCACCGTTAGAGACCAACCGCTCTCCTTTCGCCATCAAACGTGATGCGTAATAACGGAAGCTGTATTCCCGCTCGACCCGCTTTTCTGTGCCGAGTAAATCGAACGCGATTTCTCGGGCAACCTGCTTTGCTTTGATGCGCGAAGTCTCTTCAGTGGAGCGCACAACATATCGACGAATGCGCGGATCTCTCACGCGTGTTCCCCGTCAGCACCAATGGCACAGATTTGAGGGGTTGGATGCGGCTACTTGCCGTTTTACGTAGATCCTGAGTGTGCCATCCTGCCGCCAGAGCCGCCAATGAAGCCTCGCCAGCTAATTTGCCGCCAAGTTGGTTGTTTTTGCGATTTGCGGGTTCAGTGAACGAATTTTTTCTGCGAATTTGCGACGCATTCTCGACATTCTATTACTAGTGATGTGGGAATAATGTGCCCGTCGCGCTATTTAGACAGCGGCGGCCATACGCACATTTAGAAGCCGCGCTACCGCACGATTGTGAACTTGGCCAGTTCAGACAGCTTCTTGTAAGGTCATGTCTCCGATTGGAGTATTTCACGCTAATCTTGTATCCGGGCGGTTTGTTGAACCGAATACTTGCCCGGCAATAAAGAGACATTCCAAGCTGTCACATTGAAACGCGGTTTTCCAAATCCCGTTGTCCGATCTTTGCTTTCAGGCAAAAGCTGCCCACATACAAAGAAACGCCACGAAACGTTGGTGCAGCGCCGGTTCCTCAGCGGAATGCGCGATGGGATGTATTTGGACTTATTCCAACCCGATCAAAGCCGCAGCGGCGACTTCGCCATCCTGCTCGGAACTTCCGCCGCTGACGCCGATCGCGCCGACGATTTGGCCATTGATGACAATCGGCGTGCCGCCTTCAATGGCAACCACACCCGGCAGGCTCAGCACGGCGTTGCGTCCGCCGGCGATGGAATCGAAAAACGCCTTCGTGCTCCGCTTGAAGCGCGCCGCGGTGCGCGCCTTTTCGCGGGCCACCAGATCGGACCCATATTGTGTGCCGTCCATCTTGTGGAACAGGACAAGCTCACCGCTTGGTTCGACGATGGCGAAGGCCATAGTGAAATTGCGCGACTGTGCAGACTTTTCGGCGGCGGCGACAATCGCTTTTGCCTGCGCGAGGGTGACTGGACTACCATAAGGCAATGGCGACTGTTGCGCACCTGCAGCGGTGGTCAAAGCAATCGCCGTCACCGCACCCAAAAACATCCATCTCATCATGACCTACCCTCTGCAGCCCTTTTATCACGCCCGTTAATTGTCAGATATTTCACGCGTGCGCTATCAGGAAAGTGCCAAGCTTCTTTTCGCCACGACCCATTCGGCAAATGCAGCCGCATTATGTCCGCAAATATTATGCCGTCCCCCCGCCTTTGCATTGACACAGCCCTTCAAATGCCGCTAAGCGCGCCCCCTACCCTGTGCCCGGATGGCGGAATTGGTAGACGCACCAGCTTCAGGTGCTGGCGCTGGCAACGGCGTGGAGGTTCGAGTCCTCTTCCGGGCACCATATATTGCTTGTAAGCAAAAGATTAATAATAATATTTCCACTTATCTTTACACAATGTGCGCCTGATTAAAGCGGGTGGCGTAATCCCATGGGTTGTCCATCGTGCGAACATTTGCGGCTGATGCCTGCGTAAGTTAACCGGTCTTAAGCTCGGGCCCTCGCGGCTGCACCATGCCCTTCATTCAGATATATCGGCTATCTTCATTTGCCGGTGACTTCGATCATAACCTCATTCCGGCGCATGAACGGAAGTGTCCAAGGCGCATTGTAAAATGCGTATTGGGGCGCACTGGTGGCAGTTAGGCCCCGCTCCGCCATGAATGCCCTTAGCTCAGCTTCGTGCGCGTCAAGTGAACCCTGACCCGCGAAACCCGAAAAGCGGATCACCGCAAATCGCGTCGCTGGCACTTCAATCAACGCGACTTTGGGATTGACCGGCTTCGGCAGCGTTTCCATCGTATATTCTGAAGGCATCACAAAACGCACATTCCACGATTTGCCTGAAGCTTGCTGAATGACGGGTGCGGTCATTGCGATCTTTTCGCTGGGCTGCTGCATCACGGGTGCAGTCATCGCGACTTTTGTCGACGATAGATTGTTGCCAAAAATATAATCCGCAATAATGCGGAAACCGCGCTGTATCGCTGTATCCCGATCCCCTTCGACCGTTGCTTCTGCAACAATTGTCGGGCCATACTCGCGGATCTCTAGGTTGCCGCTTTTACTGGAAACCGCATAATCAGGCGTTTCGACATTACTTGCCATAGCACTCCAAGTGATCGCACCAACACTGACAAGCCCCGCAGCAGCCAACAAAATCCATCTTTTACGCATCATAGCCAACTTTCAGAATATTGGTGAAGGCTATCATGATGCCGTTACCTGATCAAACTCTTACAGGTAAAAGGCCCGGTCAGGCTGAATGTTCCACACCGGCGGCGCGATTGCGAACGAACTTCTTTTGGAGCTGCGTTAATCAACCGCGCAAGGTGGAGCCGCTTGCTGCGGGAGTCATATTTGGGGACGCAACGTCTACTTGCGCGGGCGCTTGACGCCTAGGCTTGCTTGTCCGGATCAACGTGCAGCCAGTCGGCATGGCGCGGGGCTTTTTTGGTTTCGCTCCATTCTGCAAGCATCAACGGCGCAACGCGTTTTAATTCGGCATATTGTTCGGGCGTGCCGATGTTGCATGCAAGCTCCAGCCGGTGGCCGTTGGGATCAAAGAAATAGATCGACCGGAAAATCCCGTGAAATGTCGGCCCGACCACATCAATGCCCTGCGCCTCGATATGCGCTTTTGCGGCAAGCAGGGCGTCAAGGTCGCTGACTTCGAACGCGATATGCTGGACCCACGCCGGGGTATTGGGGTCTTTGCCCATTTCGGGTTGGTTCGGCAGTTCGAAGAACGCGATGACATTGCCGCCGCCGCAATCGAGGAAGATGTGCATATAGGGGTCATATTCCCCCGTGGATGGAACATGATCCTCCGCAAAGGCCGTGGTGAATTCCATGCCCAAAACGCTCGCATACCAGTCCGCCGTCGCCTTCGCGTCCTTGCACCGATAGGCCACATGATGAATGCGGCTAAGCGCGACTGGCGCGGTCATATCGCGGCCTCGTGGACCGTCAGCGCGCCGCGCTCAATCTGGTCGCGCTCAATGCTTTTGAACAAGGCTGTGAAGTTCCCTTCGCCAAAGCCTTCGTCTTTCTTGCGTTGGATAAATTCGAAGAACACAGGCCCAATCATCGTCTGCGAAAATATCTGCAGCAGCAGACGCGGGTCACCATCTTCGGTGGAACCATCGAGCAAGATACCGCGTGCCTGCAGTTCGCCCACTGGTTCGCCATGGCCGGGCAAACGCTTCTCCAGCATATCATAATAGGCCTTGGGCGGGGGCGGCGCGAATGGCGTGCCCAGCGCTTTCAACCGGTCCCAGCACGCCGGCAGGTCATCACAGGAAAAGGCGATATGTTGAATGCCTTCGCCATTATATGCGCGCAAATATTCCTCAATCTGCCCGCCGCCTGCTTTGCCCTCTTCGTTCAACGGAATGCGGATTTTGCCATCGGGCGCCGTCATCGCGCGGCTGGTGAGGCCGGTATATTCGCCCTTGATATCGAAATAGCGAATTTCGCGGAAATTGAAGACGCGTTCATAAAAGCTGCCCCAATGCGCCATGCGTCCGCCATAGACATTGTGCGTCAGGTGATCGATAATTTTGAAACCAGCGCCCACGGGGTTGCGGTCCACTCCGGGCAGATAATCAAAATCGATATCGTAAATGGACAGCGCGTCACCATAACGGTCGACGAGGTAAATCATCGCCCCGCCAATGCCGCGAATGGCGGGCAGCCGCAGCTCCATTGGGCCAGTACGGGTCTCAACGGGCTCTGCGCCGCGGGCAATCGCTTCGTCATAAGCGACCCGCGCATTTTTCACGCGAAACGCCATGCCGCACGCTGATGGGCCATGTTCCGCGGCAAAATAAGCCGCCGGGCTTTTGGGTTCATAATTGGCAATCAGGTTGATTTCACCCTGACGCCATAGATCGACATCTTTCGACCGGTGCCGGGCAATCCGCGTGAAGCCCATGCGTTCGAACACGGGTTCGAGCAGGCCTTTTTCCGGTGCCGAAAATTCGATGAATTCGAACCCATCGACACCCAACGGGTTTTCGAATAAATCGGCCATGCTATTGCTCCTGCGAAACTGGTTACATTTGAAACCAAATTACGGCATCGCTCTTTAGGAGTCAATGCGAGCGGGTTTTATGTGAAGTGCAGACGCCGGTATTTGCCGCGGAAATATAATAAAGGATCGCGGCGCGGTTCAAAGCTGGCTTTTTCGACGCGCCCGACGAGGATGAAATGGTCCCCCGCCTCGTGCAGCGTGTGCCGTTTGCATTCAAAGATACCGAGCGAGCTGGGCAAAATAGGCGCGCCATATTCGCCGACTTCCCACCGCGTTCCGGAGAAGCGGTCTTCGCTTTTTCCCGCGAACAGGTTGGACACCGGTTGCTGGCCAATCTGCAGCACGTTGACCGCGAAATCATCAATCCCGCGCAACACCTCCGCACTGCCCGAATTGTTGGCGATACAGACAAGCAGCAACGGGGGGTCGAGCGACACGCTGGTGAAGCTACTCGCCGTCAGGCCAACGGGCCGTCCGTCGGGCGCATGGGCGGTGATAATGGTCACGCCCGTTGCAAAGCAGCCCATTGCATCGCGCAATGTGCGCGCATCGGAACCCGAGCGATATTCGGGAATGAAGCGCGGTTGCTTGCGCTCCAGAAAATCGATCAGCAAGCCGTTGAACGCTTCGGTTCGTTCAGCCACGATCAGCAGCCCGCCGCCGTCGACATCAATGGCTTCGACATTGGGAAAAGTCGAGGCAAAGCCCGTTTGCGGGTCAACGCCGTCCGACGCGCCAAGTGCGCCGCGCACCACCAAAACGGGAATGTTGATCTGCGGCGCGGCTTGCGCAAGCCGCGCATCCACACCGTCGGTGCCGAATGACGCGAAAAGCTTGCTGTCATATTCGGATGGCGCAAGCCCCTGCCCCAAGGCCGCGGAAAGCTTCTCGGCCGAAACCTTTACCGCTTGCGCATCGGTATGCGCAGGCGGGTCGAGAAGGATAAGGCCAGACGCCAACATCGCTGCATCCTCGGCAAGCGCCATCGTTGCGATCCATGCGCTGTGCGTTGCCGCCACCACCACAGGTCGCGTCCGCATCTGCCCCAGAACCGCGCGTAAATCGTCAACAAAGGCGTCAATGTCATAACGGCCATCGGACGACCAATCGCTGCCGCCATGGCCGCGCAGGTCCACGTTAATGACGTGCCGGCCAGCCTGCTCAAGGCCAACCGCGACATCTTCCCAGACCTTACGTGTTTGTCCAAAGCCGTGAAGCAGGACGATCGAGGGTTCATCAGCCCAACCAATATCATCCGCTTCAATCCTGACCCCGGCAAAGCCCTTAAATTCTCTTACATATCGAAGCGACATTCGCCTGCACCCCAAATTCTGTCTAACGGTGTCATCTATCTTTTACCCGTGGACGCCATCGGCCCGAAACGCAAGATTTTAGGCGCGTTCGGTGGAAATGACGGCCATCGTAATCCGTGAAATGCACACCAGCTTTCCGGCCTCATCCTCAATGCGGATGGACCAGATTTGCGTTGTCCGGCCAATGGATTCGGCCTTTCCCGTTGCAAAAACCAGACCGTCTTTTGCCGGACGAATATGGTTCGCGTTGATTTCCATACCCACGGTCGCAAATTTGCTGCGGTCGACGGTCATCGCCGCGCCAACCGATCCGACCGTTTCGGCCAGCACAACAGACGCGCCGCCATGCAATCGGCCATAAGGTTGCTTGGTGCGTTCATTGACGGGCATGCTGGCCTTGATCCAGTCGTCGCCATAATCAATGAACCGGATGCCGACATAGCCGGGCATGCAATCACCACCATTTTCAGTGAGCGAATTGAGATCAAGTGCGTCGTCAAACCAGATTTTTGCCATGGCCCGCAATTAACCCGACAGACGACTATTGCAACCTAGTGTTTTGCCCAGCCCAGCGCCGCGACCACATCTGCCCAACTGACCAGCTTGAAATTCTGCGTGGACGGGCGATTGTCCCCATCCTGAACAACCAAAAGCCCGCCGGGGAAATCAGGTCCAAAATCACCCAGCATCAGTTCGATACCGTCGGTTTCTTGCACGCCGTCGACTTTGCCGTCGTTAATGCGAAAGCGGCCGACATATTTTGCTTCGGGAAGTTTATAGACAGCATAAGCATTATCGCCTTGGCTCGAAACGACGACATAACCGCTATCACTGCCAGATGGTGCTAAGGCAACGCCTTCTGCATCCATGACGATTTCGTTGCCATCGGCTTTGGCAATTGCGGTGGGTATCGAGGACCCGTCTGGCGACGCATCAAATTGCCACAGGCCGACATCTTCTTCGGCAACATATAATATGCCGGTTCGGTCATCGACCACACAGCCCTCGGACTGCGTTCCAAGCTTCAGGCTGCGCACACGCTTTCCGGTCGGGACAGCGGCGTTGGTGTCAATCGCGATTTGGTCGATGCGACCATCTTTCAGAACGACAAATCCGAACAGCGCCTTGTCACTGGCGCGCTGCCACAGGCACATGCCATAGGCTTCGCCCGCACCGACGGCTATCGAACCCAACGGGACCAAGCCTTTGGTATCGGTATCCAGCCGGAACATCGCCATCTGTGCCTGCGCAAGGTCCTGACGGTCGCTGGCGGCGACGAGCACACCAATGCTGCCCCCGACATCGCGCAGATCGACATTGTTGAGGCGTGGCGACGGCGTAAAGCTAACCTGACGGCCTTGCACATCATAGACATGAATGCCCGCACGCTTATCGGTGCCGATAATCAGGCTTTGCTCTGGTTTCGCTGGGTTCCGCCAAATTGCCGGATCATCGGCCGCATCGTCCAGGCTCGCAACGGGCTGCGTTTCCAGCCTTGCGCTGACCGATGCCGTCGAAAGCGGGCTCATCGCCGGCTGCGGCGAAGCGCAACCGGCGAGGAGGAGGACCGACAAGACGCGGAAATCACGCATTAGAAGTTTACGCGAATACCACCTGAATAGCGGCGACCGAAACGTTCCCATTCAATCGTATACCGGTTGGTGAACGGGGTCGAAACGCCCTGCGCATTCAGGATATTCGACGGGTCGGAATAGCGACGGCCAGGATTGTTCAGCAAGTTCGCAGCATCAAAATAGATTTCGATGCCATTCGAAATTTCATATCGTGCCGAAAAATCAAGCTCATCATCTTTTGCCCAATAGGTATCGCCTGCGCTATCGAGATTGTCGGCAAAACCATCTGCCCAAGCGGTCCGGTTTTGGTACTGCAAACGCACCGACAGGCCATATTTCTCATAATAAGCGCCGACATTATATACGACTTCTGAAGTGCCGGGCAGTGGCACCTTACGCTCGGGCGAGATGGTGGCACCGGCCGCATCCAATATGGCGGGCTTCGTCACTTCGCTGTCATTGTACGTGGCGTTGGCGGTGATGCCGAAGCCACCCATCCAATCGGGCAAACCAAGGTCGCTCACATAAGGCTCCAACTGGAACTGCGCAGCGGCTTCCACACCGCGTACGCTACCTGAACCGCCGTTGGTGATACCGCTGAACGCGTAAGCCGAACGATCAACGCCATTGCTGTCGAGCGCGTTTGAACCAAATGTGCTACGCGACGTGTACAATACGTCCTCTACCTTTTTGTAGAAGGCACCGATCATGAAATAGCCCTGTGGCTGGACATAATATTCATAATACGCATCGACGCCATACGAACGCTCTGGCTTAACGCCGGGGTTACCGCCCGAGATGCGTTGGTTGCTGTCATCGACCACAACATTGGGACGCAGCTGATCATAATCCGCGCGTGCAGCGCCGCTGGTAAAGCCAATGCGCAGTTTCTTGTCGGTGTCGACGTCGAAATTGAGATGCATGCTCGGGAATACAAGCGTTCCGGTATTTTCAGCGGTTACAGGCCCAGTGACCGTACCAACCGTCGCGACCGCGGTGCCGCTGTTCTTCACACGTTCAATACGCGCACCACCCACGGCTGAACCCCAGTCGTAGCGAACTGTGCCCATCAGGTAGGCGGCCATAACCTCTTCCTGAACATCGTAGATATTTCCGAGCGCGGGCGTGAAGGTAAAATTGGTACGTGCGGCGTCACTTGCTGCACGCATTTTATCCGCGTCGAAATAGCGGAAGGTATAGCCCATCGGTATCTTGCCCTTGAACGGTGTATCAAGGCTGAAACCATTATAGCTCGTCGATATTCCGATGGTCGCAAATTGCGTTGCGTTATTGAGCGCCATGCTGCTTTCATCAACGGTTTTGGTGCGCTGATCAAACTGGAAGCCAGCCTTCAACACTGCGTCTCCGCCCAAAAATTCGGTTTCGCGCGAAACAACGAACTTCGCGGTATAGGCCTTTGTGGTGTCCACAGCGTCGAGTATATTCATCGACGCCAGCGGCTTGGTAAAGCTGTCGATGTCGGTAAGGGGTGTACCCGCCTCATAACGCGTTGGGCTGCTCAGCTGGACCGTGGTGAATAACCGCAAACGGGCAAGATTCGGGTCCGTGAAGTCATAGGCAACCGTTGGACGCAGGTTACGTGTGCTTGGGCTATCCCAAGTTGTTTCGCCAACAACCGAACGATCGTCCTTTGATTCTGTATAATTGCCAAGCCAGTTGAATTTCCAGCCATCACCAAATTCATGCGTACCTTCGATGGTGTTAGTAAAAATCGACTGTTCAAACGCACGAAGCGTTGAGCGCTGGCGAATGTCGATGCCATAAATGGTGCCTTGGAACGGTGTATTTCCAATGCAGACATCGGCATAGCCCGTCGTGGTTGGCGTTGGGTTTACCGCCGTTCCGCACGCGGCAGTATTGGCCACCAAATCACCCTGACGGTCATCAAGGTCGAAGCGGAAATTGTCCCGCATTTCATCGTCGGTGAAGGTGGTGTAAATTGAACGCAGCGAAATGCTGTTGTCGGCATTCGGCTTCCAATCCAGTCGGCCCGAGAGCGACCAGTTGCGGCGTGTCAAACGATACAGCTTGTTTTCCGTTTCCTGTGCCCAGAACCGGCTGAGCGAATCGGGACGCTGATCCTGCGACACCCGTTCGTAATCCGTCTCGAAATTGTCCGTTATCATAGCGCGCTGATAATAGCTGCCCGATACCAGTACGCCGATTTCACCTTCACCAGCGGGGACCCGCGTCGAAACGACAGCCGATCCTTCATATTGCGGGCGGTTGCCAAGCTCGGCAATGCCATACCCAGCCTTGCCTGCAAAATGGAACCCTTCATAATCGAACGCCGAACGCGTGATGACATTGACGTTACCCGACACGGTTTCGCCCGGCATGTCTGGCGTGACAGCCTTTGACACGATAATTTGCGCCGCAATTGCCGAAGGAATGGAGTCAAACCGCGCGTCGCGGCCTTCAGGGCTGACGACGTTGATACCGTCGAACGACAATGTGGTCCAATAGTTCGGCGCGCCGCGGATGCTGATATAACGGGCCTGTCCTTGGTCACGTTCAACAGCGACACCGGGAAGACGGCCCGTCGCCTGCGCGATGTTTTGGTCAGGAAGACGGCCAGCCGCGTCAGAAGACACAACGCTCACTAAGGAGTCTGAATTTTTCTGCACCTGTAAAGCGGCCGCTTCTGATTCCGCAATTGGTCGTGAACCTGTGACGACGATCGCGTCACCATCTGCTGCATCTGCCGCTGGCGCCCCCTGCGCCATGGCTGCAACTGGGAAAATTGCGAGCACCGCAGCGCTGCACAGCATGGCGCTACGAACGAAAGCGCGCGAATTCGTGAACCGACTTTGCATATATTTGCCCCTCAATAACCGTCAAACAATGTTAAACATTATGTCGCGCATTAGGCGGGGCTTGTGACCCGTCGGCATATGGACGATGACAATTTGGCGACAATACTGTTACAGCATGTGCAACCGCGGAAATCGGTGCCGTAAATATGTCATGTTTTCATGGCAATTCGCCGCGATAGATATTTAAAAAGGATAATTTTTCGTGAAGCCCGCGCCCGGTTCAAGCAAAGTGAAGCCCTTGAAAACGCCTGAGGACGCGCGCTATTTTAACCGCGAATTATCTTGGCTCAAATTCAACGAACGCGTGCTGGAAGAAGCGTCAAATCCGGCGCACCCGCTGCTTGAACGGCTGCGCTTTCTGTCGATTTCCGGCACGAACCTTGACGAATTTTTCATGGTCCGCGTGGCTGGCTTGCGCGGCCAACAGCAACGAAAAATTGAAGAACTGTCAATCGACGGCCGCACCCCGTCTGAACAGCTGACCGCAACCGTTGCCGCCGCAGACCGGTTGATGATCCAGCAGCAAAAGCTGTGGCGCAAATTGATGCGCGAGCTATCTGCCGAGGGCATTAAGGTCGTTCAACCATCCGCCCTTGGCAAACAACTTCAAGCTGCGGTCGGCACATATTTTGAGGAACAGATTCTTCCGGTTCTAACCCCGCAAGCGCTGGATCCCGCCCACCCGTTTCCGTTCATTCCCAATCAGGGTATCAGCCTGATTTTCGATATGCGCCGGAAAAACGATGGCGAAGTCGTGCGCCAGTTGGTGATGATCCCGCAATCGTTGGCGCGCTTCATCCGGTTGCCCGGCCCCGGCACGCGCTTTGTTACGATCGAGGCGTTGATTAAGCATTTTGTCGGGCAGATGTTTCCGGACTATCTGCTCGTCGCGGCCGGTGCCTTCCGCGTTATCCGTGATAGCGATATTGAGGTTGAGGAAGAGGCCGAAGATCTTGTGCGCTATTTCCGCAGCGCGATCAAACGCCGCCGCCGTGGCCGGATTATCCGGCTAAAACTGGAAAAAGGGCTGCCCGCGGAATTGGCGACCTTAATCCGGTCAGAGCTTGGCGCTGGCGCATCCATCGTCGTCGAAACTGTCGGTTTCTTGGGCATCGGCGACCTTGGGCAATTGGTGGATGAAGATCGGCCAACGTTGAAATTCCCGCCATATTCGCCGCGCTTTCCCGAACGCATTTTGGAACATGATGGTGACTGCTTTGCCGCGATCCGCCAAAAAGACATCGTCGTCCATCACCCCTATGAAAGCTTCGACGCGGTGCTCGCATTCTTGCAGCAAGCGGCGGTTGATCCAGATGTCGTTGCGATCAAGCAGACATTATACCGTGCAGGCAAGCAGTCCGCGGTCATTCGCGCGTTGTGTGAAGCGGCCGATGCGGGCAAATCCGTCACCGCCATTGTCGAGCTGAAGGCGCGATTTGACGAAGAGCAGAATTTGCACTGGGCTTCGCAGCTGGAAAATTCGGGTGTTCAGGTCGTCTACGGCTTTGTCGACATGAAAACCCACGCCAAAATTTCGCTGGTCGTGCGGCGCGAGGCGGACGGTTTCCGGACCTATTGCCATTTGGGCACGGGCAATTACCACCCCATCACGGCCAAGGTCTATACCGACATCAGCTTCTTCACCGCGGACCCGCGCGTCGGGCATGATGCGGGGCAGATTTTCAATTATATCACCGGCTATATCCCGCCGACAGAACTGAAGCTTTTGACGATGAGCCCGCTTGGCCTGCGCGAAAAAATCATGTCGCTGATCGATGACGAAATCGCGCATGTTGCGGCGGGGCGGTCGGGCGCTGTCTGGGCAAAGCTGAACTCGTTGGTCGACAAGGCCGTGATCGACAAATTGTACGAAGCGGGCGGAGCGGGCGTGGAAATTGACCTGATCGTGCGCGGCATTTGCTGCCTGCGTCCCGGGGTGAAGGGCATGTCTTCGCGCATCCGCGTAAAATCGGTGGTTGGACGCTTCCTGGAGCACAGCCGCATTTGGGCGATGGGCAATGGCGCGGACCTTCCCAATCGGGACGCCAAAGTGTTCATCTCGTCGGCGGACTGGATGTCGCGCAATTTCGACCGCCGTGTCGAATATATGCTACCGATTGAAAACCCGACCGTGCATGACCAGATTCTGGATCAGGTTATGGTTGCAAACCTGCTCGACAACCAGCAAAGCTGGATGCTGCGGTCAGACGGCCGATATGAGCGACTCAAAGCAGGAACCATGCCTTTCAATTTGCACCATTATTTCATGACCAACGCGTCATTATCCGGACGCGGAGGCGCGCTTGCAGATGACAAGAAGGTTCCAACGCTGCGCCTCATCCGACAAAGATGAAGGCGGTGCGTCAGGCCGTCATTGATATTGGCTCCAACACTGTACGACTGGTCGTTTACGCTGGCCTGCCGCGCGCGCCGCTGCCGATTTACAATGAAAAAAGCCGCGTAAAGCTTGGCGCCTGCCTCGCGGGCGATGGCGTCATCGATAAAGCCACGATGGAAAAAGCGCTGGCCGCATTGGCGCGCTTTGAAACGCTGGCACAGGCGATGAAGGTCGACACGATGCGCGTGGTCGCCACCGCCGCAACACGCGAAGCCAAAAATGGCCATGAGCTGGTCGCAAAAGCAGCAGCGCTCGGCATCCATGTGGAGGTGCTGGACGGCGATGCGGAGGCAACCGCGGCCGGGTTCGGCATATTAAGCGACAACCCACATGCCAATGGCTATGTTGGCGATCTTGGCGGCGGCAGTCTTGAGCTTATTCGCATAGCCGACGGCAAACTGGGCACGCGCGTGTCCCTGCCGCTGGGCACATTGCGGCATGATATATTGAAGGGCAAAACGACCAAGCAGATTAGCCAGATGCTGCGCGACGATATTGCCAAAGCGGTCGGTAAAGCGGAATTCCCCATCGAAACCGGTCTACCATTTTATATTATCGGCGGATCGTGGCGGACATTCGCACGGCTGCACATGCACCACATCGGATATCCACTGACCATCCTGTCCAATTATGAAATGCCCGCCGACGCACCCGACATGATGATGGCGATGGTGAACGACAAGGACGCCTTAGCCCGCTCCAATGTCGTTGCCATAGGCCGCATTTCGGCGCTGCCGGGGGCGAATGCGTTGCTCGCTGGCATATTGGGCCTGCTGAAACCAAGTAAGCTTATCACCAGCATCTATGGCCTGCGTGAGGGATTGTTGTTTGAACAGCTGACCCCCGCCGCGCGCCAAGACGACCCGCTTATCGCCGCCGCGCGTTTTGAAGGCGAACGGCTGGGGCGGTTTCCCTTTCATGGGGACGCGTTGGCGCAATGGATTGCGCCTGTGTTCGCCGGACAAAGCCCCAATGATGCGCGGCTGTGCCGGGCGGCCTGTTTGCTGTCCGACAGCGTGTGGAACGCAAACCCCGAATATCGCGCAGACCACGCGCTCGATCTGGCATTGGACGGCAGCTGGCCCGGCGTGAACGCAAGCGACCGCGCGGTGATAGCCGCCGCTTTGTGGACGGTGCATGCCGGAAAGCGGACCTTGCCCGAAATGCTCACGGCATTGGCCACGCCCGGCGCACTCGCGCAAGCGGTGATCTGGGGCCTCGCCATCCGTTTGGCCCACCGGCTTGACGGCGGCACCGGCGGCGCGCTGGCCGACAGCCGCATTGACGGCGACGGCGCAACGTTACGCCTGCACCTCACCGGCTCCGCCGTGCGATTACAGTCCAACAGCGTGCAGCGCCGTTTGCAGGCACTGGGCGAAGCTTTGGGCTACGCACAGGCGGAGATTTTGGGTTGACGCCAGCGAGTGACCTCACCCCATCGGGTACAGGATTTCTCTCGTCACCTTGTGAATGGCGGTCATCACTTCGTCGCTGAGTTTCAGGTCAATCGCGGCGAAAATATCGTCCAACTGATCCTCGGTGCTGACGCCCACAATCGTCGACGCGACAAAGTCATGTTGCTTTGACCATGCGGTCGCCAGCGTGACCGGCGACATGCCGGCTTCCTTGGCGATCTCCACAATCCGCATCGTGCTTTCCAGCGCCCGTGGTCCGGCAAAGCGTTGCGCCATTTCGGCCTGACGTGCGCCCGTCATTTCCAGATAGCGGGAGAAACGAGCGCCTTCGGGCCGCGCGCCGTCCAGATATTTGCCCGACAAGACGCCGCCGCCCAATGGCGAATAAGGGAGCAGCGACACGCCTTCCTGGCGGCAAACTTGTTTCAGTTCATCTTCGAACCGGCGGTTGTTGATGGAAAAGTTGTTCTGGATGCTGTGATAGCGTGCCGTGCCCAACCGCTCCGACGTCGCAAGCGACTTCATAAGGCCGTAGCTTGTTTCGTTGGAGCAACCCAGAACGCGGACTTTTCCGGCGCGGACCAGATCGTCGAGCGCCTCCATCGTTTCGTCATATGCGGTGCCATGGTCCGGCCAGTGGGTTTGGTACAAATCGATATAATCGGTCTGCAAGCGGCGAAGGCTTTCCTCAACCGCCGTCACGATGTTGTGACGATCAAGCGCTGTCATCCCGCCGCGCTTTGGCGATTTGAACCATGTGTGGCTTGGGCCCGAAACTTTGGTTGCCATGATGATAGCGTCGCGGTTCTTGCCCTTCATCCAGCGGCCGACAATGTCCTCTGTCCGGCCGACCCATTTGATGTCGGGCGGCACAGGATAGCCTTCGGCGGTGTCGAAAAAGTTGATGCCGGCGTCCAAACAGCGGTCGAGTATGCGGTGCGCCTGTGCTTCATCGGTTTGCGACCCGAATGTCATCGTCCCCATGCAGATGTCTGAGACGTAAACGGCACTTTTGCCAATGCGACGATGTTACATATTCTTCTCCCCCTAATATCGTCCGGCCGCGCCAACGACCAAAAATGCGAGCGCCGCGAGTAAACCCGTGATGCGGTTCGACCTGAAATGGCCAAGGGCATTGCTACCATCGGCCTGTAATGACGCCACTTGCATGACCAAATGAAAGGCAGCGGGCACAAGCGCGACCAATGCCTGCTGTTCCGGCCGAACGCTCCATATGGCCATGCCCCAGCCGGAAAGCGCAAGGAGATAGAATATAGCTACCCCTGCCCGCACGCTGCCGCCCAAGCGCAATGCGCTCGACTTAATCCCCACCAGCGCGTCATCTTCGCGGTCCTGCATGGCATAGATCGTGTCATAGCCCACCACCCAAAATATGGTACCGGCGTACAACCAGAACATTGCGACATCGGCCTGCCCCGCAATTGCGACCCAGCCGACTAACGCGCCCCAGCTGAACACCAGCCCAAGCCAAAGTTGGGGCCACCATGTGATGCGTTTCATAAATGGATATACCGCGACCAGCAGAAGGCTTCCCAACGCCAAAAGCTGCGCATTCAGGTTCAGCTGCAGCAGAACCGCCAGTCCGACCAGCGCGAGCAGCATCAGCCACGCCCATGCCGCTTTGCGTGAAATTAACCCGCTGGCCAGCGGGCGATGTGCCGTGCGGGCAACCTGCGCATCCAAGTCACGATCAATGATATCATTATAGACACAGCCCGCGCCGCGCATCGCCACAGCGCCAAGCAACATCCACAGCGCCAAATCCCAACGCGCAATCAGCCCGCCCGATAGCCCCAAGCCAAACACGCATGGCCAGAACAGCAACCACCAGCCGATCGGCCGGTCAAAGCGTGCCAGCAACGCAAAGCCCCGCAGCTTTGCCGGGAGCAGTTTCATAATGCCGGTATATTCGCTGTCGGGCACAAGTTGTGTGGTCATAGCAATGCCCTGCCAAAATTTATCCCGTTCGTCATCTGGAAGTTGGCAGATGACGGCGCGGCGTTTTGTGTTTATGCACGTGCCATGCCCGCAACACCCGCCTGGCCCCCAAAATCAACACCGCGGCTGTTTGTCGAACAGCCGTTGGCCGAGGGCGCGACTTTAAACATCAGCGGCAACAGCGCCCATTATCTGATCGGCGTGATGCGTTTGAAAGAGGGCGCGCCTGTTAAATTGTTCGATGATGTTTCGGGCGAATATCTGGCTACCGTCACCGAAACGCACAAACGCGACCTTGTTTTGACCGTGGACGCCAAATTGCGCGACCGCGAATTCACCCCCGACCTTTGGATTTGTCAGGCGCTCATCAAAAAAGACCGGTTTGACTGGATCGCCGAAAAAGCCTGCGAGCTTGGTATCGCCCGATTTGTGCCCGTGCTGACGGCACGCTGTGTTGTCGACAAGCTGAAAGACGACCGGCTGCGGGCGCATATGATTGAGGCCGCAGAACAATGTGAGCGGACCGCCCTGCCCTTGATTGACCCGCTTGCGCGCATCGACGCGCTGCTTGGCAAATGGCCCGCCGACCGAACGCTATATTTCTGCGATGAACGTGGTGGCGAGCCTTTTTCGGACGCGATCCGTCCCGGCCCCGGCGCTGTCCTGATTGGACCCGAGGGCGGATTTACCGATAGTGAAAATGCCGCAATTCGCGCGCATCCATGTGCGCGGCCAGTGTCATTGGGCCCGCGCATCTTGCGCGCCGATACCGCCGCTGTTGCCGCGATTTCTGTGTGGATGTCCAAAAATGGCGATTGGGCGGCTTAGTAGCCTATGATGCTGCACGCGCACGGTTTTGCGCCCTTGCCGACGCCCCGCAACCGTGCTGACGGAATTTTCTGGCAATATAGACGCTACATTTCTAAACCGCGCGCATGAGCACAAAAACTGTTTCGGACCGCCACGATCCCGTCATTGAAACGCGCGATCAACTCATCGCAGCGATTGCGAAAGGCGAAAAGCCTAAGGACCGCTGGCGCATTGGCACCGAGCATGAAAAATTCGTCTATAACCGCACGGATCATCATGCGCCTTCTTATGACGAACCAGGCGGCATTCGCGATTTGTTGATGGCCATGACCGAATTTGGCTGGGAACCCGTGTACGAAAACGGCAAGGTTATCGCCATGACCGGCACCGATGGCGCCGTCAGCCTTGAACCCGCAGGGCAGTTGGAACTGTCGGGCGCCCCGCTTGAAAACCTGCATCAGACATGCGCCGAAACCGGGCGGCATTTGAAGCAAGTGAAAGCCATTGGTGATAAGACCAACACCAGCTTTTTGGGCCTTGGGCTTTGGCCAGACAAGACGCGGGCTGAATTGCCGATCATGCCTAAAGGCCGCTACGACATCATGCTGCGCCATATGCCGCGCGTGGGCAGCATGGGCCTCGACATGATGCTGCGCACCTGCACGATTCAGGTCAATCTTGATTATTCAAGCGAAGCCGACATGGCGCACAAGTTCCGCACCTCGCTCGCGCTTCAGCCGCTGGCGACCGCGTTGTTCGCAAACTCGCCCTTCTTGGAAGGCAAGCCAAATGGCTTTCTTTCTTACCGCAGCCACATCTGGTCCGACACCGATCCGCAGCGCACGGGCATGCTGCCGTTCGTATTCGATGAGAACTTCGGATATGAACAATATGTCGACTATATGCTGAAGGTGCCGATGTATTTCGTCTACCGTGACGGCAAATATATCGATGCATCGGGGCTCGATTTCCGCGACTTTTTGAAGGGCGAACTTTCGGTACTGCCGGGCGAAAAACCGACCGTTTCCGATTGGGAAGACCATATGTCGACCGCCTTCCCCGAAGTGCGCTTGAAGAGCTTCCTGGAAATGCGCGGCGCGGATGGTGGTCCATGGAACCGCATCTGTGCGCTGCCCGCATTCTGGGTCGGCTTGCTGTACGATCAGGGCGCGCTTGATGCTGCATGGGACGAAGTAAAGCATTGGACGATGGAAGAACGCGAAACGCTGCGCAGTGCAGTGCCAGCGCAGGGCCTGAACGCAGCAATACCCGGTGGCGGCAAGTTGCTTGATCTTGCGGGACGTATTCTTGACATTTCGTCGTCCGGACTTGCCGCGCGCAACCGCCTGAATGCCAGTGGTGATAATGAAACCGGCTTTCTGGACCCGCTGCGCGAGATTGTTGCCAGCGGCAAAACCGTGGCGGAACAAATGCTCGACAAATATCATGGCGAATGGGCCGGTGATATCTCCCGCGTATATGACGAGATGAGCTTCTAAATTTCCGACAATATCATGCAAGAAGGGGGCGGGTGTGCGAAAGCAGGCTTGCCCCGTTTGCATATCGGCGTTAAGGGCCCAATTCTTCGCTAAAAAGCGGAGTGCAGGAGTTTAGCTCAGTTGGTAGAGCATCGGTCTCCAAAACCGAGGGTCGTGGGTTCGAGTCCCCCAACTCCTGCCATTTTATTGGCTCTGGCTATAATTTGGCCTCTTCGCGGATCTTCATCCGCCAGCCCCAGATACTCAAAATAAACATCGCAGCATTCGATCCGAAGTCCAATGCCATCCAACGGTTTAAAATCGGCAATTCATATACAAAATAATAGTTGAAGCCAAAAAAGGGCAGCAGCGCGATGGCATAGGTCAGAAACGATGCACGCGTAAAACGGCTAAACCAAATGAACAGGCCGCCCAAAACGGCTTGAGCGCCGAAACAACCAATAAAGAGCGCACTGGTCGCGCTCAAATGTTGATATTCCGGATTGATGGTCATCCGTTCGACCATATTGGGAGCAAACAAGCACCAGCCGCCCAAACCAAAATAGGGCAAAGCGATAAGGCGCTGAATGTGGATAGACTGCATACACTTCCTCCGTGTCATCAACCGTAGAGCAACTGGTTACCGCCAAGGCGTGATGGGCTGCCTTCAATGCGCTTTGCGCTTGGGCAGCATGTGATGGGCCAAGACAATCACGGCGCCAATGGCGAGCCCGACGACACCGCATAATGCGGCATCCGCAATCCAGGCCAAAGCGCCTTCATGCAGGCCGAAAAACTCCGCGGGGTGCACGCCAAAGCCGTGGACGATGATTTGTCCGCCGACCCACAGCATTGCCGCGGTGCCGATGGTTGATAAGGCGGCGAGCAACTTTGGCATACCCTTCACCAGACCGCGACCAATGGCCTGCGAGCCGCCATTTTCACGCTGCGCCATGTGCAGACCGATGTCGTCCATTTTCACAATCACGCCGACGACACCGTACACCGCAACCGTGATGGCAATCGCGACGAAGGCCAGTGCGATACCCTGCCAGACCACAGGATGGAAACTACCCCCGAGTTTAGAAAGCGCTCCTCCTTGCGTGATATCGCTCAGCGCAATCGCCATGATTTCTGCCGATAGGATAAAGTCGGTACGGACCGCGCCCTTCACCATATTTTGTTCATGCTCGGCGCTGGTCAATTCCGCGAGTTCTTCGACCAAACTCTCTTCCTCATGCGGGACCAGTTTTTCCCAAACCTTTTCGGCGCCTTCGAAACATAGATACGCGCCACCTAACATGAGGATCGGCGTAATGGCCCATGGCAGGAACAGGCTCAGCAACAACGCAACCGGCAAGATGATGACCAGCTTGTTGAAAAAAGAACCCTTCGCAATGCGCCAAATTATCGGCAGTTCGCGGTCCGGCGTAAACCCAGTCACATATTGCGGAGTAACCGCGGTGTCGTCGATGACGACACCTGCGGCCTTGCTGCCTGCCTTGCCCGCGGCAGCGGCGACATCGTCCACAGATGCAGCCGCAACCTTGGCGATTGTCGCAATGTCGTCGAGTAAGGCGGCAAGACCGGATGGCATGTGAGTAAATTCCTTGATGTGATGAAGCGTCGAGGGATAGCCAAAAACGGCAGCAGTTCAAGGCCGTTCAGAACGGGTGTGGGCGATGGGCGCATTCCCAAAGCCACTTGCCTCGCGCCGAATCCATCGCTAAAGGCCTAGTCTTTCCGAAATCGGAACCTATATCGCTCTCGACCCGCCGGTCGGAGCGCTGGCGGCTATCCTCGGGATCGAACAGGAAGAAACGATATGGCAAAGACAAGCCCCGGTGAATTCATCCGTCAGGTACGGACCGAAATCGGCAAGGTAGTATGGCCCTCGCGGCAAGAAACCGTGCAGACCGCGATCATGGTATTGATCATGACGATCATCTTGGCCGTCTTCTTTTTGGGCGTCGACGCGGTATTCGCCGCAATCGTAAAGGGATTACTCGCGCTAGCCGAAGGCTAAGCTGCGGTCACTCGAAAGAGTTTTGGGGAAAAGAAGAGATATTATGGCACGCTGGTACATCATTCACGCTTATTCGGGTTTTGAAAACAAGGTCCGCGACCAGATCCTCGCTGAAGCCGAGCGTATTGGCCTCTCGCAGCTCGTGGAAGCTGTCGAGGTTCCGACCGAGCAAGTCACTGAAGTGCGCCGCGGTAAGAAGATCAAGGCGGAACGTAAGTTCTTCCCAGGCTATGTCCTTGCCAAGTTGAACATGAACGACGACGTTTATCACTTGGTCAAGAACACAGCCAAGGTAACGGGCTTTCTGGGCGCGGGTAACAAGCCGCAGCCAATCAGCGAAGCCGAAGCAGCGCGCATTTTGAACACGAAGCAGGAAATGGAAGCTGCGCCGAAGAAGCGCGTTTCGGTCGACTACGAAATCGGCGATCAGATCAAGGTACTTGGCGGTCCATTCGCAAGCTTCAACGGTGCGGTCGAAGAACTCGATTTCGACAAGAACCGCGTGAAGGTATCGGTCAGCATCTTTGGCCGCGCGACACCCGTCGAACTGGATTTCGAAGAAGTCGAATTGATGAAGTGATGGCCTTCGCTGGCCATCTTTCTTCCCTATGACCTCTGCATTGTCGCCCGAACAGATACAGGCGCGCATTGAAAAGGCAAACGCGGCGCACAGCGCGATACCTGCTGAAAAGCTGGTTCGTGGCCTTGTGCGTCTGTTCGATTTTGACGCTGCAGACGAACCCGACGAATTCACCTTTCCGGCATTCTCTCGTGCATCGCGCGATCGCATTTTCGGCGGGCAGATTATCGCGCAAGCCATGATGGCAGCAGCGCGTACCGTTGATCCAGACAAACAAGTCCATTCGCTGCATGCCTATTTCTTGCGCGGTGGCAGCGAAGCCCTGCCGCTGCACTTTCGCGTCCACCGTGATTTTGATGGCCGCGCATTTTCCAACCGGCGCGTTGTCGTCCGGCAGGAAGGCAAGGTTATTTTCAACCTGACCGCGTCTTTCCAAAAGCCTGAAGCAGGCTTTTCACATCAAGTGCCGATGCCTGACGTGTTGCCGCCCGAGAAATGCTGGGACTATTCGGACGCCATGGCGCGCAACCCCGATATCCCTGATCATATGCTTGAGCGCATGGCACATCCGCGGCCGTTTGAGCTCCGCAGCTTTCGACCTGCCGCTGATGCTAAGGCGACCAGCCATTATCAATGGTTCCGCTTGCGTGCGCCGATTGAGGGCGACCAGTTGCTGCACCGCGCACTTTTGTCATTTGCGTCCGATATGGGACTGCTGTCATCCGCGATGCTCCCGCATGGACTGCATTGGGTGACGCCCGGCCTGTTTTCCACCAGCCTGGACCATGCCATGTGGTTCCATAACGATGTTCAGGTGGACCAGTGGTTCGTGTATGTCATGGACAGCGACTGGACCGGGGGCAGCCGCGGCATCAATCATGGCTGGATTTATAGCGAGGATGGCACGTTGGTCGCATCCGTCGTTCAGGAAGGTCTGCTGCGGCTCACACCGCCGGCATAACCGCGCAAAGGCTTGCATTATATCTGCATTGCGGATAGTGGCACCGCTTCTCGGCGCAATAGCGACGTGATTCCGTGTGGGAGGACATCATCTGATGTCTGTTGGACCACTTAATTTGACCCGTTTTTCGCTCTTTTAGGGCATTGCGGCGATAGAATGAAAGGACGCCATTCATGGCAAAGAAAATTGACGGCTATATCGGCCTGCAGGTTCCTGCAGGTTCGGCCACCCCATCCCCGCCAATCGGCCCAGCATTGGGTCAGCGCGGCGTAAACATCATGGAATTCTGCAAGCAGTTCAACGCTGCGACCGCTGACATGGAAAAGGGCACCCCTATTCCAACGAAGATCACCGTGTTCGCAGACAAGAGCTTCACCTTTGCGATGAAGTCGCCACCAGCGACCTACCTCATCAAGAAGGTTCTTGGCCTCAAGTCCGGTTCGAAAGAACCAGGCAAGATCACTGCTGGTACAATCACACGTGCGCAGTTGGAAGAAGTCGCAACCATCAAGATGGCCGACCTCAATGCGAACGACATGGACGCAGCAGTAAAAATCATCGCAGGCTCGGCTACCGCCATGGGCCTCGAAGTAGTGGAGGGCTGATCCGATGGCCAAGCTGACCAAAAAAGCAAAATCGCTCGCGCATTTGGATGCCGACAAGCTTTACGGCGTTGATGAAGCGCTGAAGCTGATCAAGGAATTGGCAACTGCCAAGTTTGACGAAACCATCGAAGTTGCCATGAACCTGGGCGTTGACCCACGTCATGCTGACCAAATGGTTCGCGGCATGGTTTCGCTTCCAGCCGGTACCGGCAAGGAAATGAAGGTTGCCGTCTTCGCACGTGGCGACAAGGCTACTGCAGCAACCGCTGCTGGTGCAGACAAAGTCGGCGCCGAAGACCTGATGGAAGACATGTTGGCCGGTAACCTTGATTATGACCGCGTTATCGCAACGCCGGACATGATGGGCATCGTTGGCCGCTTGGGTAAGACCTTGGGTCCAAAGGGCCTGATGCCAAACCCGAAGCTCGGCACAGTCACCATGGACGTTGCTGAAGCTGTAAAGGCTGCAAAGGCCGGTCAGGTTGAGTTCCGCGTTGAAAAGCAGGGCATCATCCACAGCGGCATCGGCAAGAAGAGCTTCTCTGACGCTGATCTGCGCAAGAACTTCGACGCGTTGATCGACGCCGTCATCAAGAACAAGCCAAGCGGATCAAAGGGCAAATATGTCCGCCGCGTTGCGGTCAGCTCGTCAATGGGCCCAGGCCTCAAGATCAATCTGGCGGACGTCGCTGGCGCTTAAGCCACCGCATCACACGAATATCAAAAGGGCTGGAGGGAAACCTCCGGCCCTTTTTCTTTGCGGCGGGTGCCGTTATCCAATAGCCTTTCATCATGCGAATATTTTTGACCTTTATTGTTGCGCTGCTTCCACTGGCCGCCGTTGCGGCTGATCCGGTTCAGCCAAAAGCCGTAAGTCCCGTCAAATCAATCGCCATTCCCATCAGGCATATCACCCCCGGGATCGAAGCCTTGCTTTCCGACCAACTGGCGTTGCTCAAGGGAAAGCGGGTCGCGCTGTTGACCAACCAGACCGGCGTTGATCGCAACGGCGTCAGCGACGTCGATCTATTGCGCGCGCATCCCGCTATCAATCTTGTCGCGCTGTTTAGCCCGGAACATGGTGTGCGTGGCGAGGCGCAAGCCGGTGAAAAAGTGGCCTCGGGCATCGATCCCAAATCCGGCTTGCCCGTCCACAGCCTCTACGGCGAAACCAAGATGCCGACTGACAAGATGATGCACGGCATTGATATTGTGCTGGTCGATCTGCAGGACGTCGGTACGCGTTTTTATACATATTCCTCGACATTGCTGTTCATGCTGCGCGCCGCAGAGAAATCCGGAGCCGAGGTGATCGTGCTGGATCGTCCCAATCCGCAAGGCGGGGTGATGATAGAGGGACCAGTCCTCGAACCTGCATTTGCCTCTTTTGTCGGAAGCTTTGCCATGCCGGTACGTCACGGAATGACGTTCGGTGAGCTCGCGCAGATGTTCGTCGGCGAGGAAAAGCTGCGCACGCGCCTGCGCGTTATTCCCATGCGCGGCTGGAATCGCGACTTGGCGACCTATGTCGCTTGGGATTTGCCTTGGGTGCCGCCCTCACCCAATATGCGGTCACCCCGAACAGCCGCAGTATATCCCGGCACGGCCTTGTTTGAGGGCACCAACATCTCCGAAGGACGGGGCAGCGAAAAACCCTTCGAATATATCGGCGCGCCTTTCATCGATGGTGCGGCACTGGCGGATCGATTAAATACAATGGGATTGCCGGGTGTCACTTTCACGCCCATTTCCTTTACACCGGATTTTTCCAAATATGCTGGGCAGCCGTGTCACGGCGTGTGGGTCATCCCCACCAACAGCACAACATTCCAACCATTCCGCACCGGCATCGCTTTGGTGAAGGCGGTCCACGACTTGTACCCGGACAAGTTTGAATTCCGCGCTGGCACTCCAAGCTTTTTCGATCAGCTGGCAGGAACCGACACGGTCCGTAAAGGCATTTTGGACGGAAAGGCCGTCAGCGAGATTGAGGCTGAGTGGCAGCCGGGGCTTGACGCTTTTATGCAATTACGGGCGCGGTATCTGATTTATCCTTGATATCACGACCTGCGCAGCAAACAGCAAAGGCGACTGCCGTCCCGATACATAGCTGCCATGGGAAGGCCAGCGCTTTCCACGCCGCAGGCAGCCCAAGACTGTCCACGACATAATGCTGTTGCAGCAGGATCGCGACAAATCCAGCCAGCAGCGCGGCGATCACCGACCATGTCGCGCCACGCTTCGTAAAGACCACGGTGCCATAGACCCCCAGCAAGCCCGAATAGGCAAAGACCATGACGCCGAGGACAAATTCTAGCAAAGGCGTGTCGCTATAATGCTGCCAATAGAAACATAATATCGACATCGCAAACAGCGCACAGGCGAGCAATATCATCGCCGTGCGTCCGGCGTTGACATAATGCTGCTCGTTGGACGGCGCGCCACGCCGTTCCAGCCAAGGCCGGTAAAAATCGTTCACAACCACCGCCGACATCGAAATCAGTCCGGAATTGATCGCCGCCGCCGCGATGACGCCAACGGTGACCAGCCCGCGCAAGCCGGGCGGGATTTCAGACAGAATGAACGACATGAATACCGTGATTTTTTCGCCCGCGAACGCGTTGGTAGCGCCAACGCTCACGCCCATCAGGTCGGGGCGGTTGTAGAAGATGTGGAGCAGCGATCCTATCGCCATGAACAACGCCACCACAGGAATTGCTGCCCACATGCTCGCATATAAAGCGCGCTTGCCCGATTGTGCATTTTCGCATGCCAAAAAGCGCTGCGTCGTGTCCTGATCGAGCCCGACATTGCCGATATTGAGCAGCACCAGCCCGGTCAGGATCGCCCAAACGGTAAACGGCTT
Source organism: Sphingomonadaceae bacterium (assembly GCA_021300355.1). GTDB lineage: Bacteria > Pseudomonadota > Alphaproteobacteria > Sphingomonadales > Sphingomonadaceae > Sphingorhabdus_B. The sequence goes on along the minus strand of JAJTEF010000001.1, from coordinate 30,776 downwards.
GGTAAAGTCGAACGACCAGTCAAACAAACGCAGCTTGTCCATTCCGTCGGGTGCAGATTGAAGCGCGTTCCAGATTTCTGGAGCAGGTGCGGGAATTTTCACCAGCAAAAAGATGAGCACCAGCACCGCGCCACCGAGGTAGAGCACAACCTGCACCAGGTCGCTCCAGATAACGGCATTCAGCCCGCCGAACAGTGTGAACACAACACCGAAAACGACAAGCACCGCCGACGCGATAACGATATGCTGCGGCTCGACATCAAGGAAGATGATCATCGAAACCGCAATAGCGGCAAGATACAGCCGCGCGCCGCTCGCCAAGATACGGCCGACGAGATACATCCCCGCCGCCGCGCGTCTTGCCGTCGCGTCGAAACGGGCTTCCAACAATTCATATACCGTGGTCGCACCGATTGCGTAGAATCGCGGGATCAGGAAACGTGCGACGATAAAGGCAGCGATGATCGCGGCAAAGTTGCTTGTGAGATAGCTGTAATCGCCGCGATAGCTGTTATCGGGGGCACCAAGAAAAGTTGCCGCCGACTGCATCGTCGACAGAACGGACACTGCAACCAGCCAGACCGGCGCATGATGCCCGGCGAGAAAATAGTCATCCGCCGTTTTGGTCCGCCGTGTCGCCTGATAACCGGCAAATGCCAGCAATGCGACGTAGGCAAGCAATATGCCCCAGTCATAAATGGTGAATGCTAATGGCATGAATGCTCCCCCAAGGCTGAGCCATTAGCGGAACACATCTGTTTGTTCAAATGCGCTACCGCGCCATATATGCATCCAGCGTTTCGTGGTAATGGCGAATGCGGCTTTCCTGATAGCGCGCCAATGTCACACCCGGCTTCTTCGACGCGCGCAGACCTTTTTGGATCCGCTTCAGATTGTCGGTGTCCTGATCAGCAACCATTGCGGCCGAACCAAGCTCCGGTGCGTCCGCCCATTTCTGATCCAACCCCAGCATCGTCATTTTTGCTGGTTCCGGATGCGATCCGTCGGGTGCTTTGGAAAACAGGAACATGATTTCCATGATCGAGCTTTCGGGATCGTCGCCATTCGGGCGAAAGCGGTAGGTGATGGGCAACGCCTGCCCGCCCCACGGAACCATATTGGGAAAAAGCATATATTCGATCAGGTCGAGCGATTCTGAGTCCGATAGGGCGGACATGTCGCGCCCAATCGAGCGCGAAATCTTCTCCCGCGCGCGTTCGGCCAGCTTGCCCCGCGCCGTTTCACCCTCGCCCACTTCAATGGGCTTGCCTGCAAAAAAGGGCACGTCGCGGCGCATTTCCTCTATGGTTTGTTCAGCTGTCGTTGCGGGCTTCGATGGGCTGGCGACGCCTTGAACGCTGATCATCCGGCTGACATGGCGTACACCGGGCCAAACATCATATTGGGTGTTGCTGTCCCCATAATAGCTTAGCACCTGTCCATGCGCGAACGGCACATGATATGCCTCGACAAAAGCCTCCATCGCCAGTTTCCAGTTGCATGGCATAATCTTGGCAACATGCGCCGCGACATAGCGGTCTTCCAGATTGAAGGACGCAAAATGCTCGGGCAGATTTTCGAGATAGGTTTCAAGTGGTTCGGCATCAGCATCAAAATTAATGAAAACAAAGCCGCCCCATGTGCCAACGCGCGCTTCGGGAAGGTTCATCTTGTTCTTATCAACATGCGGGAAATCCCATTGGCCGGGAATGACAGATAATGCGCCATCCAGCTTCCAAGTCCAGCCGTGGAAGGGGCAACGAAACTGCTTAACGCACCCGCCTTCGGTGCGGAGCATCGTGCCGCGATGCAGGCACGAATTGATATAGGCTTTGATCTCGTCCGGGCCTGTACGCACGACGATGAGCGAGTCATGCACGATGTCGTAGACCACATGGTCGCCAATATTCGGGATATGCTCCAGCCTGCACGCCAGTTGCCATGTCTTGCGCCAAACCTGCTCGACTTCGCGATCATGCCAGTCTTTGGCGAAGTAACGCGCAATAGAAACATCATCACTGCTTTGCCCAATGGCGGGTGATTCCACGCGCATGACCGCAGGCGCTGGATTACGATCGCCGTCGAACACTTCCTGAACCGATGGGCCCGGACGGCGCGCAATTATGTTGTCCAAAACTCTCTCCCTGATAACTCTTGCGCCATCCTGCCGTCATGGTAGCAACTGTGCAATGAACAATTTACCGCACCACCACCTCATTACCATGACGCTGACCGTTGATTTTGCAGGGATGATCAGCATTGGTCAAACCCCCGCCGGTCTGCGCCGCATTGCCCCCGTCACCGGCGGCCATTTTGCTGGCGAGCGGCTGAACGGCACGGTGCTGCCGGGCGGAAATGATTGGGTCGTCAACCGTGAAGATGGCGTGATGGTAATCGACGTCCGCCTGACGCTGCAAACCGACGACGGGGCTTTGGTTTACCTCAATTATCAAGGCCGTTTTCTGGCCGAAGCCGAAGCAATGTCTCGGTTCCGCAAAGGCGCATTGCTGGAGCCCCAAGAATATTCACTGGCAGCCGTCGCAAAATTCGAATGTGGTGATAGCCGCTATAGCTGGCTTAACAATGTCATCGCCGTCGGCACCGGCGAACAAACCGCCCCGGGTCCGGTCTATTCGATTTTCGAAATAGGTTGAAAAAATCTCGGCCATAAAAGGCTTAACGCCAACCCGCCCATGACCAGCGCGGCGGCCAGCAATTTCCAGCTCTGTAATGGCTCGTTTAAGAACAATGCCGACGCCCCCATCCCGAATATCGGCACCAGCAACGCCATAGGCGCAACGGTTGCCGCAGGATGCCGCGCCAGAAGCCATCCCCAAATCCCATAGCCGAACATGGTGTTGCCAACCGCTTGCCAGACCACCGCCGCCCAGGTCGTCGCTGTTGCTGCGTGCACGCCCGCAATCAAGGCCGACGGGCCTTCAAATAACAAGGCGAGGGTGAACAGTGGCGGCACGGCAAAGATGCTGGCCCAGACCACATACGCAAGCATGTCGACCTTACCCGCGGCGCGCGAGACCATATTGCCACTCGACCAGCAAAACGCCGCGGTTACGACGAGCATCAATCCCAATGGCGTCGCGCTGCCGTCCGAATGGGTCAGAATGACGGCCAGCCCGCTTGTCGCTAACACAAGTGCAGCCCATTGGAATGTGCGCACCCTCTCCCCCGTCAGCCGCTTGGATAGGGCAATGGTAAAGAAGACCTGGATCTGAACAACCAGTGAGGCGAGGCCGGGAGTAATATCGCCTTTCATCGCCAAAAACAGCAGGCCGAACTGCCCCGCCCCGATCAATATGCCGTAAGTCGCCAGATTGGACAAAGGCACCGCAGGGCGTTTTAGGAAAAATGCCGCTGGCAGAAATGCGCACGTAAAACGCAGCGTCGCAAGCCACAAAGGCGGCAAATGGGCCAACGCCAATTTGATGACGACAAAATTCGTTCCCCACACCGCCATCACGGCGATCGCGAGGAGAAGGTGCAGGCGTGGTAAGGCGGCATTTTGTGGCATGGAAGTCCCCCTAACCGCTCCGCCCGTTTTTGCGAACAGTTAATCCAGCGGCACAACTTCTACCGGCAGGTCGCTGGCAATTGCGCCGCAATATTGTTCGGGCCAATGCGCAAAGGGACGCACGGCCCCTTCGGTGCGCCAGCGGTTCACGCGCGCCAGATCAGCGTCTGCCATGACCCACGCCCCCTGCCCTTCGGTCCCTATCGCCACAACGCCGTCGTCGGGACTATCCCCATCAGGCGGAACGAACAGCCCTGCCGCGCCATAATTTTCGTCCAGCGCCGGCGACCACGGCGCCATGCCAACGGTCGGTGCCTGCGCCACAAAAATTTGGTTTTCCAATGCCCGCGCCTGTGCCCCAATCCGAACGCGGTAATAGCCTTGCAAACTGTCGGTGCACGACGGGCAGAGAATGGCCTGTGCGCCAGCTTGTGCCTGCGCCCGCGCGATCATCGGGAATTCGATATCATAGCAGGTAGAAATGCCCAGCATTCCCAAAGATGTCCGAAAAACTCGCAGGGTTTTTCCGCCTTTAATGTCCCAGGATTCACGTTCGAACCGGGTCATCATAATCTTGTCCTGATAGGCCGTTTGCCCGTCCGGCATATACAGCGTCGCCCTGTTTACAATCGGCCCAGACTCATCGCCAAAGGGTCGGGTTCCGCCGAGCACGGCGACCCCAAATTGCCGGGCAAGATCCGCATAATGGGCGTCAATTCTTGGCCCCAAAGCAACCACGGCCCGCAACGAGGCATGCAGATCGCTCGCCGTCGCTTTGTCGATTGCGGCCAATTCCATCGCCGCATATTCGGGAAACACCAAAAGCTGTGCGCCTTGTGCCGCGGCATCGCCCACCCACTGCCCGACTTTCGCTTGCCAACTGGCGAAGCTATCGGGTTCCCCGATGGGATATTGGGCTGCCGCTATACGGACCGACGCGGTCACAGGTCGCGCATCCAGAATTGCATGGCATGCGCGCTTTCGAAATCATCACCCAGATCCTGCCATTCGAGCGTTCCGGTCAAACCGGGCACCGGGGCATAGCCGCGGGCACGCCAGAATGGATGCAAATCGCGTGGCGTTTCGGGCCGCATCGGATGATCGTCAGAGCGGACCACCGCGCAAAAGGCGGTTTGCCGTGCCCCTGCGGCGCGCGCTGCGTCTTCACGCGCATCAAAAAACTGGTGTCCAATGCCTTGCCCCTGATATTGCGGCAACAGAACCGATTCCCCGAAATAGAATATCTGCGCAATATCCAGTCCTTGGTCACAGAAGGGATTCTGGATGTCCGGCTTCTGTCCTTCCAATGGAGACGCCGTAGCCGCGCCGATGATTACGTCCCCGTCCCGGGCGACGACAAGCACCGAACCCGGTTCGCGGACAAATTCGGCTATATAAGCGGCTTCATACTCTGCACTGCCGTCATACAGATAGGGCCAGCTGCGAAAAACCCGGATCCGCAGATCAGACAGCGCCGGAATGGCGGCCCAGCGCTCCTCGGGATCCGTCAAGGAACGGACGTCTACAGTCATGAAACTTGGGCAATCCAGTCGGCAAGATTATAATAGACCGAGACGCGTGTGATTTTTCCGTCTGCGACCTCAAAAAAACCGCCCGCTGGCAAGCTGTAACTCTGGCCATGCGCTGCAGGAAAGCCTTCATCCGCCACCTTGTAAATGCCGTCGACGATGAATTCCGCCGCCGCGCGCCTGCCATCTTCGCTGGTCATTATGACAATGTCACGCAGCTGTTCACTATAGGCATGGTCCATGCGGCCAAGAAAGGCGCGAAACGCGACCTTGCCGGTTTCGCGGTCTCCTTGATTGATATCATGTGCCACATCTTCATCCAGACATGCCACGATAGCTTCAACATCCATGGCATTGAATGCAGCATAATATGCGCCAATCAGCGCAGCCGTTTTTTCACGCGTGTCGGCCATGTATCATTGTTTCCTTTAACCTGATGAATTGCATTTCGATTAAGTCAGCGAAGCAAGGATTGTCCAGTAAGATAAATTGTCCAGACTTTCATAGGATTTTGAAACTCTGTCGCGGTGGACAGCGATCAAAGGGGCGGCCGCCCTTGACTCTGCGTCCAACCCTGCTAATGCCCGCCTCGTTCGGTGGGGCGACGGCTCCACCGGCAACCGTCCGAGACAGTTGGTGAACGGAATTTGCCGTTCTTAATTTCCAGCCTAGACGGGGATAGAGATTTCAGGACTGGCTTTTGCCATCCTTCGCCACCGCTCCCGATTTTAGATCGTGTGAGTTCGGCATGAAACTTCCCCACGGACTGAAGTCAGCGGATCGCCTAGCCGGGTGTTTCGCTTTTCGTGTTGGATTTTGTCGGTTCGCCGGCGAAGTCTGAAAAAGGAGTAATGCATGAACCGTTCTGAAAAGACCGAAACAGTTGCATCGCTGAACGCCACTTTCAATGAAGCGGCGGTTGTCGTCGTCACCCGTAATCTCGGGCTGACGGTTGCACAATCGACCGACCTTCGTTTGAAGATGCGGGATGCTGGTGCAAGCTATAAGGTTGCCAAGAACCGTCTTGCCAAAATCGCTCTTGAAGGAACGCAATATGGATCGGTAGCTGAATTGCTTACCGGCCCTACAGCGCTCGCCACATCGTCGGACCCGGTTGCAGCTGCAAAGATTGCTGTCGAGTTCGCAAAGACCAATGACAAACTTGAAATTGTCGGCGGCGCGATGGGTGACACGTTCCTTGATGTAAACGGTGTAAAGGCGCTGGCTTCGTTGCCATCGCTCGACGAACTGCGCGGCACGCTTATCGGGCTTATCCAAGCACCGGCAACGAAGCTTGCACAGCTGTCGACCGCACCTGCTGCGAAATTGGCACGCGTTTTTGGTGCCTATGCTGACCAAAAGGCAGCATAACTTTTTTGAATTTAACCGGCTGCGTCCCATGGTTTTAACCGGCTGGGCGGGCCCTACAGATATGACAGAAAATCGGAGTGTTATTTAAATGGCTGATATTGAAAAGCTCGTAGACCAACTTTCGGCATTGACCGTTCTCGAAGCGGCTGAACTTGCTAAGGCTTTGGAAGAAAAGTGGGGCGTTAGCGCCGCTGCTGCTGTTGCTGTTGCTGGCCCTGCTGCCGCTGCTGCACCAGCTGCTGAAGAGCAGACTGAATTTGACGTTATCTTGACCGGCGACGGCGGCAACAAGATTGCAGTCATCAAGGAAGTCCGTGCGATCACCAACCTTGGTCTGACCGAAGCAAAGGCTCTTGTTGAGTCCGCGCCAAAGGCGATCAAGGAAGGCGTAAACAAGGCAGAAGCCGAAGACATCAAGGCGAAGATCCTTGCAGCCGGCGGAACCGTCGAACTGAAGTAATTCGGTTTCCCTTACGGGATATAAAATGGGGCGGCCTAGCGATAGGCTGCCCCTTTTTTATTGCCGCGCGTTCGGCATCAATAAACACAAATATTCCGGCCCTTTTCTTTTGAAAAGTCTGCAGGTTGCGGGCAGTCATGGCGCATGAATAGCAACGCCGACCTCGCCGCCCTGATTCGCAACATTCCGGATTATCCCAAACCGGGTATCATGTTCCGTGACGTCTCCAGCCTGCTACTCGACGCAAACGGCTATCGCATGACCATCGACCGGTTAGCGGCGCTGGTGGACTCGGATACGCAGCTTGTCGCTGGCATTGAGGCACGTGGCTTTATCGTGGCGTCTGCTCTGGCATATGTGCTGGGCCTTGGCCAATTGATGCTGCGTAAGCCCGGTAAACTGCCCGGCGAGAAAATCGGCACGGATTACACGCTCGAATATGGCACCGACCGCATTGAAATGCATGTCGGCCATGTGCAGCCGAACCAAAAAGTGCTGTTGGTTGACGATTTGATTGCCACGGGCGGTACGGCCCTGGCTGGCGTTGACTTAATCCAGCAAGGCGGCGGCAGGGTTGAACAAGCCTTATTCATCGTTGACCTGCCGGACCTTGGCGGCGCAGCCAAGTTGCGCGCCAACGGCGTACGGGTCGCGTCGCTAATCGGTTTTGACGGCGACTAAGCGCGCCGAAATATTCAGCCTAATTTTGCGGATAACGTGCAGCGCATGTCTTGATTTTTGAAGGCTCAGGCCGCTTCCCGCTGACTTCAAAGCGGGCGATATATCCACCCAGTTTCAATTGTTCGGTAAAGCCGGTCAAACGATAGCCCACGGCATCAAATTCGCAGAACAGCAGCTTTGGCGGAATACCGTGCTGGGCGGTAGGGCGATCGCGGTCTACCACAATGACCTGTCCGCCCTTGGCGAGCGCGGGCCGCATGCGCCATAGAAACGCATACGGCTCGCTTATTTCATGATACATATGCACCATGAAAACCCGGTCAAAGCTGTTTTCTGGCAACCGGGGATCATCCAGAGCGCCTTCCTTGATGGCAACATTATCGAGCTGTTCGCGTGTGACACGGGCGCCAAGTCGATCAAGCGCATCCCGATTGATATCCTGCGCAAGCACACGCCCTTTTGGTCCAACGCGGTCCGCAAGGCGGATGGTGTAATAGCCTTCGCCTGCGCCGATATCCGCCACCGTGGTCCCAAGCTGGATCCCGGCCCAATCCATCACAAATTCGGCCTCACCCGCTTCATCGCGCGCTGCCTCAGTCGAAAATTCGGTATCGCCCGCGGTGGACACCACACGTTCGGCGCGCGGGAATGCCTCTGCACTCTCGCTTCGTTCGTCTGCGGTGCCCGCTGGCGAGCAGCCGCTCACAAATAGCAGTGGAACCGCGATGATGGCCAGAAAGCTCAAACGGGCGTTCGTGCGCATCCTCAAACCGTCTTACGCGTCGGCCATTACAGCCGCAGGGGTCGCAGCCTGTTGATCGAAGTTCAGGAAAACATCCTTCACCCAATGTGGCAAGGGAATCGGGCGATGCGTATCAAGGTCCACATGCACGCTGACAAGATCAACTGTTGCGCGCAAATCGTCTGAACCATCTTCGGTAATGCCGTGAATTTCGACGATTTGAGTCATGCTGGTCCGTCCCGTCGCAACCGTGCGCGCCATAACCTCAATAAGCTCGTCCGGCTTAATCGGCGCAAACCATGTCACGGTCGCCTTTTTGACATGAAACTCCAACGGCGCACCATCGGCATAATCGCGAAATTTCGCTTCACGCCAATATTCGGTGACCGCGACGTCGGCATAATCCAGATAGCGCGCGTTAAAGACGACGCCTTGTGCATCGGTCTCTGACCAGCGCACGCGGAAACGGTGATGGAAAGCAAACTCGCTCCGCGCCATGTCAGATTGCCTTTGACTGGCCAAGGGTGTTGACCCCCATCGATTGCAGATAACGCTTCACGTTACGTGCGGCCTGACGCAGGCGATGCTCGTTTTCAACCATAGCGATGCGGACATAGCCTTCGCCGTCTTCGCCATATCCCACGCCCGGCGCGACCGCGACCTTTGCTTCGGTCAGCAACTGTTTGGAAAACTCAAGGCTCCCCAAATGCGCAAGCGCTGGTGGCAATGGTGCCCATGCGAACATCGACGCCTTCGGTGGAGGAATATCCCATCCAGCACGGCCAAATGCCTCGACAAGGATATCGCGGCGCTTGTGATAGAGCTGGCGATTTTGTTCAACGATGTCTTGCGGGCCATTTAATGCCGCGCACGCCGCCGCCTGAATAGGCGTAAATGCGCCATAATCGAGGTAGCTTTTAACGCGCGTCATTGCAGCAATCAATTCGCGGTTGCCCACGGCAAAACCGATACGCCATCCTGCCATCGAATAGGTTTTGGACAATGACGTGAATTCAACGGCCACATCCTTGCCGCCCTTCACCTGCAGTATGGACGGGGTCGGGTTGCCGTCAAAATAGAGTTCCGAATAGGCAAGATCGGACAATATCCAGACCTTGTTCTCTTTCGCCCATGCAACCAATCGCTCGTAAAACGCCAGATCAACGGTTTCTGCAGTGGGGTTCGACGGATAGTTGACCACCAATATCGACGGCCGCGGGACGGTGAACGCCATGGCGCGCTCCAGCGACCGGAAATAATTTTCATCGGGCGTCGTGGGTACGGACCGAATGGTCGCGCCCGCAATGATGAACCCGAACGTGTGGATCGGGTAGCTCGGGTTTGGCGCCAATACGACGTCACCCGGCGCGGTGATGGCGGTTGCGAGGCTCGCAAGGCCCTCTTTCGAACCCATCGTAACCACGACCTCGGTTTCGGGATCAACATCAACCCCAAAGCGGCGTGCGTAATAATTGGCCTGCGCCTTACGGAGGCCGGGAATACCTCTGGACGCCGAATAGCCATGGGCATCGGGCTTTTGCGCGACTTCGCATAGTTTTTCGATGACATGCGGCGGCGGGGGCAAATCCGGATTGCCCATGCCCAGATCGATAATGTCCTCTCCCGCACCACGGGCCGCCGCACGCATCGCATTAACTTCAGCGATAACATAAGGCGGCAGACGCTTGATGCGGTAGAATTCTTCGGACATTGGCTCCCGTTTCCGGTTAGTTGATTACAGAGCCACCCTCATGCGCGAAGTTTTCGTGCATTTCCAGAAAAAGCTTTCGGTCCGCGGATTAGCGCGGCCGATTGCCCTTAGCCTTGTGCCGTACGCCATGCTTTGACGGTGGAGGCCCATCATTGCGGAATGGACGCGCACCTTCACGGTTCGATCCACCACGTGGTCCACCGCGCGGCGGTCCGTCACCACGCGGTCCATCGCCGCGTGGATTGACGCCCAATTGGGCACGCTGCGGACGACCACCATCACGGCCTCCGTCGCGACCCATGCGCTTATTCTCTCGCGCAGCTTCACGTGGCGGGCCATTGGCTTGCACGATCTCGACATCATTGTCTTCGTCATGCCCCGGCTGCGCGATTGCTTTGGCAAATTTTGCAACAGCGGCAGCAGCGATACCCACATGGGTTTCGTTTGCTGCAATCCGGATGGCACCAATGTCGTTCTTGGTCACACCGCCGCGGCGGCACAGCAGCGGCAATATCCATTTTGGATCTGCGTTGTTGCGGCGGCCAACGTTCAGCTTGAACCAAACAGAATCGTCAAATCCGGCGCGATGGTCATCACGCGGACGTTCGCGCGTGCCGTCATCCAGCATGTCTTCTGCCTGCGGCATTTTGGCGCGATGCACACGAACCAGTGCAGCGGCGATGTCTTCAGCCGACATCGTTTCGAGCAGCTTTGCACCCAATGCACGATCTTCATCTTCGACTTCAACGGGTGTCAAAAGTGTTTCGAGAAGACGTTCATGGTCCTTGGCGCGGATATCTGCGGCGGTCGGGACTTTAATCCAGTCTGCCTCAATCTTCGCGCCGCGCAACATCGATTCAACGCGCTTGCGGCGCTGATAGGGCACGATGAGAACTGCCGTACCCTTACGACCCGCACGCCCGGTGCGTCCGGACCTATGCTGAAGCCCCTCGGCATCGCGTGGCAATTCGACGTGAACCACCAATGACAGGTTGGGCAAATCGATACCGCGTGCGGCAACGTCGGTTGCAACGCATACACGGGCACGGCGGTCACGCAGGGCCTGAAGCGCGTGATTTCGTTCGGACTGAGAATGCTCACCCGACAGCGCAACGACATTGAAGCCGCGCTCGGTCAAGCTGGCATGCAGGCGGCGCACATTTTCGCGCGTCGCACAAAACAGGATAGCCGTTTCGGCCTCATGCAGACGCAGCAGGTTCACAACTGCGTTCTCAATGTCCGGTGGAGCGACCGTGACGACCTGATAGCTGATGTCGCCATGGCCGCGGTCTTCACCGACGGTGGAGATGCGCAGGGCGTCTTGCTGGTAACGCTTGGCCAGCGACACGATTGGTTTCGGCATTGTGGCCGAGAAAAGCAAAGTGCGGCGGCCTTCGGGCGTCGCGTTCAATATTTCTTCGAGTTCCTCGCGGAAACCCATGTCGAGCATTTCATCGGCTTCGTCGAGAATCGCGACCTTCAAAGCGGACAGGTCAAGTGCGCCACGCTCCAAGTGATCGCGCAAACGGCCGGGTGTCCCGACGACGATTTGTGCACCTTGATTGAGCGTGCGGCGTTCTTTCGACGCATCCATGCCGCCAACGCAGGTAGCGATGCGGACGCCAGCCTTGGCATAAAGCCACATGAGTTCGCGGCTGACCTGCAGGGCAAGTTCGCGCGTTGGTGCGATGATCAGTGCGGCGGGTTCGCGCGCAAGGCTGACCAGTCCACCATCAAGGATTTGCGGTGCCATGGCCAAGCCAAAAGCAACGGTTTTGCCTGATCCAGTCTGGGCCGACACGACAAGGTCGCGGCCTTCGGCTTCAGCTGTGATGACAGCAGATTGAACAGGGGTTAAAGCAGTATAGCCACGAGCGGTGAGCGCTTCATCAAGAAGCGGGGGAAGATTTTCAAACGTCATTATTGCGCGCCTTTGCGCCCTTTTTTACCTAATGTCCATGCTGCGCCGCACAACAAAACAATCTTCGACAATTTTGTGACATTTGTTATGCATGGAATATGGCCGATTCACCGAAATTCCCACCCTTCATGGATCCCGACCAATTCGCCAAAATGCTTGAGGGTTCGGCCGCCTCTGCGGCTGACCCAATGAAGGCATATCGCGCCGCGATGGACGCGTGGGGGACGATACTTGCGCCGCTGGCCAAGGCCGGTCGCAGCAAAGTTGACCCGTCGGATCGCCGCTTTGCTGCACCTGAATGGGAACATCCCGTTTTCGACCTGATGCGTCAGGGATATCAGGTGATGTCTGACTATATGCTAGGCGCGGCTGACCAACTGGATGGCGTCGCCGATAGCGACAAAGCCAAAATGGGCTTTGCCGTGCGTAGCATGATAGAGGCGATGAGCCCTGCAAACTCGCCCTTCACCAACCCCGTCGCAATTGAACGGGCGATGGAGACCAACGGCGCAAGCCTGATGGCGGGCATGCAGAACCTGATGACAGATGTGCAGCGCGGTCAGCTGACGCACACCGACTCCGCCGCCTTCAAGCTGGGCGAAAACATCGCGGCAACGCCGGGCAAAGTCGTCCATCAAACACCTTTGTATCAGCTGATCCAATATGATCCGGCGACCCCGGACGTGTTGGCAACGCCGCTGATTATTTTTCCGCCATGGATCAACCGTTTCTACATTCTCGATCTGACAGCGGAAAAAAGCTTCATCAAATATTGCGTTGACCAAGGCATCACCGTTTTTGTTGTGTCTTGGAAATCTGCAGACAGTTCGATGAAGGACATCATCTGGGACGATTATATCGCGGCGCAAATTGATGCGATTGATACCGTGCGCGACGGCCTTGGCGTGCCAGATGTGCATGCGATAGGATATTGTGTTGCGGGAACGACCTTAGCAGCGACGCTTGCCGTGCTCGCCGCAACCGGCGGTGCCGACAAGGTACGCAGCGCGACATTCTTTACCGCGCAAGTCGATTTCAGCACGGGCGGCGAATTGCTGAATTTCATCGACGACAATCAGATCGCGATGGTCGAAACGTTGAGCGCGCCGCATGGTTATTTGGACGGTCGCTTTCTCGCGCTGACGTTCAACATGCTGCGCGGCAAGGATTTGATTTGGTCGACGGTCGTCAAAAATTATTTGCTGGGGGAAGATTACCCCGCGTTCGATCTGCTGCACTGGAATGGGGACGTCACCAATCTTCCCGCAAAATGGCACAAAGCCTATCTCGCGGATCTCTATCGCGATAACCGTCTGGTTGTGCCGGATAGTCTATCTGCGCTGGGTACGCCGATTGATTTGCGTCGCGTGCAAACACCTTCCTACATTCAGGCCGGACGCGAAGACCACATCGCGCCAGCCGAAAGCGTTTGGAAGCTGCAGGATCACTTTAGCGGCCCTGTCAAATTCCTGTTGGCGGGCAGCGGACATATTGCGGGCGTGGTGAACCCTCCCGCGCAAAACAAATATCAATATTGGACCAACGAAGGCATTGCAGGCTCGCTGGCAGAATTCATCGACGGCGCCACCGAAACCAAGGGCAGCTGGTGGCCGGATTGGCGTGTTTGGTTGCTGGACAAGGGTGACGCAAAAGTCCCTGCCACGGGCGCCCGCATACCCGGCGAAGGCACGTTGAAGGCGCTGGAATCTGCTCCGGGAAGCTATGTAAAAGCGCGATGAGATTCAGTTGACGTTTACGTAAACGTTCACTAGTTCTGATTCAGCTATTTTTAGGAGAATCGTGATGCAATTGGAATTCAGTCCCGAAGAAATCGCCTTCCAACAGGAAGTGCGCACATTCATCGCCGAAAATTATCCCGAGAATCTCCGTTCGGTACAGGACGAAGGGCATGATCTTTCGAAAGAAGATTTTCTGTCATGGCATCGCATTCTTGCGAAAAAAGGCTGGATCGCGCCAGCATGGCCTGTCGAATATGGCGGCACTGGCTGGACCGCGACGCAACGTTTCATCTGGTCCGAAGAACTCGCTGCTGCAGATTGCGTCGGCACCATGCCATTTGGCCTGTCGATGGTCGGACCCGTCATCTATACATTCGGCACGCCAGAGCAGAAAGCACAATTCCTGCCCGGCATCTTGTCCGGCGACGATTGGTGGTGCCAAGGGTATTCGGAACCTGGCGCAGGTTCGGACCTTGCTTCGCTGCGCACAAAGGCCGTCCGCGATGGCGACCATTATGTTGTGAACGGTCAAAAGACATGGACCACGATGGCGCAATATGCAGACTGGGGCTTCTTCCTCGTCCGCACCGATTCCGATGCCAAGGCGCAGGAAGGCATTAGCTTCCTTCTCATCAACATGAAGACGCCCGGCGTAACCGTTCGCCCAATCATCACCTTGGGCGGCGAACATGAAGTCAACGAAGTATGGTTGGAAGACGTCCGCGTGCCCGTTGCCAATCGCATCTATGAAGAAAACAAGGGCTGGACCTGCGCCAAGTTCTTGCTGGCGCATGAGCGTACCGGCATCGCCGCCGTTGCCCGTTCGAAGCGTGGCGTTGAGAAGATCAAATCCATTGCCCGCACAGAGCAGGACGGTGACCGCCCATTGATCGCCAACCCATTCTTCAAGCGCAAGATTTCGGAACTTGAAATCGATCTGACCGCATTGGAATTCACCGAACTGCGCAGCCTTGCGGGCGAAGCCGCAGGCAAAGGCCCTGGCCCTGAATCCAGCTTGCTGAAAATTAAGGGCTCTGAAATCCAGCAACGGATTACCGAACTCGCGTTGGAAGCGGTCGGGCATTATGGCGCGCCCTATTTCCGCGGATTTGGCGAAGGCGACAATGAACATCCAATTGGTCCGGATTACGCGCATCGCGCTGCTCCGACCTATTTCAACACCCGCAAGACGACGATTTACGGTGGTTCCAACGAGATCCAACGCAACATCATCGCCAAGATGGTGCTGGGTATTTAATCTAACATTTTGCCGTCACCCTGAACACGTTTCAGGGTCTTAATGCGCAACGTTGACATTAAGATGCTGAAACAAGTTCAGCATGACGGACCACTGGACAGGATAATTATAATGGATTTCAGCTACACCGAAACGCAGGACATGATCCGCGAAACCCTGAGCCGCTTTTTGGCGGACACATATGACTTTGACAGCCGCAACAAGATGATTGCCAGCGGCAGCGGACGTGACGCCGGCATTTGGAAGGCACTGGCGCAAGATCTCGGCATGCTTGGTGCATCCTTTAGCGAAGCCCATGGCGGCCTTGGCGGCGGCCACCTCGAAAATGCTTTGATCATGGAAGAATTGGGTAAGGTCATTGCGATCGAACCTTATCTGCAGACCGTCGTTCTTGGCGGTGGTGCGTTGAAGGCTGTTGGCGGCGCGATTGCCGATGCCGTCATTCCGGAAATCATTGGCGGCAACGTCATCATCGCATTTGCCTATGCGGAACCACAGGGTCGCTATAATCTTGCGAACATTCGCACGACCGCGAAGAAAGACGGCGCAGGCTATGTGCTGAACGGCCATAAGGGTGTGGTTTACGCCGCCCCTTGGGCAACGCATTTGCTGGTCACCGCCCGCACCGGCGGTTCAGGCAGCGAAGCCAATGGCGTATCGCTGTTCCTGATTGACGCAAATACCGCTGGTATCGTGCGCCGCGACTATCCAACCGTTGATGGTTTCCAGGCTTCTGAAGTCTATTTTGAAAATGTTGCGATCCCCGGTGACGCGCTGTTGGGTGATGAGGGCGCTGGCCTTCCGCTGATTGAACGCATTGTCGACGAAGCAACGGTTTCCGTCTGTGCAGAAGCCTGCGGTGTTACTGCCAAGCTGCATTCGGGCACGCTCGAATATGCGCGGCAGCGTAACCAGTTCGGCCAGCCCATTTCGCGCTTCCAAGTATTGCAGCACCGCATGGTCGATATGTTCATGGAAGTTGAACAGTCAAAATCCATGACGACAATGGCTACCTTGAAGCTCGATTTGCCAGCGGCAGAACGTATGGCTGCGGTATCGGCATGTAAGGCGAAGGTTTCGCGCGCAGCGAAGTTCGTGGGCCAGAGCGCCATTCAAACACATGGCGGTATTGGCATCACGCAGGAACTGGCCATCGGTCACTTCTTCAAGCGCGCGACCATGATTGAAAGCCAATTTGGTTCGGCAGACCATCATTATGCGCGTTTTGAACGACTGACATTGGCGGATTAACGCGCCATTTCAACTTATTGTGCAGTGCAACATTTTTGTTGACAGTGCGTGCACGAATCTTTATTGTGCACTGCAACACAACAGAAAGGGTGCACGCCATGGTAAGCAAATTAGCAACGACTCCTTCGACTAAAACCGTTGAATCAACGGCGTCGAAGGCTGCGCCTGCGAAAGCTACACCAAGCACCGTTGCAAAGAAGAAGGTTGCGAAACCTGCTGCTTTACCGGCCAAGAAAGCCGTGTCTGTTGGATCTGAACCGATTGCTCAAGGAGTGACGAATATGACTGACACTGTAAAAGCCACCGCTGAAAAAGCGTCCGAGTTTTTCGCCGACGTGCGCGAAAAGGCAAGCGAAGCGACTGAAAAAGGCAAGAAGTTCGCGGCTGAAGCCGTTGAATTCAACAAAGCCAACGTCGAAGCCATCGTTGAAGCTGGCAAGATCGTTGCCAAGGGCGCTCAGGAAATGGGCAAGACCAACATGGAATTCGCCAAGAAGAATTTCGAAGATGTTCAGGTTGCGGTGAAAGAATTGACTGCTGTCAAATCGCCAACCGATTTCGTGAAGCTGCAGGGTGAACTGGCACGCAAGGGCTTTGACACTGCGGTAGCGCAGGGTTCGAAGAACACCGAAGCGATGGTCAAGCTGGTAAACGAAATGTTCCAGCCGATTTCGAACCGCATCGCGGTAACGACTGAGCTTTTCAAGAAAGCTGCATAAGTTTTCCGAGGTTATTGCGCTGATGCATTTCGCGCCTGCTGCCTTCTCTCTCTCCTCCTTATGGTGGTGGGCAACCGAGAAACGCTAGCGCAATCATAAAAGAGCCGTCCTTTCCCCTGCGGAAAGGGCGGTTTCTTTTTGGCCAAACGAAATTGATATGGAACAGGGGTTGCACAGTCACCCTACCCTGACCTATTTTAGAGTGATGCAGATCCACATGGCACATGATGACGACGACAAACCAGGCGGCACACCCGGCGTCGGCCTTGCCACGCGTACACGGCCAAAGACGCAAAAGCCCAGCCTGTATAAAGTCCTGCTACTCAACGACGATTATACGCCGATGGAGTTCGTCGTTCATGTGCTGAAGGCATTTTTTCAGATGGACACAGATCAGGCCACCCGCGTGATGCTACATGTCCATCAAAAGGGCGTCGGCGTG
This sequence comes from Sphingomonadaceae bacterium, assembly GCA_021300355.1. Classification (GTDB taxonomy): domain Bacteria; phylum Pseudomonadota; class Alphaproteobacteria; order Sphingomonadales; family Sphingomonadaceae; genus Sphingorhabdus_B. The sequence continues at coordinate 13,423 of JAJTEF010000001.1, read as the reverse complement.
TGCGGCATCTTCACTTATGAAGTTGCCGAAACGAAGGTGACGCAAGTCATGGACTTCGCCCAAAAAAATCAGCACCCGCTGCAATGTACTTTGGAAAAAGACTAGGGCCAGGACCTAAGGTTTGCTCGGCGAACCAATCGACCCATATATTGTTTTGCCATCCTTTATCGTCGCGACCACTTTGATGCTGTGTATTTTGGCCGCGTCCACGGTCAGCGGGTTTCCGTCCAGAATGACAAGGTCCGCGCGCTTACCCGTCGCTAGGCTACCTTTGTCTCCATCCTCTCCGATTTGCCACGCGGCATTGATCGTCACTTGTTGCAATGCGCGATAGGGCGATATCCGCTCCATTGGCCCCAATATGTCGCCGCTCTGCGTCAGCCGGTTCACCGATGACCAGACCAGCCGCATCATGTCGGGCGGCACAACCGGGGAATCATTATGCGCCGTCGGGCGCAGCCCCAATGCCCAGCCCGTTGCCTGTGGCGAGATAAAATCGGCGCGCTTGGGCCCAAGGGCTACGTCGCGGTGCCAGTCGCCCCAATAATAGGTATGGTTGGCAAAAAAGCTGGGCTGGATATCCAGCGCCTTCATGTCCTTTAGCTGATCGAGTTGAACCACTTGATTGTGGATGGCGATGGTGCGTTTGCCTGCCAGACCATTATCCCGGACGCCGTCGATCAATGCCTGCGCCGCGGCATCGCCGTTGACATGGACAAACACCTGCCAGCCATTTTGTGCGGCATCCGCCAGTTTGCCGTTGAACAATTTCAGATCAATCGCCGGATAACCGGCATAGCCCTCTTTCTGGCCATGTGGCGGGATGGGTACCGGGTCTTTCAACCATGCCGTGCGTCCCTGCGGCGAACCATCGAGCGTCAATTTAATGCCGCCAATGCGCAAATGCCCGCCCGCTGGATATGGCTTTCCAATCCGCGCACGCACCGCCGCGGGCCAGTCGCGTTCAAAAGAGGTTAGCGCCACGACATCAATCGGGAATAGCCCGCGCCGGTCCGCCTCCTCCATCGCTGCCCAGCTTTCCGGCATGATCCGTCCGTCCTGCCCGGTGGTGATACCGTTGGCGGCATAGATTTTGGCACCCGTCACCAGCGGCGCGATGCTGGCATCCATGCTCGGCGGTGTCAGCACTTTCATCACGGGATAGAGCGCCGTTTCCTCCAGCACGCCATTGGGGGTTTTGCCATCGGCCTCACGCCGGATCACCCCGCCCATGGGATCGGGCGTTTCTGGGGTATAGCCAACCAGCTTGAGCATAGCCGAATTCATCGCGGCAAAATGCCCGCTGACATGCAGTATCAAGATCGGAACATTGCTGGAAACCGCATCCAGATCCGCCCGTGTCGGATGGCGCCGCTCGGCCAGTTGCGAGTCGTCATAGCCATTGCCAATAATCAGGGGCCTGCCATCGGGGCGTGGATATTGGCGCAGCGCGTCCTGCAACTCTGCGATCGATGTAACGGTCCCGACGGGCGGCGGTTGCAATTGCGCCATCGACGCATTCTGCCCGACATAGCCCATATGCCCGTGCGCATCGATAAATCCGGGCAGAACGGTGCGCCCTTTTAGTTCCACCATTTCGATCTTTTTGGCGGCAGCTTTTTTACGGAAGCGAGCGTGCCAAGAGCGGCGATTTTGCCGTTGCGCAGCAATATGGCCTCAACAAACTCCGGCTGATCGCCAGCCATGGTGAGTATCGACCCGCCCGTTAGAATGATGTCGGTCGTTTGGGCGGGCGCCGCAGCCAATAGCAAAGGCGCAAATGCGCAAAGCAGCCCATATTTGAAACGCATCGCACTCTCCCAAGACTTTATTGGCCGACTATCGGTTGCAAATTCCGGGCTGGCAAGTCATCCCGTCGTGCAAGGAGAAATAATATGGCAGCAGCATTGATAGTTGGCGCAGGTGACGCAACGGGCGGAGCAATTGCAAAGGCGTTTGCCCGCGAAGGCTACACCGCTTGTGTCAACCGACGTGCGCGTAACGCCGATGAATTGGACGCGCTGGTAAAGTCCATTCATGCGGAGGGCTATGCTGCCCGCGCCTATCCCGCAGACGCGCGTATCGAAGAAGAAGTCGTGGCAATGGTTGACGCGATTGAACGCGATGTGGGCCCGATTGAGGTTGCCGTGTTCAACATCGGCGCCAATGTGAACTTCTCAATTTTGGATATGACCGCACAGGTTTATCGCAAGGTCTGGGAAATGGCGGCCTTTGCGGGTTTCCTCATGGGACGCGAAGCGGCGCGCCGGATGGTTGAGCGCCGGTCGGGAACAATCATTTTCACCGGCGCGACTGCCAGTATACGCGGTGGAAGCGGTTTTTCAGCCTTTTCCGGCGCAAAAGGCGCGCTGCGCATGCTGGCGCAATCAATGGCGCGCGAACTTGGGCCGAAGAATATTCACGTTGCGCATGTCATCATTGATGGCGGAATTGACACGGCCTTTATCAGGGGCATTCACCCCAATTTCGAAGCGGCCAAGGCAGCGGACGGCGTGTTGTCACCTGATGCGATTGCGCTGCAATATGTGGCATTACACAAACAACACCGCAGTGCGTGGACGCATGAGGTGGATTTACGGCCGTGGACGGAAAATTTTTAATGACCAAAAGCTTCCAATTTCTTTTCGATTTCGGCGGGCCCAACAGCTATCTCGCACACAAGATGCTGCCCGATATATGCGCACGTACGGGCGCCGAAGCGGTCTATATCCCTATCTCGCTGGGGGGACTGTTCAAGCTTACCAACAACCAAGCACCGTTCATGCGCTATGCCGAGACACCTGCAAAACGCAATTATGAGATGCTGGAATTCGACCGCTTCGTAAAAGCACATGCGCTGCCGTTCAAAATGAACCCGCGCTTTCCCATCAATTCCCTGCAACTGATGCGCGGCGCGGTTGCCGCGCAGCATCTCGGCTGCTTTGCGCCTTATGTGGACGCAGTGATGGCGGCGATGTGGGAAGACGGCGCGGACATGAGCGATGCACAGATCATCGCGTCGGTTCTAGATGCAGCTGGCATCGACAGTGCAGCATTGCTCGCCAAGGCCGAGGATCCCGCGGTGAAGGCGGAATTGATCGCGAATACCGAAGATGCCGCCAAACGTGGGGCATTTGGCGTCCCGACATTCTTTGTGGGCGACGAGATATATTGGGGGAAAGAACGGCTTGGTCAGCTTGAGATTGCGCTCACGATGTCGTGACTTCCAATTCCTAAGTTGCGCCGCAATCGATTCCCGCTAAATACCCTGCGATGGATAAGATAATCGTACGCGGCGGCAATACGCTCAAGGGCAAGATCCCCATTTCAGGTGCGAAGAACAGCGCATTGACGCTGATACCATGCGCGTTGCTGACCGACGAGCCGCTGACCTTGCGCAATTTGCCGCGCTTGGCGGACATTGATGGTTTTCAGCATTTGATGAACCAGTTCGGTATTTCCACGACGGTTGCCGGATCGCGCCCTGAAGATTTCGGCCGCGTGATGACGCTCGAAGCGACGCGTATCACCACAAACATCGCGCCCTATGACCTTGTCCGCAAAATGCGCGCGTCGATTCTGGTTTTGGGCCCAATGCTTGCCCGTGCGGGCGAGGCGACCGTGTCGTTGCCCGGCGGATGCGCCATCGGCAACCGGCCAATCGACCTTCACCTAAAAGCGCTTGAGGCCTTTGGCGTCGAAATTGAAGTCGCTGCAGGATATGTGAAGGCGGTCGCCAAAAAAGGCATTCCCGGCGGGACCTATACCTTCCCAGTCGTGTCCGTGGGTGCGACCGAAAACGCGCTGATGGCGGCCAGCCTCGCGAAGGGCACATGTGTTCTGCACAATGCCGCGCGCGAACCGGAAATCGTCGATTTGTGCAACTTGCTTGTCGCGATGGGCGCGCAGATTGAAGGCATCGGCACATCCGACCTTATCATTCACGGTAAAGACCGTCTGCATGGCGCGACATACCGCGTCATGAGCGACCGGATCGAAGCGGGCAGCTATGCCTGCGCCGCAGCCATTACCGGCGGCGATATTGAACTTGTCGGCGCAAAGGCGAGCGAAATGGACGCAACGCTGGATGCGCTGCGCCAATCAGGCGTCACGGTTGAAGAAACCGCAGGCGGGATCCGCATCGCGTCCGATGGCAAATTAAAGCCGCTGACGATTTCAACCGCGCCATATCCGGGCTTTGCGACCGATATGCAGGCGCAGTTCATGGCCATGCTGTGCATGGCGGACGGCGCAAGTGTTCTGACCGAAACAATTTTCGAAAACCGGTACATGCACGTGCCCGAACTCAACCGTATGGGCGCGCATATCGAAACCAAGGGCCGTACGGCCATTGTCCACGGCGTGAAGAAAATGACGGGCGCGCCTGTGATGGCAACCGATTTGAGAGCCTCTATGAGCCTTGTGATCGCGGGCCTGGTCGCAGAGGGCGAAACGCATGTGAGCCGTCTGTACCACCTCGACAGGGGCTATGAACGGCTAGAAGAAAAGCTTCAGCTTGTCGGCGCGGATGTTGAGCGGGTCGGCTCAGACTAAAGAGCGCGATTTGCTTCGAGCGTCGCTTTGAAGGAACAGTTGCCACATTGATATTTTTGCGGCATCTTCCATGGAAGTGAAAACGAATTTGAATCCGAAGCCAAGCCGAGCCACGCGTCATCCAGTTTTGGATTCGATCCGCTTTAGCCCCATCGCAACCGTCGTCAGCGACCCCACCAAGCCAGACAATCCCCTGATTGCGGTGAATGCGGCTTTTTGTGCGTTGACCGGCTATGCAGAAGACGAAGTTATCGGCCGCAACTGCCGTTTCTTGCGCGGTCCGGACACCGAAAATGGCCAGACCGAAAAACTGCGTTCCGCAGTATATGGGAAGCACCCTGCACTGGCAGAGCTCATCAATTACCGGAAAGACGGCTCCCCCTTTCGCAACGCGGTGATGATTGCGCCATTGTTCGACGATGATGGGAATCTTGAGCTGTTCGTCGGATCCCAAATCGAAGTCCTTCCGGAAGAGGAAAGCATTGGGCTGGTGCGGCAACAACAGGCTGCACAGATCGTCGACCGACTTTCGCCCCGCCAGCGCGAGATTTTGCAGCAGATGGCCCGCGGTTTCCGGACAAAGCAGATTGCCTATCGATTGTCCTTAAGCGAAAAAACGGTTCAGATGCACCGCATGCTGATGTTCAAGAAACTGTCGACGTCGAATGCTGCAGATGCCGTCCGAATAGCGGTCGAAGCAGGTCTTTAACCGACGGGACAGGTCGATGTGACGGAACCCTTTATGCGTTCGCCATCACCCACAACCGAATCGCACTCGCCAACCCGCAGGGCGTGCCCGATTCCAGACGCTCAACATCGATTTGCGCGACCAGCGCATTGACGGGCAAATCCTTCTGCTCGGCAGCCCGTTTCAACGCGTCCCAGAAAAGCGGTTCCAGACTGATGGAGGTTTGATGCCCCGCCACCGTCATGCTGCGCTTGACGGGTGGATGATAAATGTCGCTCACCCGCCGACGTCCATCAATACATGTGCTGACCACCGTTGATCGACAAAGTCGAACCGGTGATGAAGCCTGCATTGTCGCTCGTCAAAAATTCGACGCCGCGGGCGATTTCGTCCGGTTGACCTAATCGGCCCACGGGAATTTGGGCGACGATCTTTTCCATCACATTTTCCGGGATGGTCGACAGCATTTCGGTGCCGATATAGCCCGGCGCGATTGCATTGGCGGTCACGCCATAGCGCGCACCTTCAGCGGCAAGCGATTTGGTGAAACCATGGATGCCTGATTTTGCCGCGGCGTAGTTCACCTGGCCGATTTGGCCGCCTTGGCCGTTGACTGAGCCGATGTTCACGATGCGCCCCCATTTGCGTTCGCGCATGCCCGCAAATACCGCCTTGGCCATGTTGAAACATCCGGTCAGGTCGACACGGATCACTTCATCCCATTGTTCAAATGTCATCTTCATCATCGTAGCATCGCGGGTGATGCCCGCGTTGTTGACCATGATGTCGATCGGCCCGAACTCAGCCTCAATCGCCGCGCAGGCGTCCAGACAGCTTTGGTGATCGCCAACGTCCCACTTCCGCACCGCAATGCCGGTCCTTTCTGAAAACGCCTTGGCGGCCGCGTCATTGCCACCATAGTTGGCGATGACCATCCGGCCTTTTTCTTGAAGCTTCAAACAGATCGCTTCACCAATACCTCTGGTCCCGCCTGTAACCACCGCAATTCGTGACATGCATTGCTCTCCTCATCGCTATTTCCGCCATGATTAATGGACAAGGGCACAAGTGCAAGTTGCCGTAAACGTTAGCACAAAAAAGCCGCAGCCACGCTGCGCCAATGATCAGATCCAGCCAGCCAGTTCCTGCCCGATAATCTGTTCAAGCATATCCATGCCGATATCGCTGTCGTTCAGGCACGGCAGATAGGCATAATGCGTGCCGCCCGCTTCTTCGAACTGCTCATGTCCTTGCATCGCCAGTTCTTCGAGCGTTTCGAGGCAATCAACCGAAAAGCCCGGCGCAAAGATCGCGACTTTCTTTGTCCCTTCGCGCGCAAGCTTCATCAGCGTGTCGTCCGTGGCGGGTTCAAGCCATTTTGCTCGCCCGAAACGCGATTGGAAACTGACAACAAGCGCGCGGCCCATGGCTTCCGACAGAAGCCGTGCGGTTTTTTGGCAGTGGCAATGATAAGGATCCCCCAAATGGAGCGTCCGTTCCGGCATCCCGTGGAAACTGATCACAAGCGCGTCGGGTACGAAATCCAGTTTCGCAAGCGACGCTTCAATCGACGTCTTCAACGCGCCGATATAGCGCGCATCATCATGATAAGCGGGCAGCGTCCGGATCGCCGGATGCCAACGCATGGCGGTGAGCGTAGCATAGGCTTCATCAAGCACAGTACCTGTCGTCGCCCCCGAATATTGCGGATATAATGGCGCGATCAAAATCCGGTTGCACCCCGCCGCTTTCATCGCGGCCAGTTGATCAGCGACCGACGGATTGCCATAACGCATGGCGTACCGCACATCGGCGATCCCTTCCATACACGCCTGCAACGCTTCCGCCTGTCCGGCTGTAAAAAACGCCAGCGGCGATCCTTTTTCGGTCCATACCTTGGCATATGCCTTCGCGGATTTTTGCGGACGGGTGTTCAAAATGATGCCGCGTAAAATTGGTTGCCACACCAAAGGCGGAATTTCGACAACGCGACGATCCGATAGAAACTGTTTCAAATAGCGCTTCACCGCTGACGTCGTCGGTGCGTCTGGCGTACCCAGATTCACCAGCAGGACGCCGACTTTGGGCGTCGCTACGGGTGGGTGGTTCGTTGGTAATGTCATTATAGTCCCCGGGACAGCAATGGAAGTTCACGCAAACGTATTCCCGCTGCAGAGAATAATGCGTTTGCAAGTGCGGGTGCAACTGGCGGCACCCCGAGTTCAGTCACACCGCCCGGCGCCGCATCGCTGCGCGCAAATTCAACGGTGATTTCTGGCACGTCGGTCAATTTCGGCAGGTCCACATCGCGCAGACGGCGGGCGGTTGGCAGGCCGTTCTGATATTCGGTTGTTGAACCCAATGCTTGTGCCAATCCAAACACAATGCCGCCCTCAATCTGCTGGCGCGCGAGATCGGGATTAATGAGCCGCCCGCAATCCGCCATCGCATGAATACGATCGACACGCACGCCGGTTTCGCTAGTACGCGCCGTCACGATAACGGCAATGTGGCTGCCGCGCATGCTGTGGCACGCAATGCCGCGTCCGCTGCCTGATGCACCACCGTCCCATCCCGCCATATTGGCGACGCCCGTAAGGCATCGGGCAAGGCGCGTTTGGCCGACAAGCATTTGCATGCGAAACGACAAGGGCTCGACGCCAGCTTTCTGGGCAAGCTCGTCAATGAAACCTTCGACGAAGAAGCAGTTGTAACTGTTGGCAAGGCTACGCCACGGCCCGGTTGGCATCGGCATGCGCACGGGGAAATGGTCAACCGTCAGATTGGGAATGGCATATGGTATCTCCGCACCGCGCACCGCGAGCGCGTCAAATTCGCCTGCGGACGCCTTGCGCGCTGCGTCAACGCTTTGTCCATCGATCCGGTTTGCAAGCTCACGCATGCTGGATGCCGCGGCTAACCGCACGCTCATGGCGGTCACGGCGCCTTCGGCATTTATCGCGGCGGATAAACGGCCCAGCGCCGGTGTGCGGACATGATCCCGCAAGAAGTCTTCAGGACGCGACCAGACCAGTTGAACTGGCCGGCCCACTTCCTTGGCAATGACCGCAACTTGCGCGGCAATCACATTGTCAAAATTGCGGTCGAAACTTCCGCCCGCCATGACGGGGTAGAGAACGACATCATTTACATCGATGCCAATGGCGTTTGCTGCGGCAACCCGCGCGGCCTGAGGCGCTTGTGATGCGATCCATAATTGCAGACGACCATTGCGATAATCCGCCGTCGCAGACCGTGTTTCAATAGGGGCGTGCACCGCCGCACCCACCGAATAGTCGGCCTTAAAAATGCGCGTTGCCGTCTCGGGGGCCATTGCAGCGTCAACGTCGCCTGATTTGAAGGCACGAAAGCCGGGGCCTTTGGCGATAGCGTCGCCAAGCGACTGTCGGATTTTCTGGCTGTCCGCCAAACCACCTTTGGTTGCGAAGACGGGCGTCATCGCATCGAGCGCGGTGTTGGCTGCCCACCAATTGCTCGCCACCGCAGCAACCCAGCTTTTGGTGCGCACCACTTGCACCACGCCGCGCATTTTCAGGGTCGCTTTTGTGTTGGCAGATTTCAACCTGGTGTCGCCCGCTGGTCCGCCCCTGACCGACGCGTAGAGCATATCGGGCAAACGAATGTCGCCCGCAAAGCTTGCGCTGCCATCCACCTTGGCAGACAAATCGAGCCGCGGCGCGTCACGGCCCGAAAGGCGGTTGCGCGGCGAAGAATTCAGCGGAATCGGCGATGGCGGCGCGAGCTCTGATGCTTCAATGACAAGATCAGCAAATGCGAGGCGTTTCTTTCCAAAGACTACAAAGCCGCGGTCCGTTTGGCACTGTTCCCACGAAACGTCCCAGCGCGCTGCCGCGGCCTGACACAAGACCGCCCGCGCCGCTGCGCCAGCTTCACGGCATGGCTTTTCAAATTGCCGAATGGAGGATGATCCGCCGGTCACCACAAAGACGTCGCGTCTCGCAAGTTCATTAATGCCGCTGGCAACGGGACCGCCATCTGCGTTGAGCGACAGGTTTTCGGGCATGAATGCCGGGGCCCACTCGCGCGCCAATAATGTATTTGCGAATATCGGACTTGGCGGCACTGGCTGCACTGCCACCGACCGCCAGTCAGCGCCAAGCTCTCCGGCGACGATCTGCGCCAATGCGGTATACACGCCTTGGCCAGACTCGCTTTGTGGAACGCCCACGACGATTTTGCCGTCCTCGGCAATTTTAAGCCACGGTCCGAAAAGATGCTCGCCCTCTACCGTCCGTAAATTGGGCGTGTAGCGGCGTGGCCACAGGCCCCACGCCACAAGCAAACCGACGCCAGCGCCGCCACCAATGATCAGCTTTCGGCGGCTAATGCCTTCGCTTGCCCCGGCGTCTTCCGTCATGCAGGCGCGGCCTTTGGCGCATCCACCCATGCAGACACTTGCCGGGCAATCGCGGCATAGGCATCGCTAATGGGGCCGTCATCCAGTGCCGGCGGATTGCCCGCATCGCTTGCCATGCGGATTTTGATATCCAGCGGAATGCGACCCAAGAACGGAATACCCAATTCCTTTGCCGCCGCTTCGGCTCCGCCCGAGCCAAAAGGATCGCTCATTTCGCCGCAATGCGGGCAGAGATAGCCGGCCATATTTTCAACGAGGCCAATGATCGGGACTTTCGCGGTGTCAAAAAAGCTTATGGCGCGGGTGGCGTCAATCAATGCCAAATCCTGCGGCGTCGAAATGATAACGGCGCCGACGGGCTTGTGCTTTTGGATCATCGACAATTGGATGTCGCCGGTACCCGGCGGCATATCGACCACGATGTCGCGCACATCACCCCATTTGGCGTCGACAAGCTGCGACAGGGCATTGCCCGCCATGGGGCCACGCCACGCAATCGCCTGACCCGGATTGACCAACTGGCCCATCGACAGGAAAGGCACGCCGCCAGCACCCATTACGGGTATCATATTCTTGCCTTCGGCTTCAGGCTTCACGCCTTCAACACCCATCAACCGCGGTTGCGATGGACCGTAGATATCGGCATCAACCAGCCCAACCGATCGGCCGGCCCGCGCCATGGCGATGGCAAGGTTCGTCGACAGCGTTGATTTACCCACGCCGCCTTTGCCGCTGGCAACAGCGATCAGGCGCGGCGTAATCCGCTCCGCCGTCAACATGATCCGAACCGACGTCGCGCCTGCGCGTTCAGCGGCGCTGCGAACATCGGCTTCCATTTGTGCGCGCGCATCCGCGTTCAAGCCCGACACGTCAAGCACAAGCGAAACCGCGCCATCGACGATTTTCAAACCGCTCGCACGAGCGCCGGCGACGGCAGAAATTATATCAGAAAAATGTTCAATATTTGGCATATCATGCCGAATAGATTCAGAATTGCGGGATTGACACTGTTTTTCTGAAAAACCGCTACTACATAGACTTTATGAGCAGAAAAATTGACGAGCAGGGGTCACAGATTTTGGCGGTAGAAGGCAAAGGACCGTGGGATTCAGACGATTCCCACGACACCGGTACATCCGGTAACGCAAATGACAAAGGCGGCCGATCAAAGCCTGATCCGGTTAACCCGTGGGACCCGACGCCGGAAGGCGCGGCGAAACAATCGCGGACCCGCGGCCCGTCATTGGAAGAATTGCTGCGCCGCAAAGGCGGTGGCTTTGGTGGCATTCCGCAACGGCCCGATGGCAAAAGCTGGTGGCCGCTTATCGTTGGTGGTTTTCTGGTGCTCTGGCTGGCCTGGTCGACGATCCACCGGATTGGTCCTGAACAGGAAGGCGTTGTAACCCAGCTTGGCAAATATGCCCGTACGGTGCAGCCGGGCATTCGTTTCACGCTGCCGTCGCCCATTGAGAGTATCACCAAGATTGATACCAAGCAGATTCAGACGACCTCCATCGGTTCGCCTAAGGCAAGCAGCGAAAATCTGGTCCTGACAAAAGACCAGAGCATCATCGATATGGCCTACGACGTCCGCTGGTCGATCAAGAGCCCCTCATTGTTCCTGTTTCAACTCGACAGCCCTGAAGGCACGGTCAAGGAAGTCGCGGAAAGCGCCATGCGCGCCGCCGTTGCCAATTTTGATCTTACACAAGCCATTGGCCCGGGCCGTGGCGCAATCGAATTGGAAGTGCGCCGCCGGATGCAGCAGATATTGGACGAATATCGCGCTGGTGTGTTGGTGCAGAGCATTTCAATCCGTCAATCAGACCCACCCGCGGAAGTGAATGACGCATTCCGCGAAGTAAACGCAGCGCAACAACGCCGCGAGAGCTATCTGAACGATGCCCGTGCGTATGCCAGCCGCGTTACCGAGTTGGCTCTGGGTGAAACTGCCGAGTTCGACAAGATTTACGTGCAGTATAAGGAAGCGCCCGAAGTCACCAAAAGGCGGCTATATTATGAAACGATGGAGCAGGTGCTTGGCAAGGTCGACAAGACGATTGTCGAAACCGGCGGCGTGACGCCGTACCTCCCGCTCCCTGAATTTCAGAAAAAGGCCGCACAAAAGGCTGAACCCGTTGTTGTGACAGGAAAAAAGCAATGATGACGAATATCATCAGAAACCCCATTTATCTGGCATTGATTGGGATCGGTACGCTCATTTTGTTGAGCATGTCGGTCACCATCGTCCCTGAAACGCAACAAGCGATTATCAGCAGTTACGGCAAGGTTGACCGCGTTGTGAACAAATATCGTCCGAACGAACGATTTGGCGAAACACGTGCGGGCCTCACCTTCCGTGTGCCGCTTGTTGAACAAATCCAGATTATCGACAAGCGCGTGTTGAGCGTCGAAATGGATCAACAGGAAGTGCTTTCCACGGACCAGCTGCGCCTGCAAGTCGACGCTTTTGCCCGGTTCCGCATCACGCAACCTGATGTGATGTATCGGACCATCCGTACCGAGGATCGCCTGCGCGACCAGTTGAAGACAATCTTGGGCTCATCGCTTCGCAACGAATTGGGCAAGCGCACATTTGTTGCCTTGCTGAGTGCCGAGCGCGGCGAAGTTATGGAAAATATCCAGACGGCGTTGAACCGCGAAGCCAAGAAATATGGCGCTGAAGTCATTGATGTCCGCATTAAGCGCGCGGATTTGCCCGCAGCAACGCTACAGTCGGCCTATAACCGGATGCGCAGCGCGCGTAATCAGGAAGCGATTGCCATTGATGCCGAGGGCCAGAAAGAAGCGCAGATTATCCGCGCTGATGCCGAAGCCGAAGCTGCACGCATCTACGCCATAAGCTATGGCAAGGATCCGGGTTTCTACGACTTCTACCGCGCTATGCAGAGCTATCGCCAAACTTTCCAGAATGGCGAAGGATCAAGCAACATCATCTTGTCGCCGCAAAACGCGTATCTTGAGAAATTCCGTACCGGGCGTTAGTCGAATGACGGATGACTTTGGCCAATTGGATGGCATCCATTCAATTGGCGTTAAGCTTTACCACGCCATCGAATGGCGGACTTTCGGGCCTGCTGCCCAGATGAATATACGAGAGGAATGATATCTGTGCGTTACGCTTATGCAGTTACCACCGCGCTTTTAATGACAGGCGGCGCCGTAGCTTTGGTCAACGACAATCCCGTGACCGCGCAAACCGGCCTTGCTGTTTCGGAACAAGTTAATCTCGCGCCCGGCGGAGCACCGTCAAGCTTTGCAGACTTGGCCGCACAGTTGCAGCCAGCGGTGGTGAACATCGCCACGCGCCAAAAGGTGCAAGTCGCGACCAGCTTTAACCCGCTAACCGGCGAACGCCGCCCAGTGACACAGGATCAAGCAAGCGGTGGCTCAGGCTTTTTGATCTCGAGCGATGGCTATATCGTGACCAACAACCATGTCGTCGCGGGGGGGCCATCGGGCGATGCGGTTGACCGCGTGACCGTCACCTTGTTTGATGGCAAGGAATATCAGGCTGAAATCGTTGGCCGTGATCCACAGTCAGACATCGCGTTGCTCAAAATCCGTGCAACCGATTTGCCGTTCGTCAAAATGGCCGATTCCAGGAAAAGCCGTGTGGGCGACTGGGTCATTGCGATCGGTAACCCGCTTGGCCCTGGCAACACCGTGACCGCAGGCATTATCTCCGCGCTTCAGCGCAACATCGGCGCCGGTGGCGCATATGACCGCTTCATTCAAACCGACACCGCCATCAACCCCGG